>JAJZDE010000027.1 GCA_021828745.1 Pseudomonadota bacterium
ATGGGGTAGAAAGGATTTTTTCTAGAGGGCTGGCGCGGATCCGTCACCTTCTTGGCAGATCGTCGTCGGACCCGCGCAACCAACTCTGCCCATTGCAGGCAGAGCAAGTTTGACACTGATGGATGAGGGTGTCCAGTTCTTTGAATTTCAAGGAGCTGGTGGTGTTGGGTCGTTTATTTCTCTGTGCAAGGTGTTCTTGTCAGGTTTTTATCTGTCGTTCCTGTGATCGTGGTCAATGTTACTGCGCGGGGGAGTGCTCGAGGTTGGCACGGCAGTCAAAAATGCATAGCCTCACCAATCCGCGTCTTATCCCCAGATTTACGCGCTTTTTAACCCCTGCTTACAGCCACTAGATATGGCATGTTAAGACTAGAGCCAACTGGCCTGCAGTAGTTGGCTACCGATGGTGTTAGCTGCCGATGGCCCGCACCCGATCAGCGCAGTGCGTTCAGCACTTTTTCGGCTTCTGTCCAGGGCAGCCGTCGCTTGCCAGACTTCATTCGGTCGAGTACCTTGAAGGCGTCGTCGACTGTCAGCAACTGGTTCTCGATCATGGCGCACAGCAGTCCGATGGTACCCATGACGTTGACCTGCTCCTTGTTAGCAACAATCCGCAAATTGGTGTCGCCCGTGAGTAGGGTGCAGGCCTCCTGCTTCGCAAGCGCCAGTGCCAAGTAGTCGTTGTGACTGGGCTTTGGTCCATTTTTCGCCGGAAGCAGATGGTTGTGCTGGCCTGGCAACTGCTGAGCATACTCCACGAAGTCGCCACTGACCTCCATGACCAGCAAGCCCAGGGCTTCAAGGCCTGAACTACCCGGTTCAATTTCTTCGTAGTACAGCAGATCAGGGATGCCGAACTGCATCGGAAGCTGGAAGAGCGTCTCCATCAACGCTCCCGCTTCCATATCAATTAAGATGTTGGTATCACTGATGAGCAACCGCATCCGATGACTCCAACTGACGTTCTTTGTGGAAGCGCATCATCGGGATGCCCAGCAGTTCCGCCGCCTTGCCTTCGGAAATGTATTGCTCGGCCAAGGCGCGGTACACCAACTGATCAAACAGTCGTGGCTGCTCTTGCGGCAGCGGGTCGCCCGGCTCGTTCTTGCGCCAGCCCTTTGCGGAAAACCGCTTGACCATCGAAAGGTGAGCAGCCTCGGTGATCACGCCACACTGTTTGGCGCGCTGTAACCACCCTGCCATCGACAGACCGAACTCGTGTTTGAGCACATACAGCTCTTGCCATTCCAGCGCATGACGTTGTGCACCAAGCAACTGAAGTACCGCGACACGCGGAGCCAGGAATGCACCGGCGAAACGGTCGCAGACTTTTTCTTCGTCGATGCCGTCGGCTAGTCGTCCTTCGAACAGCAGATGCCCTAGCTCATGCACCAGCGTGAACCGCTGCCGATCACCGGGCCAGCGTTTGGAAACAGCCACGACCGGATATTCACGGCCATCTTCGGTTCGTGCCTTGGCCGTCAAGCCAGAGAAGCCCGGGTTCTCTTCATCAACCACGATGACCAGCAAGCCAAGGCCTTCGAGGGTGTCTGTGAGGTCAGCAATCGGGTTCAACCCCAACTGCCAAGCGTTGCGGACCGTATCCGTGAACGCATCGATCTCGTCCAGCGAGGCGATGTGCTCAGGCAGATTCCTGGGCGATGCAAACGCAGGAAAGGGTAGTTCGGGAAAAGCGCCGAGCAACTCCACGCGCTTTTCCACCAACTCGACAACCTTGATCTTCAGCGCATCCTGCGCCGTCTTGCCAAAGGTCGAGAGCTTGCGGAACTCGGGCTGCAGTAGTTCGACCGTATGCGTGCGAAAGAAGTACTCGGTCCGAATGTCGCAGGCGCGGGCCAGCTTGAGCAACTGAGTCGACGAGGGCGTCAGAAGACCCTTCTCGTACTTCTGGATGGCGGTGTGAGAAACACCCACCTGTTCACCCAATGCACCCAGGGTTAAACCTGCCGCTAATCGTGCTTGACGAATGCGATCTGCAATCATGACACCTCCTTGGGTTTGGTTTAAAATAACCACCATCATACTAAATTTTTAAACAAAGGAGAATCCCATCCGCCTAGGCGGCGTGACATCATTCGTGGTCGACCGCAATATGTTCCTATATTTCGTCGAATGCAATAGATAGACGAAATATAGGAACGCGATCCGCACCGGCAACCGGCTCTCCGCCCGACGCTTCCGCTGGATCCGGTTACTGCAGGTTGGTGATGAGCGGGATGCGTGCGGCACGATTTACTTCAATCTGATTGCGGACGCGGGTTCGATTGCGCTAATGGGAATCGAACTGATGGCCGATCGGAACAGGCGGACAGCGTTAATTGACGGCAAAACCCAAAGGGCGACTGGTAGTAACATGCTGATTCCGCAGCGTTCCGCACCAATCCGCACATTTCCGCAATCGCATTACAGACGCGGTTTGAAACGAGCGGCGATTACACCACCATTTACCCTAAGCCGACTGTTCTCAGTCGGCTTTTTCTTCTCGGCCGTTTCCACCAAGGACGCGCCTTTCCGCCCCATTCTGCGTGTTCCACCCACCCAGCGGATAGCCAAAAATTGCACCATTTCCCGCCCGGTTCGACCCTGTCCTGCTCTCTGTTCTCAAAAAATAATAGAGAACCGCATACATTTGGCACAGGCAGAACACCTTTTCCGCCAAAGAGTTATGCATGTGCCCAATAGGACGGTTTGACAGGTACACCAGTGAGCGCTCCATATGCCCTCCCCAGTCCCAAATTAATTCAATCAATTCTGGTGACGCGACATCTTTCCTGACACCGGGGGGGGTACGGCGATCTCATGCTTCAACACTTCAGTTCTTGAGGGCGCTGCGTGTTCTCACTACCAATGCGCCCCCTAATACTACATTCGAGCGGACCTGCGCGAAAAACCGCGCAGGCCGGTTACTTCTACGTTAGAAGCTATTTTTCGTACTTGAAATAAATTCAATAATGGTATATTTTTCATACCATGCATATTTTTGAATTTGATGAGTCCAAGAGTCAGGTGAACCTTTCCAAACACGGTATCAGTTTTATTGATGCACAGTTGTTGTGGAATGACCCGATGTTACTGGAAATTCCTGCAAAGACAGAAGATGAGCCACGTTTTCTGGTAATCGGACTTATCAACGGGAAGCACTGGTCAGCCATTCTCACTTACAGAGGTAATAATATCCGGCTTATTTCTGTTCGTCGATCACGAACCGAGGAGGTAACACTATATGAAAGCTAAAACTTTTGACAATCAGTTTGATGCTGGTGCTGACATTACCGCATCTTTGAACTTATCCAAAGCAAAACGTGCATTGCTGAATCAAAGGCGCGTCAATGTGGATTTCCCTACATGGATGATTGATTCTCTTGATCGAGAAGCAGAAAAACTTGGCGTTACACGGCAGTCTATTATCAAAGTATGGCTTGCTGAACGCCTTGAAATTTCCGCTTCTAATTCGGCGTTGAACCGGACGCTTACGACAATCCCGCAATAGTTGTAGCCATGATCCCTGCGCAGCAACGCATCCAGCGCATCGACGCGGCGCGCCAGTTCATCGCCGCTCAGCGCTACGGTCGGCAGTTCTTCCCCGAGCTGGTAGAAATACCATGTGCCGGATTTGCACTCTCCCCCACAATGCGTCGAGTTGTTGCCATTGCAGCATGCCCGTGAACGAGCCTTTCAATCGCGCATGGAATGCCGCGGGGTCGGTGCCATCCATGGCGTTCACAGCCAGCCTGCGATCTTTTCGCGGCTCGGCACCCCGCCGGCATGCACAACCTTGCCATCTACCACGACGCCCGGCGTGGACATCACGCCGTAGGACATGATGGACTGGAGGTCTTCGATCTTTTCCAGATCGATCGCCACGCCTTTTGCCTTCGCAGCTTCTTCGATCAGTTTCATCGTGGTCTTGCAATTGGCACAGCCTGTGCCGAGAACTTTGATGTTTTTCATGTTGTGCTCCTTGAGACTTAGCAGCAGGATTTGCCATCTTTTGAGGGAGTGCAGCATTCGCCCTTTTGCAGTCCGAGCGCATTCAGCACCTTGACCAGCGGACAAAATCCGGTGAATCCCATCTGGAACAAGTTGAACCCCACGAACAAGGTCAGCCATAACCAACTTGCATGCGACAGGTCTGCCTGTCCCATCCAGTGGCCAGCCCCAAGCTCAGCATGACCATGAATCCAGCAAAGATACTGACGATGCGATTTATCTCCATGATACGTTCCCTCTTGCTTCAAGCGTGTCACCAAATTCCGGGCAACACAAACGGATACTCAAACCAATTGTTTCAGCCGTGCTTCAATCTCTTCGGTGCGCGCCAATCCGCTGAAGATCACCGTTCCTTCATGCGGCACCGCAGGCGTATCCGCATAGGCAATACCTAGTGCCTCAACATTCTTGCATACCTCCAGCATCAGCCTGATACCCGCACCGCCTGCCGCACAGGTTAGGCGCTTCTCCATGCGCAACAGCGGCTCGCCCGTGCCCGCCAGAGTGAGGCGGATCACAGGCGCATCAGTTGGCGGTGTGGCGCAAGATGACACAATGACACCTCTTCATTAAAAACATTCAGCTGTCTCAAATTAATACGCAACCGATTCACTTGCCTCGCGCATTGGACGATAATCCACCGACCACCCTTTGCTGTCTGCAAGGGGTTTGAACACCCAACGGTAGCTGAGCGTCGCCTTTACCAGGATTTTCCCTTGGCCCTGCATTGATTCTGGCAACGCAAACCGGAATTCTGCTGTGTCCGGCTCAAGTGGCTTCAATGTCGTATCGAACAGTATGCTGTCGGCCGCAAAACCGCCCACGCCGACCATCCTTTTGCCATTGGGCATGACGGCCGACTGGTATACCTTGGCGTACATCTTGCCCGGCAAGCCTGCCCAGTCGAGTGCGTCACGTTTTCCTGTCTTGGTGTTTCCCATGCCGGCCAATGGCGGCAGTAGCCCCTTGGGGTCGCCCGAATATCGGAGTACACGGCCATCAGGTAATGTCGCATCCACCTTGAGGATCACATTTCGAATAGGCCCTGATCCAGGCACGCGGTGACCGGCACCCACATTTTCCACCGTGGTGGTTACCACGAGTTCATTGCCGACAATCTGGGTTTGAAGATTGAGGCTCAGGGCTTTTTCCAGCATCCCCTTGTCGCTGGCGCCGATAAAGGTATGAGCCCGCACGCCTTCGCGCAACTCACCGCCCGCAACAAGTTCCGTCTTGCCTTCATGCAGGGGCATGTGGCAACTCTGGCAGGTGTCTTTGGTTTTCCCCAAATCATAGGCTTCTTTCCAGTCCGCATAAGTGGAGATTGAAAGAAATTTCTCCTGATTCAAGTGGCATGTTCCACAAAACTCGCTGTTCTCCCGATACATCGGGCTATATTTTGTGGCATGCACAGGCGATCTCAGTCCCTTGAACGGCCCTAATTTGGTCCCCGTTTCGCCCTGGGTGACGGTATCAAAAATGCGGGTCTCATAGCGGCCCTGCGCATTTTTCTTCATGTCCGCATGCGCCATGGTGTGACAGTAATTACAGGAAATACCATGATCCAACTTCTCCTTCATCGCTATTCCAAGATCAACCTCGCGACCCTTCTTGTGTTCATCCAGCGTCAATTGCGGAACATGGCAGTCAGCACAATCGCCCTTTTCTCCGTGCGTAAAAGGCTGAAAACCAATTCCATCGCTTTTGCCTTTGCTGTTGGTTCCTGTATAAAACTGGTAGACATGGAAATTATCCAAGTCCTTGCCCATCGCAGATGACTGCCACTCCTGGTATATGCGGGTATGGCAGCCTCCGCAATACTCTGGGCTGGTCGTCGGATCGGTATCGGCGTTAGCAGCAGTCGCTAAACTTATTAGCACCATGCCCCACAGGATTTGCTTCAGGTTGAATTGTTGCATTTTCCACCCCCTTCATTTTTTAGAAGTTTCACACTACCGCATTAAACACATAACCGACCAGGACTATGCCGGCAGACACGACGCCGACAAAAGTCGCGATCAATGTGGGTTTCAGCACCTTGCGCAGGATCACCATCTCCGGAAAAGACAGCGCAATCACGCTCATCATGAAGGCCAGCACGGTGCCCAATGATGCGCCCTTGGACAATAGCGCCTCAACAATAGGAATGATTCCGGCTGCATTGCTGTATAAAGGAACACCAATCAATACAGAGAGCGGGACCGACCACCAGTTCTCGTTACCCATAAAACTTGCCATGAATTCCGCGGGCACATAACCGTGGATTCCCGCACCAATGGCGATACCGGCCAGCACATAAAGCCACACCTTGCCGACGATCTCCCGCACGCTGGCAAACCCGGCATCAATGCGATCAGATAATGTCAGCATATCTGCACCGACAGTAGCCTGCACATGGGCCATATTACGCACCCAGTCTTCCAGGTGATGTTCCATTTTCAGCTTGCCGATGATAAAGCCGGCGACGATGGCGATCGACAATCCCAACCCCAGATACAGCGCAGCGATCTTCCAGCCGAACAGACCGAACAACAGGGTCAGCGCAATCTCGTTGACCATGGGCGCTGATATCAGGAATGAAAAAGTCACACCCAGCGGCACGCCCGCCTGCACGAAACCGATAAACAGCGGTACGGCAGAGCAGGAACAAAATGGGGTGACGATGCCGAGCAGCGCAGCCATGATGTTCCCCACCCCTTCATGCCGCCCTGAAAGCAACGCACGGGTGCGCTCAGGCGTAAAATGAGAATTCACCATGCCCATCACCATCACCATCCCGACCAGCAACAGCAATACCTTGGGCGTGTCGTACAAGAAAAATTGCAGTGAATCATAAAGATGGCTTCCGCGCTCGACGGACAGGATATCCACCAGACTATGCGATAGCGGTTCCAGCGTTTTGTAGAGGATGAACCACAGCACGGCGGCGATCAGCAGGAAGGCACGCGGATTGTGGCGTGGAAGAGACAAGGTATTGGCAAGCATTCGTTCTACTCCGGGTCGGTGTGTTCCTACTATGAAGACGAACGAACCGGGAAAAGGATGCAGCGATTTTCTTTCGATCAGGTTATGGATGCAACCCGATCAGCGCTGAACATGATCCGTCACGCGGCCACGCTCGTCGAAACGTACCTGGCAGGCTGTGTTCATGCGGGCGCGCATCCGTTCCCGTGCGCGCAGCAGTCGCGATTTGACGGCAGCAAGGGAAAGATTCTGCGTAGCAGCGTAGTCCTTTTGCTTCACGCCTTCGAGGTCGCATTGCTCAATGATATCGCGGTCTTCCGGTGTGAGTTCAGACAGCACGCGTGCCACGCAGGCACTGAGCGCCTGTATCGGTTCGCGAGCCGGTTTAGGTTGCGGCAGGTCTTCCGGCAATTCGACTGCATCATGTCTCAACCGGAAATGATCGACCAGCGCATTGCGCGCTACCTGAAACAGCCACGCGCGGGCATTGTCGAGTAGGCAGAACTGTTTGCCTTGTTGCATGGCCTTGACGAACACCTCCTGTAACAAGTCATCGGCCTGATGCGCGTCTTTGGAGCGATGTCTTAGGTAGTTGCGCAACTCGTTTTCATGCGCATTCCAGGCACGAAGAATACAAGGAAAAGATAGCGTCTCAGAGGGGCTCATACAAAATTATACTTCTTCTCACTCTTGTCCAAAATGGAATTTGAAACATGATGGCGTTCGGTCATCCAGAGGTGTAGGGTTGGGGTGAGTTACCAAACCCACCCGCCCTAACCGAACCAGACCACCACAATCCATGGCCTTGGTAGTTTGCCAGAAATCAGCCAAAATCTCTAATGAACAATTTGGGTTCAAGGAAATAACGATTCCATCAAGATAGTCCTGACGATTTCCATAGCAGGTGACCGGCTGAAGCCGTTCGCTGGTTTTATCCGGCCGTCCAATCCAGGCCAGGGCCATGTCACCAAAATCAACCGTCATCCGACATACCAGCGGAAACAATGAAGATTCATTCTCCATCCGCACAATGGCCTGATTAACTTCACTAAGTGCGCGATATATTTTTGACAGCCGTTCAATCCTGATTTTTCCCTGCTTCAATGACGTGACATCTTCCCGGATCGCGACATACTGGTTAGGTTTGCCGTTTTTCCCGAGGAATGGGACAATGATCGTCTTGACCCAGTAAAGACTTCCATCCTTGGCTCTGTTGCACACCTCCCCATGCCATTACATCTCCATGAGTAATGGTCTGGTACATCTGACGAAAAAAATCGGCAGGATGATATCCCGAATTGATTATCCGATGGTTCTGTTCCAGCAGTTCTTCGCGCGAATACTGACTGATGGCACAGAACTGATCGTTGACATAGGTGATGGTGCCGTGCGCATCGGTCACCGCTACAACAGCGGCCTGATTCAGGGCTCGGATAATTTGCTCAGCAAACGGGTAACCTGGCCCGTTTGTTTGATTTGTGGCAGCAATCACCCCCCCGAAAACCCAAGGAGGCCCGCCAGCAGGCTTATATCCGCGTTTTCCGGGTGTTTTGTCGAGGGCTTAGATGGCATGTGCGTATTCGATTCGGTCTATAGAATTGCTCAAAGTAGCACGATTGAACTCACGCATTCAAGTTCGAAGGGAAACACCAAATCCCACTTGGTGTAACGCACCGTATTCCCGAAGAATAACTCAAATGATGGCCTGAATCCAATCACTTTTCTGGTGGCGATAATTGAGGCGATCAGCGGCCTACCGCACCTGTTCCTGGGTAACATCAGTCAACTCCGCCATCTTTTGGCGAAAAATATTGCCGCAGCAACCCGTTGCGGTTCCCATTCAAACCTCTTTTCAAAGAATGGAATAAATTCACCGCATAAACCCAAAGTGCACTCGCTGCTCATCCCATATCACTGGCACTTCAGTCTGCCGTCCACGCACCGCATGAAGATTGAGGTGGCGTGGCTGGTGCCCATCGAGGATGGCCTGCACGATATCGGGCGCCAGTCGGGTCATCCTCAGCACCTCGGCAACCCAACCGGGCTCCAAGCGCAGTTGTCGAGCCAGTTCGGTGGCATTGGCCACCGTGCCGGTATCCAGCAATTTCTGCCAATAGAATGCCTTGCCCAGGGTACGGATCATGGGCAGATCAAATGATGACTTTACCTGGGCGCTGCTGTTTCCCGGCGGCGGGACCAGCACTTTGCTGTAGCGGCGTCGTTTGATGCTGAGTGGCACGAAGGTCACGGAGCGCCCGCCTGTTTCGAACTGACGTGCTTCACCCACCAGTTTGATCTCCACCTTCTTTTGCGCCGAAATTTCCCGGCCGTCTTTCTCCTTTCCCATCACGCAATCTCCATTTCATCCCCAGATTCAGCAAGGTAATTTGACGCACCTTGCCACCGATGCGCTCCGTGCGCACGAGCCGATGGGTGAAGTAAGATTCCCCGGTGGTTTTGTTGTTGGTTCTGGTTTGGCGAATAAACATTCCACGATGCTACCAGAAAAACAAGGGGTTTCCCGAAAACAAAAAACATGAAACCATTATAATCAATGTATTATGGAAATTCCTTCGGAAAAATTGGCGGTATTTTCGTTTGTTTCGTTAAAGGTGGGCTAATAAAAACGCGGTTCTGGACTTCCGGAACCGCGTTTTTATTTGACTACACGTCAACTATCACCAGTAGCGCGCCTCTTTCTGGTGTCGGAAAGCCAGAACATACACCGCATCGTCGGCCGGTTCGTGGCGGTACAGGGCCACATAGCCGGAGTCTCCGAAGGCAATTACCAACTCGCGTATTTCGGGCATTTCAGAGAACGGGCGGCCAATATCAGGGGTCGTCTCCAACAGCAGGAATTGCCGCTCGATAGCCTGTCCGGCCCGTCTGGTGGCTTCTGGAACTTTAATTGCCAGGAACTGCCGACATCGCTCCAAGCCTTCGGCCGCGCCCTCGGTGACGATTACTTGTGGCACACAGGCACCGCACTTTCGTCTTCGGTGCCCCAGGTGTTCAACCAAGTGCGCACTTCTTGGCAGGTTAGATGCCGGCCAGTTTCCTTGTAGGCCGCCCAGGAGGCCAAGGCTTCCTGCTTGAAACTCTCGCGTGCTTCCTCGCGCTCGACGTACTGCTGGATGGCTTCGAGCATGATCCAGTGCGGCGAACGGTGGCGCTGGCCGGCCAGATGGTGGACACGGTTTTTCAGCGTGTCGTCGATCTTGAGAGACGTTGCCATAGTGGGCCTCTTATCACATAGTAATACTAAGTGATAATGTAACTCTTTCCTGTCACAGAGTCCAGTTCTATGTGTTGAGTAAGCCGTAAACGGTAACTGAGCGGCGTTATTTCCAATTCTCACTGGTCACAGCATACTCCCCCCAGATCAAATTTTGGAGGGGTTACGGGTGGGGAACGTGGGTGAGGGGATAGAGATCGGAACGCAGTGGATTGGTGGCGAAGTGCTGTTTCCACAGTCTGGGGCGCTTTGCGTGCCACAAGGGCACAATTGCGCCACTTCGCTGGCAGGATGCTGTCCCACCCGTTGCAGGACATCCACCAGGTAGTCATAGGGGTCGATATCCTGCAAGCGGCAGGTCACGATCAGGGATTGTGCCCCCCCCCTGCCAGTTCTGCCCCCACCTCGGTCCAGCAGAAATTCCAATTCTTTTTGCCCATGGGAATCACCCGCAGGGCGCGTTCCAGATGGTTGGTATCCGGGGATACTTCTGGATCGTTCAGAAATACGCGCAAGGCTGCCTCCCGCTCACGGGCATAGTACAACGCTTTGGTGAGGGGACTACTGGGCAGGAATTCCTGCTTGCGGAACATCTCATCTACCCAGACAAAGAAGGCATCTACCACCGGTTTGGTGTGGGTCAAGCGATAATCCCGCTTGGCTTCCCCACTCAGTGCAGCTGCACGGATGGCGTCTTCCACGGCGTAGAGGCTGCCAATCATCTTCAGGGCCTGCTCTGCGCCCACGGGCTCTGCCATGCGCGCATCATGAAACTTGCGCCGGGTATGGACCCAACACTGCGCATGGGTGAGACCCATGGAGCGCGCATAACCAGCATAGGCTTCATACCCATCCGTGAGCAATACCCCATGGTCGGGGGGCTCGTCTGTGGCCAGGGCTTGCTTGACCCGTTTGTGACTTCGATCCGGGTAAAACAGGAAACAGATTTCCTGACGTTCTCCGAAGACTGGCCAGAAGTATCCCGTCTTCATCTGTCCTGCCCCGGTATGCCCTGCCTTGATAGGGGTTTCATCCATGGCCTTGACCCGGGAGCGACGGATCGATTCCAGTTGGGCGTTATGGATGGGATTGAGCAGAGCCAGAGC
This sequence comes from Pseudomonadota bacterium, assembly GCA_021828745.1. The sequence goes on from JAJZDE010000027.1 coordinate 11,317, forward strand.
GGCGAGAGTGATCTGGGTGAGCCAAGGGCGGCTGACGGTAATCCCGCTGTTGAGCAGACGCTGATGTTGACGATACAGGGGAATATGGTAGAGGAACTTATCCACGATCAGCCCCGCCAGGAAGCTGACATCAGCCCGGCTACCGTCGAGGACCCCTCGGGGTGCTGGGGCGCAGGAGAGGGTTTCCGTTTCCTTGATCTTGATGACGGGGCGCACGTACTTGAGGATCACATAACTGCCGGGACGCTGGGCCAGGCGGTGGGAAACCTTCTCGCTGACCACTTCGTACTGGTCCGGGCTGAGCCCTTCGGTCTCGGGACAGGGTAACGTGATGGTCTCTACGGGAACTTTGGAATCGTCGAAGAACAGGCCGTCTTCTTTTGCGGTTTCGGGTTTGCCGGATTGGCGCCGGGTGTGGGCCGCAATGATTGTGGTTGCTGGAGGAAGTTGGGGATCATCGCCCTGTCCCTCCACATCAGCGAAACTCAACTGCAGGCTGTGGTCATCGACGTGACGGCGTTCGCTCTTCTGACCGAAGATCTGGCGTTTGAACCATTCCAGTTGTCTTTTGAGCTCGGCAATTTCTTCTTTTTGCTGCGCGATGATGCGCATCAAAATCGCGTTTTGAGCAGTGATTTCCGGGGTGGTTTCCAAAGCGTTTGACATGGTTGAATTCTACCATAAATCAATCGGTTGTGATCATTTTTCAGGTATATTTTCGAGTTGTTTTTACCCTCGTTTCCCCTGCTTACACACCCACGATGCCCACCCGTAACCCCCTCCAAAATTTGATCTGGGGGAGAGTATGCTGTGACCATTGAGAATTGGAAATAATGCCGCTCAGTTACCGTTTACATCCGTGAAGCAAATCTGGAGGGCACGGGTACTATCCAAAGGTAAATGCGTACACTTCCAACCCGGGCATATCGGACTTGATTTCCAGCAGGCCATTTTTCGTCTGTTGCTGGTCAATCAATTCGTACAGAGTGTTTCGCCCGACAGTCAGAACACCCGCCGGCGCATCTTTACCAGCTTGATTGCCAACAGCTGCGCTATTCAGCCTGATCAAAACATGCGCTGGTTTTCCTGTGGATGTGCCCAGCACCAGGAACACCTTCCGCGCGTTGAAATGGAGACGTAACGCCGCCCCCTTTTCCCGTGCAACGATTTTCTCGGAGCCGATTTCCCAGTCGCCGTTCAGTGCCCATGCGTCTTCTGCCAATGAGTCGGGGAAACGGTAGGTTGCTGGTACATTGCGCACGACGTTTTCCTTGCCACCGAAGTTTTCCGCGCGGGCATAACCAAGATAGGTTTCCGGCGTCTGCTCGAACATTTTTGTCGGTTTGTCAGCGTGGATGATTGTAACCTTGTCTTTCAGTCCAAGCAGGGAACGAATATTATTTTCCGTGACCTCGTAGTGACCCTCTCCGAAATGGGTATAGACCACTTTACCTTCTTTGTTGATCAGATAATGCGCAGGCCAGTAAAGGTTGTTGAAATTGCTCCAGGTATCAAGGTTGTTATCGAGCGCCACGGGGTAGTGAATGCCGTATTGGGCAAGGGCAGTTTTGACATTGTCGAGCTTCTTCTCAAATTCAAATTCAGGCGAGTGGAATCCAATAATCACCAGACCCTGATCACGGTATTTTCTGTCCCACGCGATGATATAGGGAAGCGTGCGCACGCAGTTGATACACGAGTAGGTCCAAAAATCGATCAGCACGACTTTGCCTTTAAGGCTTTGCATCGTCAGCGGCGGGGAATTGAGCCAATCCTTGACCCCTGCGAATTCAGGCGCGTCATAGGGTACCACACCCTCCTGCAGTACCGATTCGCTGTGCGTTGGTTCAGTTCTATCAGCAGTAATCGGCGTCAGCAGCGATTGGGCCTCGACTCCGGTGGCGATGATGGCAACAGACACCAGAATCAGAACACCAAATGCTTTGCGCACCACCTCGGCATGACGCATGACAAACCCGAACTTACCCATGATCTTTCGTCCCATGATGGCGATAATCAGCATGGGCACCCCTGCGCCAACAGCAAATGCAAGAATAATGAGATTTCCAGCGAGATTGCTCTGCTGGCGTATAATCTGCACCAATACCGCGGCCAGGATGGGGCCAGCGCAGGGCGTCCATACCAAGCCGATCAGTGCACCAATCAGGATGCCGCTAGCCAGCCCTTCCTTCCCCACTCCAGCAAGCCGGTTGCCCAGATTTGCGGTGCCCTGCGTCAGCAGGCTGAATTTATCCGACAGCCTGGATGAAAGTAGCACCAGGCCAAACAAGGAGAGCAGGACCAGCGAAGCATACTTGATTACATCCAGATCGATACCAAGCAGCGCGATAATTTTTCGTGCAGCAATCGCAAAGATACTGAATGCCAGCACAAACCCGATGATGATGCCGTATGGCCTGCGTTTTCCACCATCAATCGAGGCTGCCAGAACCAACGGCAGGACGGGCAGAATGCATGGGGAAGCAATGAGTGCAAGGCCTTCCAGAAATGCCAGACCAATGTCAAAGGAATTCATGAATCACCCCCTCCCCTGAATAAACTTTAACGCCACGCCGTTGTTGCAATAGCGCAGACCCGTAGGCTGGGGA
>JAJZDE010000028.1 GCA_021828745.1 Pseudomonadota bacterium
TCAACTCCGGCACCATCAATAACAGTTATGCTACGAGCAGAGTGTCCGGGAACGCCATTGTGTCTGAGACCCCTTATGTGGGTGGGCTGGTGGGATCTAACAAGGGGGGCGCCATCAACAACAGTTATGCCACGGGCAGTGTATCTGGAAGTGGTTATGTTGGCGGTTTGGCCGGCCAGTCCGATGGCACCATCAGCAACAGTTACGCCACGGGGGCGGTGACGGGTGCCGTGGGGTCGGGGACAGGGGTAGTCTATGCGGGTGGTCTGGTAGGGCTGATCAGTTCTGGTACCATCAGCAACAGTTACGCTAAGGGAGGTGTAACAACAAATACAGTAAATGGCGATGGTCATACCGGCGGTCTGGCCGGTGAGTCCAGAGGCACGATCAGTAACAGTTATGCCACAGGCAACGTATCTGGAATTTTTGGTTTTACTGACTATCCTGATGTTAGTGTTGGTGGCTTGGTTGGTGACTCCACCGGCGCCATCAGTAACAGTTACGCCACGGGCAGTGTATCTGGAAGTGGTTCTGTTGGCGTATCTGGAAGTGGTTCTGTTGGCGGTTTGGCCGGCTGGTCCGATGGCACCATCAGCAACAGTTACGCTACGGGCAGTGTATTTGGAAGTGGTGATGTTGGTGGGTTGGTGGGAGATAAGGGAGTATCGGGATTGGGCAAAGGTGGCACCATCAGCAACAGTTACGCCACGGGCAGTGTATCTGGGAGTGGTGATGTTGGTGGTTTGGTCGGTGCGTTGTCCGACACCATCAACAACAGTTACGCCACGGGGGCTGTGAGCGACACTGGCACTGGTCGCTATTTCGGTGGGTTGGTGGGGATTAACGGTGGCACGGTCAACAACAGTTATGCCACGGGCAGTGTGACCGGTGGAACGGCCAGTTTCGGTGTGGGCGGACTGGTGGGGGCTAACTATGGCACGATCAGCAACAGTTACGCCACGGGGGTAATTTCAAATCCAGGGGGCGTTTATAGTTTTTCAAACGGGGGGTTGACAGGAAGTAATTTCGGTACTATCAGCAACAGTTTCTGGGACATTACGACTCAAGGGATAACAGGCATGGGATCGTCAAGTACAGGTACCTGGACCAATGTTCAGGGTTTGACCACCGCTCAACTCCAAACCCCGTCAAGTCTGACCGGCTTCAATTTCACTTCCCACCCGGGGGCTACAGGCAACAATTGGGTGATCGTCAATGCGGACGGCTCCCTCGCAACCACTGCACAAGTCACCCAAGGCGCCACTTTGCCGATGCTGGCTTCAGAATATTCCACCACCCTCGGTAATTCCCATCAGTTGCAATTGATGGCCATGGATCTGACGGGGACCTACACCTTGGGACAAAGTTTCGATGCCTCTGCCACCAATGGCCAGGATATCTGGCTTGGTAGCAGTTTTGTCCCCATCGGCAACTCGATCACTTCCTTCACAGGGAGCCTTTCCGGGGCGGGATTTACCATCAACAATCTCACCATCAATCGGCCCGCCAGTGATTATGTTGGTCTGATCGGCTATTTGGGGTCCGGTGGATCCATCACCGGCGTCAACCTGACCAACGCTCAGGTGACAGGACAAAAAGAAACAGGAGGTCTGGCAGGTCGGTCTGATGGTGCCATCAGCGGAGACTCCGTTGCCGTCGATGTTTCTGGTGCCGGTTATGTCGGCGGGTTGGTGGGATACAACTCCACTTCCGGTATGATCAGCAATAGTGATGCCATGGGCAGTGTAACGGGTTCCGGCACTGTGTATGTCGGCGGGTTGGCCGGAGGGGGAGCTTCCGGTAGTGATGGTGGCTTGGTTGGATACAACCAGGGATCCATCAGCAACAGTTATGCCACGGGAATCGTGGCAGGAACGAATAACCTTGTGGGGGGATTGGTAGGCTACAACAATAATGGCGGCACGATCAGCAACAGTTATGCCACGGGAACCGTGTCTGGTGAGGGCGGTGTGGGGGGGTTGGTGGGATACAACTCCACCTCCGGTACGATCAGCAACAGTTACGCCACTGGTAGCGTGAGCCGAGGCTCCTATGATGTCGGCGGACTGGTGGGGGCTAACTATGGCACGATCAGCAACGGTTACACCACAAGTCAAGCCACGGGAGTCGTGCCAGGAACGAATGATCTTGTGGGCGGACTGGTAGGCTACAACAATAGTGGCGGCACGATCAGTAATGGTTTTTGGGACGACAGCGTGAATACGGTGGGTTTAGGGGCAAGATCAACGCCGACCACTGGTGCGAAGGGACTCACGACCACGCAGATGCAGACCGCATCGAATTTTGTCGGGTTTGACTTCACTGTTACGCCGGTATGGGGCTTCCATTCGGGCTTCAACAATAACAATCCCATTTTGTGCGTGTTCGGGGGGTGTTCACCCCTAACGGTCTATATTGATCCTGTTACCGGCTCCAGCAATTATGGAGCCACGCCCCTGTTTACCTACACCCTCGTCAACGCAAGCGGATCCTTGTTTCACCTGACCAATGCTACACCCACAGGGACGGCGGATTATACTGCATCGGCCCCCACCAGTACCAGCAATGCGGGTAGTTACAGTTTCAGTTATCTCGCTGGACTCGGTTTGACCGGTTCGGGTGCGGCCAATTATTCTCTGGTTCCATGGACGATACCAACTCCATGGACGGTGAACCCCAGGCCGATCACCCTCACTGGTTTGTCCGGCACCAACCGGACTTACAACGGCAGCAAGGTGGATGCTTTGACGGGGACGGGAACCCTGAGTGGTTTGCAGAATGGTGAAAACCTGACGATAAGAGCGCCTGCCGACGGGACGCTGACGAGTGCCAATGCGGGGAGTGAACCGATTAGCATTGCAGCCGTGACCCTTGGGAACGGGTCCGGGGCGGCTGCCGGTTTGGCCAGCAACTATGTGCTGACGCAGCCGACATTGTCGAATGTGACCATTGCCCCGGCACCATTGCTCTACACTGCGGCACCAGAGGCCATTCCCGGCGGACTGACACGGTTCCCGCTCTCGGGTATCGTGACCGGCTTCGTCCCCGGAGATGATCTGTCCAATTCCACGACTGGCACCTTGTCATGGACGACCAATGCCACGTCCTCCAGTCCGGTCGGACACTACGCCATTGATGGCAATGGACTGAGCGCTGTCAATTACGTCTTTTCGCAAGCCCCGGGCAATGCCACGGCGTTGACCATACAGTCCAGTACAGGGACTGTAACGACGCAGTCGGCTCAACTTGCTGCTGCCGATGCAACGCTTTTGTCCACATTGAATACGATGCTTTCAAACTCCAATAATCCTGGACAGCCCGGAGGAAACAGTGCCAACGCACCAGCGGGCAATAATTACATTGCCGTTAACTTTGTGAACTCTTCCGGGGGATGGAGTTCACCCAACCTTACATTGACAGTGACAAAAGGCGGTGTCACGTTGCCCCCCGGTTACTGAAGGTGACTGGAACAGACGCTTGCAATACGGGGTCATGCCGGACAGGGCAACGATATTCAAAGCCGACGCACCGAGCCAAAATCCGGGAACCATGAAACCAACGAGACTGGAATAACAAGGGTGAATGACCAAGATGAAGGAAGATAAAATCAGCAGGCAGAGGGACTCCGAAATGATTACTGTCTCGAGATTGGGGCGGGTTTCCAAAAGTTCAATACTGGTGTCCGGGGTGCTGGCATGTTCCGTGGGTTGGGCTGCGGGACCTGCTCTGCCCGGGGCCGGGACGCTGATACAGGAAGCGCAACCGGTCACACCCTCCGCACCGTCCAACGACAACCCAGGGCTGACCCTGAAGTCGGGACAAGGGGCGACGAGTTCGGAGTCGACCACGACCTTTGAGGTGAAGCGGATCGTGATCGAGGGGAACACCAGGATCGAGACTGGAGTTTTGCATGATCTGGTACGGGATGATGAGGGCAAGACTCTGACGTTGGGCCAGGTACAGAAGATGGCGCAACGGCTGACAGACTATTACCACCAGCAGGGATACCCGCTCTCCCGGGCGGTGATTCCAGCCCAATCCCTGGAAGGGGGGGTGCTGCAGATTCGGGTGATCGAGGCGGAGTATGGCAAGGTATTGCTGAACAATGGCAGCCGGGTCCTCGGTGGCTCATTGCAATCGTTGCTGAATCCGTTACAGAGTGGAATGCCCATCGAAGAAGACTCGCTGGATCGAGTCCTGCTGCTGTTGTCGGATGTGCCGGGGGTCGAGACCACGGCGACCCTGACGCCGGGGGCCCAGGTAGGGACCTCGGATCTGACCGTGAATACGACACCGGGACCGCAGGTTGCAGGAAGTGTAACCGCAGACAATTACGGTAACGATTATACCGGTAATGGACGGCTGGGTGGAGCGGTGACGGTGAACGAACTGCTGGGGTTGGGCGATCAGTTATCGGCCAATGGATTGACCAGTGGTCCGGGGATGAACTATGCGCGCCTGGGATACGACCTGCTGGCCAATGGAAGTGGGACGCGGGTGGGTGCTTCAGTGTCGGACCTGAAGTATGTGCTGGGGGGGAGTTTGTCGGGTCTGGGTGGGCAAGGTACGGCGGCGGTGTCGAGTCTGTGGGTGCGGCAACCCTTATTGAGGAGTCGGACGGTGAACCTGTATGGACAGGCAGAGTTTGACTACAAGCGATTGAGTGACCAGACGGTAGCGACGCTGGCGAATCGCCACCTGGACAATGGGGTGTTGAGCATGAATGGAGATGAACGGGATACCTGGATGAGCGGCGGGGTTGGATTGATGAGTACTTCATGGACGGGTGGGCGGGTGAACTTTGATAATTCCGGGGCTTCAGCATTTGATCCGGGCGCTCAGGGATCGTTCGGAAAGTGGAACGGAAGCCTGACACGATTGCAGAATGTGGGGAGTGAACGGGCACAGTTGTATTTGTCGGTGTCGGGGCAATGGGCGCAGAAGAATCTGGACCCGGTGGAGAAGTTGGTGGTGGGGGGGCCGTACAGTGTCCGGGGCTATGACATGGGGGTATTGGCGGCGGACAGCGGAGTACTGGAAACAGTGGAAGGGCGCTACCAGTTGACGGAGCATTGGCAGGCGGTGGTATTTGGGGACAGCGAGCATATTGCCATCAGTGCCAATCCTTACCTGGCCGGACCCAACGGGGCAACCCTGAGTGGGGCGGGGGTGGGGATGAACTGGACCAGTGGTGGGGCGTGGCAGGGGAAGGTGTATGCGGCGAGCCGGCTGGGGTCGGTACCCACCCAACTGGCGGGGAGCCCGGCGGGTACCCTTATCTGGGGAGAATTGTCCCGAGCGTTCTAGCGAGAGGTACCGACGCCTGAGATGTTCGGGATGAGGCGGGTCACCGGGCCTTGTCGTATTTCTGCTGGAGTTCCTCCCAACGCAGGAATGCCTGTTCCAGTTGGTGGGTGAGTTCACTTTGCTGCTGACTCAGGCGCTTGACCTCATCGGGTGCATGACGGTAGAGAGACCCGTCTGCCAGTTGCCGGGCCAGTTCGATTTCCTCGTTTTCCAGGCGGGCGATGGTGTCTGGAAGGGTTTCCAGTTCCTTTTGCTCCTTGTAGGACAATCGATCGGCCGGGGCTTTACGGGGTTTGATCGAAGGGGGAGGGTTCGTTTTGGCAGTTTCAGGGGATGCACTGACGGGAGAATCCTTGTTTTCCCGGGTTTTTTTTCGTTGGGCCAGGTAACGGATCCAGTCGCTGTAACCCCCGGCATTCTCCGTGACGACGCCCTGACCCTCCAGGACCATGACCTGGGTGACGACCGCATCCAGAAAGGCGCGGTCGTGGCTGACCAGGAACAGGGTGCCGGGATACTCGATGAGCAGGGACTCCAGCAATTCCAGGGTTTCGATGTCCAGGTCGTTGGTGGGTTCGTCCAGGACCAGCACATTGGACGGGCGGGCAAACAGGCGCGCCAGGAGCAGGCGGTTGCGTTCCCCCCCGGACAGGGAGGCTACTTTGGCGCGCGCGCGTTCGGGCGGAAACAAAAAGTCGCCAAGATAACTGATGACATGTTTGCGCGTGCCGCCGATCTCGATAAAGTCGGACCCCGGACTGATGGTTTCCACCAAAGTGGCCGAAGAGTCCAACTGTTCGCGCCATTGGTCGAAGTAGGCAATGTTCAGGCGGGTGCCGCTGCGCACGGTTCCTTCATCGGGGACGTGCAAACCCAACAAGGTTCTCAGCAGCGTGGTTTTTCCTACCCCGTTGGGTCCCATGATGCCGATCTTGTCGCCGCGCTGGATGCGTGTGGAAAAGCCTTGCACGAGGATCTGGTTGTCGTAGCGCAACGTGACCTCCTGCAATTCGGCGATCAGTTCCCCGGAACGGTCCCCGGAATCCACGGCCAGACGGACCGACCCGATCTGATCCCGGCGCAGGGCGCGCTCGCGGCGCAGTTCTTCGAGCCGTCGTACCCGTCCCTCATTGCGGGTGCGACGTGCCTGGACCCCCTTGCGGATCCATACCTCTTCCTGACTGAGCAACTTGTCGAAACGACGCTGTTCGAGGGCCTCGGAGGCCAGTTGCTCGGCCTTGCGGCGCAGGTAGTCGGCAAAGGACGTACCGAAAGTCGATAATTTTCCTCGATCCAACTCCACCACGCGGGTGACGACCTGATCCAGGAAATGCCGGTCATGGGTGATGAACAGTACGGCACCGGGAAAATTTCTCAAGGCCCCTTCCAGCCGTTCGATGGCCGCCACATCCAGATGGTTGGTGGGTTCATCCAGGATCAGCAGATCCGGTTCGCCGACCAGGGCGCGGGCCAGGGCGACACGTTTTTTCCATCCCCCCGACAGTTGGCCGACTCGTCCTTCCGGGTCGAGCCCCATTTGGGAAAGTTGCCGTTCCACCTGATAAGACGCCACGGGCAATCCGCCTTCGGTCAGCCCTTGGGCCACCGTGTCAAAGATCGACGATTCGGGGTCCAGTTCGGGTTCCTGCGGAACATACCCCATCCTGAGGCCGGGCTGGCGCCAGACCTTGCCCTCGTCCGGGGTGAGGGTGCCCAGTACGATGCGCAAGAGGGTGGATTTTCCGCCGCCGTTGCGACCGATCAGACCGATACGTTCGCCGGGATCGATCTGAAAGTCGATGTGATCGAGCAAGGGGTCCAGCCCGAAGGCCAGGGACACAGCATCAAGGAGGATGAGGGGCATGAGCAGAGGATCTTCAAAGTGACGGGCAACAACGCGCGCGGGAGAGAATGGTACCGCAACGGGTGGGGAGCGCGGGATTTTTGTTTGAGGGGGAACTTCGACTCATGCTCAGAGGTAGCCCACGGGAATGGCATCGATTTCCGCCGACAGGGGGATATCCTGCTGGCGTAGACACAGTACGGCTCCGTGGCCGACAGGTTGGTTGAGTTTGGCAAGCAAGCCAAAATGATGGGTGGAATTTTGGCTGGGGGTAGCGGATTTTTTGATTTCTATGGGATAAAGGGTATTGTCTTGTTCAATCAGAAGGTCGATTTCTTTTTGGTCCTTGTCACGATAGAAATAAAAATTGGGGGTTTTGCCGTTGTACCAATAACTCTTCAGCAGTTCAGAGATTACCCAGGTTTCGAGGATGGCTCCGGAAAAGGCCCCGGCTTCCAAGGCTTGCGAGGTTGACCATCGGGTGAGGTAGGCACAAAGTCCGGTATCCAGGAAATATATCTTGGGCGTTTTGATCAGTCGATGGGTCAGGTTGTTATGGTAGGGTTGCAAGAGGTAAACCAGTCCTGAGGCTTCCAGAGCGGACAGCCAGGCCTTGGTGGTTTTTTGGTCGATGCCGACATCGCGTGCGATATCGGCATGATTCAGAAGTTGACTGGTGCGGGCAGCGATGACCTGGATGAATCGGTAAAACGCACTTTCATTGGTGATTTTGATCATCTCCCTGATATCTCGTTGAATGTAGGTTTGAATATACGAGTTATAGAACAGATCGGTGGAGAGTTCCGGTTCCGAGACGACCCTGGGGTAACTGCCGCGCCAGATGCTGTGATAAAGGGTTTTCAGATCGGTTTCATGCGCTTGGCGACGCGCTTGACGAAGCCACTCCGTGGTGGGTAGGAAAGGAGGGGCAGGATCATCGCGTCCCTGGATTTCTGCCTGAGAAAAGCCGTTGAGTTCAAGAATGGCGACGCGCCCGGCGAGACTTTCCGTGACGGAGTGCATGAGGTGGAACTTTTGTGAGCCCGTCAACCAAAACAGCCCATTGGTCTGACTCCGGTCGACGATCACTTTTATGTGGTGAAACAGGTTTGGCGCGTATTGCACTTCATCGATGAGGATGGGTGGGGGGTATCGCTGCAAAAACAGGGCAGGATCCGATTCGGCCAAGGTCCTGGCATCCCGGTCATCCAGAGTGACGTAATTTCTTTCTGCCCCGGCAATGCTTTTGAGCAATGTGGTTTTTCCCACCTGACGCGGTCCGGTCAATAAAACCACAGGAAATGTGCGGCTGGCCAACAGGAGGTGTGCTTTGAGCGTTCTTGAACGCATAACATGATCCCGACGATAATGGAATTGGTTTCCATTATTGGCTATTTTTTGCGGATCATCAAGTTCTCTAACGGGCACTGCAGTCGCCACCTCTGGAATATGGGCACCAATTGTGTTAGTTTAGATCCGCGCAGCCGTTTCCAAAAACCCTCAAGGGGAGTTAGACTTTGTTACAACCGATTGCCGTTGTCGGCCTGTCGTTTCGTTTTCCTGGCGACATAGGGAGTGAACAGAGTTTTTGGGAGGTGCTTCGCGCCGGTCGGGATGTCGTGACCCGGATCGACCCCGGGCGCTGGGCCGTGGGCGAATTGCAGGACGACCGTCGCAAGGAGCCGGGGCGTAGCGTGACCTTCGACGCCGGCGTGTTGTCGCACATCGACACCTTCGATGCGGCGTTCTTCGGGATTTCCCCCCGCGAGGCGGCGTGGCTCGATCCGCAACAGCGCCTGATGCTGGAACTGGCGTGGGAGGCCATGGAGGATGGCGGCATCGTCCCGTCCTCTCTGGCAGGGACCAATACGGCCGTCTATGTTGGCATTTCCGGGCTGGATTACAGCATGCGCGGGCTGGATGACCTGTCCACCATGACCGGTTACTCCATGACCGGAAATACGCTGAGCATTGCGGCCAATCGTCTGTCTTATGTGTTTGACCTGCGGGGCCCTTCCCTGGCGGTGGATACGGCCTGTTCTTCCTCTCTGGTGGCGTTGCACCATGCCTGCCAAACCCTGCAGGCAGGAGAAGCCGAAATCGCCCTGGTGGGTGGGGTCAACCTGCTCCTTCATCCCTATCCTTTCATCGGCTTCAGCAAGGCTTCCATGCTGTCGTCCACCGGTCGGTGCCGGGTATTCTCCGACGCTGCCACCGGCTATGTCCGCTCCGAAGGGGGGGCTGTACTGCTCCTGATGCCTCTGGAGCGCGCCCAGGCGGAAGGCCGTCGGATCCACGGGGTGATTCTGGGGACAGGGGTCAATGCCGATGGGGCGCGCAAAACCGGCCTGACCATTCCCAGCAGCGAGGGTCAGGCCGAATTGATGGCGAGCGTGCTGCGGCGGTCCGGTCTGGAGGCTTCTCAAGTGGATTTCGTGGAAGCCCACGGCACCGGAACGGCCATCGGCGATCCCGTCGAGGCTTCTGCCCTCGGTCAGGTGTATGGTGCCGCCCGTTCGCCCGATCATCCTTTGCCCATCGGTTCGGTGAAGAGCAATCTGGGGCATCTGGAAACGGCATCGGGCATGGCGGGGCTGGTCAAGACCCTGCTGGTGCTCAAGCATGGGCAGATTCCTCCCGCCCTTCACTGCCAGCAACTCAATCCAACGATCGATTTCACCGCACTCAACCTGCAGGTGGTGACCCGGTCTCAGTCCTTGCCCCCATCAGATCGCCCCCTGATCGCCGGCGTCAATTCCTTTGGTTTTGGCGGGGCCAATGCCCATGTGCTGGTGCAGGCGGCTTCCCCCGCAGTCTCGGCGGACCAGAAAAAAGCGCCGGTAACCGTTTCTCCTTTGCCGCCCCTGTTTCTTTCGGCGCGGACGGTCCCCGCCCTGCGCGAAGTGGCCCTGCGTCATGCCGCTGCCCTCCGTACCCTGGCTCCGGAAGACTATTACGACTGGGCCTACAGCGCCGCCCATCATCGCGCCTGGCTCGAACAGCGCCTGGCGCTCGAACCTTCGTCCCTGGCCACCATGGCAGAAGCCCTCGACTCCTTTGCCCAGAAGGGCGCAAGCAACGGGATCGTGCTGGAGGAAGGAGCGGCGGAAGAGGGGGGAGTGGCATTCGTGTATACCGGCAATGGCGCCCAATGGGTGGGTATGGGCCGTCGTTTGTGGGAAGAATCTCCACGGTTTGCAGAAATTCTGGAGAGTTTCGAAGAACCCCTGGCCGTGCGTGCCGGTTTTTCCCTGCGCGCCGAACTGTGGGCGGGGGAAGAATCCAGCCGCCTCGACGATACGGCGGTGGCCCAGCCCCTCCTGTTCGTCGTGCAGGTGGCACTGACGCAGTGGCTGCAGGAACGGGGTGTGGAACCGCTGGCCGTAACCGGGCACAGCGTGGGAGAAGTGGCGGCGGCGTGGGCGGCAGGAATTCTGACGCGGGATCAGGCGCTGGAAGTCATTTGCGCCCGCAGCGCAGCGCAGGCCACGACCCGGGGCCAGGGACGCATGGCGGCGGTGGGGTTGACGGCGTCCCGCTGGGAGGCCTGGGCTCTGGAACGGAATTGGGGCGAAGTCGTCATCGCCGGCTACAACGGGCCGGGCAATCTGACTCTGGCGGGGTCGGAGGCGGTTTTGGATCAGGTCGAAGCGGAAGCGGAGGTACAGGGCGTATTTTTTCGTCAACTGGACCTCGATTATGCCTTTCACAGCTCCTTCATGGATCCCATCCAGGCCGGACTGGTGCGTTCCTTGGCCGGGTTGGACCCCCGTCCGGGCCGAAAAATTCTGGTGTCCACCGTGACCGGAAAAGAGATTCAGGGGCAGGAACTGGGCGCGCATTACTGGTGGGACAACGTGCGTTGTCCGGTGCAGTTTGCGCCGGCCATCGGCACCCTGGCCGATCTGGGGTGTCGTACCTTCATCGAGATCGGTCCCCATGGCATTCTGCAACATTACCTCAAGGAATGTCTGGCCTCCCGTGAAGGCAGTTACCACATCGCCGCCAGTCAGCGGCGCCAGACCGATGGCCTGAAAGACCTGGAACGCCTGGTTTTGCGCGTCCATCTGTGGGGTTCGAGTCCGCCAGGGGCCCCCTGTTTTTCGGCCAGGGGGAAGTTTCTGGAGCTTCCCCGCTATCCCTGGCAGCGGCAGCGTCACTGGCTCCCAACCACCAGCGAGGGCTATCAGATCATCCAGCGGCAGCGGCATCACCCGCTGCTGGGTTGGCGTTTGCGGGAGACCCAGGCCGCCTGGGAAGTGATTCTGGATCCGGCCAAACAGACCTGGCTGCAGGATCACCGGGTGGGCCAGGCCCTGGTTCTCCCCGGTGCGGCCTACGTGGAAATGGCCTTGGCCGCCTCCCGGGAGTGGTTCGGCGCGCCCACGGCAGAAGTGGAAGAACTGGATATTCTGGCGCCTGTGGTGTTCGATGGAGAACATGGGCGCACCCTGCGCTTCGAACTTCACCCGCGCGATGGTCATTTCACCATCCGCAGCCGTCAGCGACTGAGCGAGGATGAATGGACTTTGCACGCCTCGGGTCGGCTGTTGGGAGTCCCCTGCGGGTCTCCCCCCACTTCCTCTGCCACCGCGCAGTTCAAAGGGTCCATTCGGCAACTGTCCCGGGCCACCCATTACCGGATGACCCACGCCCTCGGCCTGGACTACGGCCCCACTTTTCAGGGCATCGATACGGTCCGGGTGCAGGCAGACCGGTTGATTGCCACGCTGCACCCCGTCCCGGCTCCGGAAGCAGGGGATTGGGGGTTGCCTCCCTGGGTGCTCGATCAATGTTTTCAGTCGTTGGTGGATTTTTTTCAGGCGGAGATCGAAGGGGGGCGGGGCGTGCCCTATCTGCCGGTGAAGATGGGCCGGGTCAAGGTCTGGCGTCAGACGCCGGTCATCCGTTTCGAGGCCCTGCTCAAGCGGCGGCAGGGCCGTTCGGTCACGGCTGACTTTACCTTGTGGGACGAAGCGGAAGACTGTGTGGCGGAACTGAACGGGTGTCGTTTTCGCGCCATGCCCCTGTCGAATTCACACGACCCGGCCGATGCGACGTGCTGGGGTACCGTGGCCGTCCTGTGTCCCGGTGCTCGGGAAGAGACCCAGTCCCCGCCGGGGAAAGTGGCGGAGTGGGGAGGGCAACTGCGCTCCCTGATGCTGACCCAGGAGTCAGAGGGCAATCGGCTGGCTTTGTTCCGGGAAGGGTTGCCTCTGTTTGACGCCCTGGCCATGGCGTTTGCCTGCCGGGCTTTTGACCAGTTGGGGCAGGAACTCGATGGCTGGGTGCGTGACGATTCCCGTTGCCCGGCACCCCTTCGCCCCTATTTCCACTGGTTGCGACGGCAGTTACAACACGAAGGATGGTTGCAACTGAAATCGGGGCAATGGCGCTTGATGACGGGAGAGTTGCCGCTCCCGGAAGAGATCTGGCGGACCTTGTTGCAGGAATATCCCCATGCTTTACCGGAATTGGTGCAACTGGGTCATGTGGGACGGCATCTGTCCGATCTGCTGGGCGGGCGAATCGACCCCCTCCCGTTCAAAACCGGGCTGATCCGCAGCCCCCTGAGCGAAACCCTGTTCGAAGAAGCGCCGGCCTACAGCGGAATTTTCCGGGCCTTGACGCAATGGTTGCCCCAACTGGCGGCAGACTGGCCCCTTCGGCGGCGCCTGCGGATCCTGGAAATCGGTCCGGGGACCGCGACCTTGGCCCAATGCCTGAAGGGGGTTCTTCCGGAACGGCTGGACTATGTACTGGGGCACACAGAGCCGGCGGTGGTGGGACGGTTGCAGGTGGAAGTGGCGGATTACGCCTGGCTCCACGCGGTGCAACTCGATGCCATGACCCTCGCACCGATCGATGCGCCTACGGTTCCCGGCCATTACGATCTGATCATTCTGCGTCATTGGTTGCACGGCACGGATAATCCGGCGCACCGGGTGGCGGCGGTGAGGCGCCGGATGGCTCAGGGGGGGGTATTGATCCTGGCAGAACGGCACGCCGACCTGAGCACACATCTGACCTACGGCATCGATCCGTCCTGGTGGTCGCCCGAGGAACCGGATCAGGGGCGACTGCACGGCCCCCAAGCGTGGCGGGCTGTGCTGGAACACGCCGGATGGAGCGACGTGACGGCGGTCACCGAACCTGTCTCAGGCGAAATGGCCATGGGATCCTACCTGATGCTGGCGCAAATGACCGAGCCTATCCCCTTGGCAGAACTCGGTGCGCCCCCCTTACGACACTGGGGCTGGCTCAACCCTTGCCCCCCCGGGCTAGAAGCGTTGGGGCGGCTGTTGCGCTCCCAGGGGGATCAGGTGTGGGTGCCGGATGACCTCGAGGATGAGCAACCCCTCCCTCCAGAGGTGGATCACTGGGTGTACTTTGCCCCGGCCCCGGAGGGAACGGAAGGCCAGATGGCACCTCCCCTGTCACTTTTTCGCCGGATTCAGGCTCTGGCCCGGATCAAATCCCCCACGCCGCCCCGATTGTGGATCGTGACCCAGGGGGGCAGTCTCCAGACCGACCCGGTTCCCGAGTTCAGTCAACCCGCCCATG
>JAJZDE010000029.1 GCA_021828745.1 Pseudomonadota bacterium
TTGATTCCGGCATTCGTAGGTTCGATCCCTACCTCCCCTGCCATCGATTCAGTTTAGCCGTCGTTTGTCAGGAGTTTCATGTCTTCTACCGATTTGATGGTGTTCACCGGCACCGCCAATCCCAAACTCGCAAGCGAAGTCGCGGCTTACCTCAACATTTCCGTGGGTCGCGCCACCGTGGGACGCTTCAGCGATGGTGAGGTCATGGTGGAAATTCTCGAGAATGTGCGGGGACGGGATTGCTTCATTCTTCAATCGACGTCTGCGCCCACCAACGATCATCTGATGGAAATCATGGTGATGTGTGACGCGCTGAAGCGTGCCTCTGCGGCCAGGATCACGGCGGCCATCCCTTATTTTGGTTATGCCCGTCAGGATCGGCGCCCCCGTTCGGCCAGGGTAGCCATCTCGGCCAAGGTGGTGGCGAACATGCTGCAAGGCGCAGGCGTGGACCGGGTGTTGACCATGGATCTGCACTCTGATCAGATTCAAGGATTTTTTGATATACCCGTGGATAACGTGTATTCCACACCGCTTCTGCTGGGGGATATCTGGCGTGCCGGTTACCAGGGTCTGACGGTGGTTTCTCCCGATGTGGGCGGAGTGGTGCGGGCACGGGCATTGGCCAAGCGTCTGGAAGCGGATCTCGTCATCATCGACAAACGTCGTCCCAAGCCCAACGTGGCTCAGGTCATGAATGTGATTGGCGACGTGGCGGGACGGACCTGTATCATTCTGGATGACATGGTGGATACGGCCAATACCCTGTGTGCCGGGGCGCAGGCCCTCAAGACCCATGGAGCTGAACGCGTCCTGGCCTATATCACCCACCCGGTTTTGTCGGGAGGCGCGGCCCAGCGGATCGACCAGTCTGCCCTGGACGAAGTGGTAGTGACGGATACCATTCCTCTGGCCGGCGCTTCTCTCTCCTGCAAGAAAATTCGTCAGATCGGCATCGCGGAACTCATGGCCGAAACCATGCGCCGGATCAGTGACGAGGATTCGGTCAGTTCCCTGTTCATGGAATGACATTTTTTGTACGTCCCTCCGGCTGGTCGCGGTCGGGGGTTTTAAACACTCAACCACTAAAGGATGAATCATGGAAATCACAATCACACATCGCACTGCGCAGGGCACCGGAGCGAGCCGCCGCCTGCGCCGGGCTGGCCGGGTTCCCGGTATTTTATACGGAGACAACCAGGAGGCGCTGGTCATCGAGTTTGATCATAACGAACTTTTTCACAAGTTGCGTCAGGAGGTGTTTCATTCTTCCGTGATCTCTCTCACCCTGGACGGGAAGTCCCATCCGGCATTATTGCGCGATGTGCAAAGACACCCTTTCAAGGCATTGGTCCTGCATGTGGATTTTCAGCGGGTGGATGTGAACCGCAAGTTGCACACCAAGGTTCCCCTGCACTTCATCAATGGCGATAACTCTCCGGGAGTCAAGCAGTCCGGGGCCATCATCAGCCATATCCTGACGGAAATCGAAGTTCTTTGTCTGCCGGGCGATTTGCCCGAGTACATCGAAGTGGATCTGCATGACCTGACGGTGGCTCATCCTTTCCATGTGGCAGATCTGAAGGCGCCGGCCGGCATCGAATTTGCCGCGCTCCATAAAGGTGAAAATCCTGCGGTGGTGGCGGCGGTTCTGCCCCGTGCGGCGCGTGCCGAGGAAGATCTGGCGCCGACGGTATCGGTGGCGGATGTGCCGGCCATCAGCCAGAAAGCGCCTGCGGATGCGGCCAAGGGAGGAAAGAAGTAAGCGCTGCCTCTTTTTCGATTCCCTTGAATGGGTGAAGGGAGATGCCCATCCGTTTGATCGTTGGGTTGGGAAATCCGGGGGCGGCCTATCAGGATACTCGCCATAATGCCGGGGTTTGGGGAGTCGAAGCCCTGGCCCGACAATGGCGTCTGGACTGGCACCGCGAATCCCGTTTTCAGGGGCGGGTTGCCAAGGCCGAAGATCCTTTTTCCGGTTGGTTGCTGTGTCCCGAAACCTTCATGAATGCAAGTGGACGATCGGTGGCTGCCCTGGCCCGTTTCTACCGGATCGAAATGGCGGAAATTCTGGTACTGCACGATGAACTGGACTTGCCTCCCGGGGTGGCCCGCCTGAAACAGGGCGGAGGGTCAGGGGGGCATAATGGCCTGAAGGATCTCATCGCCCAGTTGGGGGGGACCGAATTCTGGCGTCTGCGCATCGGCATCGGCCATCCCGGACCGCACCAGCCGGTGGCGGGGTACGTTCTGCACCGTCCCTCGAAAGAGGAGCAGGCCGCCATCGACCTGGCGCTGGAACGCGGCCTGTCCGTCTTGCCCCTGGTGACGACGGGGCAATTCTCCCTTGCCATGAACGAATTGCATAAACCGCTGTCCCCTCTTTGAGGAGTATGGAATATGAGTTTGAAATGCGGGATCGTGGGATTACCCAATGTGGGGAAGTCGACCTTGTTCAATGCCCTGACCAGGGCGGGGATCGCCGCCGACAATTATCCCTTTTGTACCATCGAGCCCAATGTGGGGGTCGTGGAGGTTCCGGACCCTCGCCTGGCATCCTTGGCGGACATCGTCCATCCTGAACGGGTGGTGCCTGCCGTCACCGAGTTCGTGGATATCGCGGGATTGGTGGCTGGGGCCTCGAAGGGGGAAGGGTTGGGGAATCAGTTTCTGGCCAATATCCGGGAAACCGATGCCATTGCCCATGTGGTGCGCTGCTTCGAAGATTCCAACGTCATTCATGTCGCAGGACGGGTATCTCCCCTGGAGGATATCGACACCATCGATACCGAGTTGGCCCTGGCCGACCTTTCAACCGTGGAAAAAGCTTTGGTTCGAACCCAGAAAATGGCTCGAGCCGGGGATAAGGAGGCCATACAGTTGCAGGGCTTGCTGGTGCGGGTCGAGGAGCAATTGAATCAGGGGCATGCGGTACGGGCTCAGGGATTGGACGAAGATCAGTTGCATGCCCTGAAACCCCTGTGTTTGATGACGGCCAAGCCATTGCTGTATGTGGCCAATGTGCTGGAGGGTGGGTTTGAGCATAATCCACTTCTGGCGCAGGTCGAGGAGCGCGCTCGGCGCGAGGGCGCGTGGGTCGTGCCGGTCTGTGCCGCGCTCGAAGCCCAGATGGTGGATCTGGAGGCAGAGGACAAGGCCTTGTTTCTGGCGGATATGGGGATGGAAGAGCCTGGACTGGATCGGTTGATTCGGGCGGCCTACCGTTGTCTCGGACTGGAAACCTACTTTACGGCGGGCGTCAAAGAAGTCCGTGCCTGGACCATCCAGGAGGGAACCACGGCTCCTCGAGCCGCCGCCGTCATCCATAACGATTTTGAACGGGGTTTCATTCGTGCCGAGGTGATTTCCTATCAGGATTTCGTTGCGTGCCGGGGTGAAACCGGGGCCAGGGAGGCAGGAAAAATGCGCCTCGAAGGGAAAGACTACCGGGTACAGGATGGAGATGTCATGCATTTCAGGTTCAATGTGTGATTCCTCTCCTCATGTTTGAAATGGTTGGAATCCGGGTTTTGGGGTAGGATGAAAGAGGTGGCTGGTGGGCGATCGGCTCATCAATGTTAGGGAGGTGGATCATCGAGACGATACACATGGAAGGCAAGGGGAAAGGCGCCGTGTTGCTGTTGCATGGCTTGTACGGAACACCCCAGCAACTCCAGTATATTGGCCGCAAGTTATGCGTGATGGGGGGCTACACCATCCATATCCCCAATATTCAGGGTTATTCGGTATTTGATGACCCCGTCCCCAGGGATACGACACCCTGGACTTATTGGAGCGAACAGGTAGAGGCAAATTTCGATTTGTTGCGCCGTGAACATGACCAGGTCAGTGTGGCGGGTTTGTGTATCGGGGCTGATCTGGCTTTGCACCTGGCGACCCGGCGCAGCAGTGATCTGCATGCGCTGTGTCTGTATTCAGCGCCTCTGCGTTATGACGGCTGGAATGTAACACGCATGCGTTGGCTCAAATATCTGGGGTATTACACGCCGTTCCGTTATTTTTTGTCTTTGGCGGAGCGTCCACCCTATGGCCTGAAGGATGAGCGGATTCGTCAATGGGTGGCAACCCAGATGGAGAAACGGGGAACTTCTGCCATCGGTTCTTCACGTTCTCCCCTCAAGGGGGTTTTTGAAACCGAGAAGTTGATGAAGTCGGTAAGTCAAAACTTACACAAAATCCACGCGCCTACCCTTATAATGCACGCTATAGAGGATGATCTGGCCAGTCCGAAGAACGCGGAACAGATCGAGAGGGGGATTTCCTCCCTCCAGGTGCGCAAGGTTCTCCTCGATAATTGTTATCACATCATCACCATGGATTTTGAAAAGGAGCGGGTGGCCCAGGAATCGCTGGCTTTCATAACGCAACAATCCGATCGACATGATCTGAAATTGCGTCCTGAGTTGCGGTTGGCGGGCTAAAAAAACATGAGTTCATTACCCATCATACAAAAAATGCTCGTGGAGGAGTTTGGACTGACCCAGGAACAGGTTCAGCCGGATTCCAAACTGGAAGAATTAGGCGTGGATTCGTTGGCAACAGTGGAATTCATGTTCATGCTGGAAGACAAGTTTGATCTGAAAATGACGGGAGAACCCGTACCCTTGAAGACGGTCGGAGATATTGCCCGAGAGGTGGATACCCTGGTTGTCCAGCAGGGCATCACTCTGGGCGAAGCAGACTGATTCCTCGTATTCCAATGGATTCGCTTTCATGAACACAGAATCTGCAGACATGCAACGTGTCGTCGTGACGGGAGTGGGTGCCCTCACCCCGCTCGGAGAGGGGGCTGAGGCACTGGTGCGAGCCCTGGAAGAGGGACGTTCCGGCATCCGTTTTCTCGATGTTCCGTGGGCAAAGTCCCTGAACTCCGCCCTGGCTGCGCCTGTCTCGACCCCGGTGGAATCCCGTTTTACCAAGTTGCGTCGTTTGACCCTCGATCGGGTGGCTCAATTGGCCCTGTTGGCGGCGGGGGAAGCCTTGACCCAGGCGGGACTGGACTTTTCCGGGGACGAAGGGTTGCATTGCGGACTGTTCTGGGGAACCGGCCTCGGAGGGGCCAACACCCTCGAGCAGGCTTATCATGAATCTTTTCTGGATGCTCAGGCCCGTCCCCGCCCCACCACCATCGTGGCTTTCATGGCGAATGGATCTGCGGGCCAGTTGAGCATCGAATTCAAGATTCGCGGCCCCAGTTTTACCTACAGTTCGGCCTGTTCCTCATCTGCGGTGGCGTTGGGCGAAGCTTTTCTGGCGGTACGGCAGGGGCGCGTCCGTTATGCTCTGGCGGGGGGGAGCGAGGCCTTGCTGACCCTGGGGGTGATGAAGGCCTGGGAATCTCTTCAGACCCTGGCCAAACCCGATCCTGTGCGTCCTGAAACCTCCTGTCGCCCATTTTCCGGGGACCGTTCCGGCTTCATTCTGGGAGAAGGCGCCGGAGCACTCATTCTGGAGACCGAGTTTTCGGCGCGGGCACGGGGGGCGACCATCCTGGCCGAAATCGTGGGGTACGGAAATACCACCGATGCGGGGCATATTACCCAGCCCGATGCCGGGGGACAGTCCCGTGCCATGCAGGAAGCCCTGCGCATGGCCCAACTGGCGCCGGAACAGGTGGATGCCATCAATGCCCATGGGACTGGCACGGTGGTGGGGGATGGGGTGGAAACCCGCGCCCTCAAAATCGTTTTTGGAGATCGTGCGGCTCGCATTCCCATCAGTGCCACCAAGGCCCTCCACGGTCATTTGATGGGTGCCGCCGGGGCTGTGGAAATGGTCGCCGCCCTGGGCGCGCTGCAGCGGGGCATCGTCCCGCCCACGGCCCACTGGACTACGCCGGATCCGGCCTGCGACCTGGACTACGTCATCGAAGGCGCCCGGGCCTTGCCTGCCTTGAACACCGTCATGAGCAATTCTTTTGGCTTCGGGGGGAATAACGCCGTCCTGATCGCCCGGCGTCACTCTTCGGTAGGTTGAGGTTTCCACCTCGAGAGGTCTGTCAGACGATAGGTTTGTAACTATGGTATAACAAACCAATCAAGGGGTTCGGGAGATGTCCATGAAAGCGGCGGTCAGTCATCGGCGAAGCATCAATGCGGAGGTCATGGAATATGTCATTCCCCCTATCAAGGATATGTTGGTGTTGGGACGCAACGCCCCCATCGGGTGCATTGCCCTGCGTCGTTCCCTGGAATTGCTGATCAAAACTCCCTACGAACATATCGAAATCGCGGACGATGACATACTGAGCGATATTCTGGTGCGGGCTGCCCTGTTACGCCGCCTTCCCAGGGAAGAATTGATCAGTTTCGTGCTGAAGGACATCCGGCCCATGATGGGCGCGGACGAAGTGCTACACGTGACCTTGGATGTCAAGGTACAGATACAGAGCCGCGTCCATGAAGTCACTCAAACTGGTTGATTGCCTGCTGACCGACGTGCCGCGTCGGCTCGACACTGCACGGCCGGAAGGTACGGAAGGTCGTTTCGTGGCGGTGTTTTCCGATTCAGTGAGCAGCGGAACATTTTGTGGGTTGGCATCGTTGACGGATAGGGCGACTCATCCCGGTTGGATCTATGCGGATCTGGTCGAGCATCGTGTGGCCCACCCCTTGTCTTTTACCGATTCGGTGTCCCATGCGATGCGGGAAATGGATCGATGGGATGAGGATGCCCTGCCGGTGCTGGATCAGGAGGGAGGGTTCGTCGGCCTGGTGACCCGGACCAGCATTCTGCGTGCCCTGTTGCAGCAGGAATCCCGCCTGGTGCGGGAAACCCATCGCCTCAACCGGGAGATCCTGCATGACAAGGAACAACTGGCCTCCTGGACTTTCCGCCTGGCAAGTTTGCATGAAGCCTCTCGTACCCTGCTCGGGGTTCTTTCCCATACTTCTCTCGAAGCCGATCTTCTGCAGCACGGGATCGAGGCCCTGAGCCAACTGCTTCAGGCCCATTACGGGGCCATCGGCATTCTGGACGAGAAGGGCGGACTGCTCAATTTTCATCATACCGGGATGTCCGATCAGCAGGTGGCCGATATCGGTACCTTCCCTGAGGGGCGAGGTTTGTTGGGCGTTGTCATTCGCGAGGATGCGGTGCTTCGCCTTCCGGAACTGTCTCAGGATCCACGCAGTGCAGGGTTCCCTCCGGGACATCCGGTCATGCATTCCTTGCTGGCCGTTCCAATTTCTCATGAGGGCAGGATCTATGGGCGTATTTACCTCTGCGACAAATGGGAAGGAAAGGAGTTCACCGAGGAGGATGAACTGCTGGCCAAGAGTTTTGCCAATTCGCTCTCCTTGATTCTGGAAAATGCCCGTGAGAAGCGCGAGATGCAGAAGGCCCAACAGCATCTCGATTATCTGGCCCATTTTGATGTGCTGACGGGGTTGCCCAATCGAGGATTGATTGAAGACCGTTTGTGTCAGGTGCTGGCCAACAGCCAGCGCCATGGCCGTAAAATGGCCCTGATGTTCATCGATCTGGATAATTTCAAGGGGATCAATGACACCTACGGTCATGCGGCGGGCGATGCCTTGTTGAAAGCCCTGGCCACCGTGTTGAGTGACGTATTGCGCGAGGGCGATACGGTGGCGCGCCTGGGCGGGGATGAATTTATCATTCTGTTGCCCGAGGTAGACTCGGTGCAGGATGTGGCGACGGTGGCGAAAAAGATCGTGGTCGCCGTCCGGGAACCGATTCGTTTGCCGGAGTTCGATCACGAGGCCTGTGTGACGGTCAGCGTGGGGATCAGTATGTTTCCGGAGGATGGCAATACCCCTGAATCCCTGATGTCGCGGGCAGACGTGGCGATGTACCATGCCAAATCCGTGGGCAAGAATGCCTTCCGGTTTTTTACTACCGCGCAAAACGTGGTGGTCCAGCAGCGTTTGCGCCTGGAGATCCGCTTGCGTCAGGCGCTCGCACTGGGGGAACTGTTTCTGGAGTATCAACCACAAATCGATATCCGGAGCGGACGGGTCATCGGTTTCGAGGCGTTATTGCGCTGGACGAACAAAGAACTGGGGGTGGTGGCGCCCCTGGAATTCATTCCGGTGGCCGAGGAAACCGGAGTCATCATTCCCATTGGGGCCTGGGTCCTGCGCACGGCCTGCATGCAGGCCGGCGAATGGCGCCGTCAGGGGCATGCGCTGAAGGTAGCCGTCAATGTGTCGGCCTGGCAGATCCATCACGATGCGGAATTTTTCAGCACGCTCAACCAGTGCCTGGCTGAATCCGGCATTCCAGGAAATGCATTGGAACTGGAAATCACCGAAAGTCTGATGGTTCAAAAAACGGACACCACACTCAGTTTGCTGGAACGCATCAAGGGCTTGGGGGTGCGCTTTGCCATGGATGATTTCGGGACCGGCTATTCTTCGCTGAGTTACCTGAAACAGTTACCCCTGGACGTGGTCAAGATAGACCAGGGGTTCATTCACCACATCGCCCATGACCAGAACGACGCAGCCATCGTATCCGCCATATTGGCCATGACCAGACATCTGGGGTTGACGGTGGTCGCGGAGGGGGTGGAAACCCGGGAACAGGTGGATTTCCTGAAAGACCACGGATGCCAGGAAGTCCAGGGGTACTACTACGGCCCACCGATTTCCGCCTCTGATTTTGCCGCATCCTGGTTAAATTTTCTGCCGTCCGGAAAGAATGCGGCAGAAATGTGACGCGAGCCGTATAATCACGGACCGATTTCGGAGGTACGTACAGGTCATGCGGTTATTCTTCTTGATGTTTTTGTGGGTGGTCGGAGTGACTTCGGCTTGCGCCGATTCCTCGTTGGTGGCCCCTTTCATCGCGGCCCGTGCCTATACGCTGGTGGAGGTGGAAAGCAACCAGCCGCTGGCCAGTTTGAACCCCGATCAGCGAATGGAACCAGCGTCCCTCACCAAACTCATGACCGCGTATCTGGTCTTCAAGGCCCTGCGGGAACAGAAAATCCATCCGGAACAGCGGATATTCCCCTCCCCCCATGCCTGGCACATGCCCGGTTCCCGCATGTTCATCCAGCCCGACAAAGCGGTCAGCGTCACGGATCTTCTGCATGGTCTGATCATCCAGTCGGGCAACGATGCAGGCGTGGCTCTGGCTGAAACCGTGGGGGGAACGGAAGAAAAATTTGTGGAACGGATGAATGCCATGGCCAGGACCCTGGGGATGGAGAATACCCATTTCGTCAATGCCACGGGGTTGCCCGATGATCAGCACTACAGTACCGCACGGGACCTGGGCATTCTGGCACAGGCCCTGATTCGGGATTTCCCCGAATACTATCCGCTCTATGGGCAGAAGGAGTATACCTATGACGGAATTACCCAGCCCAACCGCAACCGTTTGTTGTGGATCGATCCCTCCGTGGATGGGTTGAAGACCGGACATACGGATTCCGCAGGTTTTTGTCTGATCAGTTCGGCACGGCGTGGCGAGCGACGTTTGCTGGCGGTGGTACTGGGAACGAATAGCGATCAGGCCCGCACCCATGAAAGTCAGAAGTTGCTCAATTGGGGGTTTCAGGCGTTTGAGTCGCGTGTCCTCTTTCGACAGGGGGTGCCGGTGCGCGCCCTGAATGCTTACAAGGGAGGAAAGCCGATGGTTTCCGTGGGCTTTACACGGGATATCTGGGTGACCACCCCGGTTGGGCATGAAAAAGAGACACGGGAAGTGTTGACGACCCTGCAACCGGTCGTCGCGCCGGTGGATGCCGGTCAGAAAATGGGTACCCTGAAGGTCTACTATGCCGGGCAGTGGGTCAACGGGGCAGATCTGGTGGCGCTGGAGGGTATTCCGGTGGGAAATGTTTTTACACGCAGTTGGGACTCGGTGAGGTTGATGCTGAAATGAGCCAGGTTTATCTGAATGGTGCCTTCCTGCCTCTGGAAGAGGCACGGGTTTCTGTGCTGGACCGGGGATTCCTGTTCGGGGATGGGATTTATGAGGTGATCCCGGTGTATGGGCGGAAGCCTCTGGCGCTGGATGCCCATCTCGACCGTCTGGAACATTCCCTGGCGGGGATTCGTCTGGACAACCCATTGGAGAGAACCGCATGGGTGTCCCTTCTGGAACGTTTGATTCGGGAAGCCACGACGGCCGACCAGTCTCTCTATCTTCAGGTGACGCGCGGCGTGGCTCCACGGGACCACGGCTTTCCCACCGGGGTTTCGCCTACGGTATTTGCCATGAGCAAGCCCTTGACGCCCGTGCCGCCGGCATGGGTGCAGGCAGGGGTGGCGGCTGTGACCCGAAGGGATGATCGGTGGTTGCATTGTGATTTGAAGACCACGGCGCTTTTGGCCAATGTACTGCTGCGTCAGCAGGCGCTGGATGAGGGCGCGGTAGAATGCCTGCTGTTGCGCGCCGGTTTCCTGACGGAAGGCGCGGCCAGCAATGTGGTGCTGGTGGTGGATGGGGTGCTGTGTTCTCCGCCCCGGAATCATCTGCTACTCGCCGGGATCACGCTGGATCTGGTCCTGCAACTGGCGGCGCGACTGGGGATTGCCCATGCTGAACGTCCGGTCACGGAACAGGAGTTGCGTTCGGCCGAAGAAATCTGGATCACCTCCAGTACCCGGGAGATGGTCCCGGTGACACGACTGGACGGAAAGTCCGTGGGTGCGGGCCAACCCGGCCCCATCGGCCTCCGTCTGCTGAGCGCCTATCAGGCATTGAAAAATCATGGCTGAGGCCCCGCGTGACGAGGTGTTCGAGTTTCCCTGCGAATTCCCGCTCAAGGTGATGGGACTGAGAACCGAACGGTTTGCCCAGACCGTGTTGGACATCGTCCTGCGGTTCGTCCCGGATTTTTCTGCAGAAAATCTGGAGATGCGGGCCAGTTCCAAAGGAAAATACCTGAGCGTGACCTGTACTTTCAGGGCGACCTCGCGGGAACAACTGGATGGTTTGTATCAGGTCCTGTCTGGCCATCCTGATGTGGTCATGGTGCTTTAGGACCGGCCGAATTGGACAGTCTGCCCTCTGGCCGGACGGAACGGTTTGAACGTTGGGTGACCCGCAGTTTCCCTGACCCTCTGGCCTATGAAACCGTTTGGCAGGCCATGCGCGACTGGACCGCCCAGCGTTGCACAGACACCCCGGACGAGTTGTGGGGACTGGAGCATCTGCCGGTCTATACATTGGGTCAGGCAGGACAACGGAGTCATCTGCACCACACCGGGACGATTCCCGTCGTGGTGACGGATCGCGGCGGTCAGGTCACCTATCATGGTCCGGGACAGGCCATCGTGTACTGTCTGGTGGATCTGCGCCGGCGTGCGCTGGGCATCCGGGCACTGGTGCACCATTTGGAGGAAGCCGTGATTGCGCTGTTGGAATCCCGTCAGATTCCGGCTCGAAGACGGGCGGGAGCGCCTGGCGTCTACGTCGGGGAAGCCAAGGTGGCGGCCCTGGGACTGCGGGTGAGCCAGGGCCGTTGTTATCATGGGGTGGCGCTCAATGTGGCCATGGATCTGGAACCTTTTGCGGGGATCGATCCCTGCGGGTTGAAGGACACGCCGGTGACCCAGACACGGGATCTGGGCGTGACGGAAACGCTTCCGGGACTGCGCGCAGCGCTCATGCAGAAGATACGGCAGCAACTGGATGGGGAGGAAGGCCGGTGAGCATCAAGGAAAAAGGGGCGCTGAAGACGGCGCGCATCCCCATCAAGGTTCAACCCCGGGCGCTCCAACCCAAACCTGCCTGGATCCGTGTCAAGATTCCCACAGGGGCAAAGTTTCAGGCGGTGCGCACCCTGTTGCGGGAAGAGAACCTGCATACGGTGTGCGAAGAGGCCGCCTGCCCCAATATCGGGGAATGTTTCAGCGGGGGGACCGCCACCTTCATGATTCTGGGGGATCGCTGCACGCGTCGCTGCCCTTTCTGTGACGTGGGTCATGGACGCCCCGATCCGGTGGACCCTCAGGAGCCCCGGCGTTTGGCGCGCAGCATCCAGCGTCTGGGGTTGCGTTTCGTGGTGGTGACCAGTGTGGATCGCGACGATTTGCGCGATGGCGGGGCGGGGCATTTCGTGGCCTGCATTCAAGCCATTCGAGAGGCTTCTCCCGCAACGCAGGTGGAGATTCTGGTGCCGGATTTTCGTGGACGCCTGGATACGGCGCTGGAACTTCTGGGGCAGGCACCGCCCCAGGTGTTCAACCATAACCTGGAGACCGTTCCCCGTCTCTATCCTTCGGTCCGACCGGGGGCCGACTATGGGCATTCGCTCCATTTGCTGCGCGCCTTCAAAGCGTTGCATCCCACTGTGGCGACCAAATCCGGACTCATGCTGGGGCTGGGTGAAACCCTCGACGAAGTGCGGGAAGTCCTGCGAGACCTGCGTGCCCATGGGGTGGAGATGCTGACCCTGGGCCAGTACCTCCAGCCCTCTGTCCATCACCTGCCGGTGACCCATTACTGGGCGCCGGAGATATTCGAGCAACTGGGAGAGGACGCCCGGAGGCTCGGCTTTGGCCAAGTGGCTTCCGGACCTCTGGTGCGTTCCAGTTATCATGCCGAGAGCCAGGCGAAGGGGACATCGCTGACGCTTTGAGCGTCATTCCGGAAAAATCCGTTCCACTTCCACCCATGCGGAGCCCTGATTGACGAAGCCCAACTTCCAGGCGGCGGTATAGGTCAGGTCGATGATCCGGTCGGACTTGAAAGGACCCCGGTCGTTGACGCGCACCACCACCGATTTGTGGTTGGCCAGATTCGTGACGCGGACGTAGCAGGGGAGAGGCAGAGTGGTATTCGCCGCCGTCATCCCATACATGTCATAGAGTTCTCCCGTGGAGGTTTTCTGGTTGTGGAACTTGCGTCCGTACCAGGAGGCCATCCCCCGGACTTTATAGGGTTTGTTGGAGAGGTCGGGGACATAGACCTTACCGAGGGCCGTATACGGGCGGTTGGCAAACTTGTTCAAGGGATCCTTTCTGGGCACGGCATCGGGAATGTCGGCCAGATTGGCGGGAGGATGGAGACCTGGACCATCGGTCTGATAACGCCCCCCCTCCGAAGGCGCATGGGATACGGGCGCAGGCGGTGGCGGTGTGGTACTGCAGCCGGCCAGAATGGCCAGGATCAGGCCCGAGCGCAGGATGTTTTTCATGGGTCTTTTCCGGTGTGGTGTCATTGTTTGACCAATTTACGGTGGTGATGCACGCTCATCAAAAACCCCACGCTGCTGAACA
>JAJZDE010000030.1 GCA_021828745.1 Pseudomonadota bacterium
TACTGTTCCTGAGTTTGGATCCGGCGCGCGTGGATGTGAATGTCCATCCTGCCAAGACCGAAGTTCGTTTTGAGGAGGGGCAGGCCGTTTTTCGCTTTGTCTGGCAGGCGCTCCACAAGACCCTGACTCGTACGACACCGGGGGGGCTGGGGTTCGTCGTCGAGCGCCACCCTGCGGGGGGCGAGGAGATCCTTCCCCCGCCCGTGAAGGCAGGTTCGAGGTCGCCCTCCTTTTCCGGGAGATCCGGCGAGTTACCGCTGCCGCCCCCCCGGTTCGTTGCGCCGGCTCCCATGCCGGACAAGGCTACGGGGTCCTCGCACCTGGGCGAACCTGACCCCTTTCATGCGGCCTTGTACGGCAACCCCATCATTCCCGTCGAAACGCCGCCATCTCCCGCTCAGGGAATGGTCGGAGTGCCCCGGCCCGGTGAAGAAGATGCCGACCTGCCGGGTGTGGAACCGGATCCGGTGCCGCCAGAGCGTTCATCTTTCCCGCTGGGACAGGCCTTGGCTCAATTGCACGGGGTCTACATCCTGGCCCAGAATGCCACCGGACTGGTGGTGGTCGACATGCACGCGGCCCACGAACGGATCCTGTATGAACGCCTGAAGGCACGTCATGCAACGGCAGGTGGGGGGCAAGCGTTTCTGGATCCTCCGCATTTCGCCCTCTCGGCAAGGGAGTTGGCGGTTCTGGAAAGTCACGGTGACGTGCTCACCGCCCTGGGTCTCGATCTCGCGCTACGCGGACCTCAGACCGTGGTACTGCGCAGTTGGCCCATCGAGTTGAGCGGCGTCGATCCCGAGCCGGTTCTGCGCCAGGTGTGGGCGGATCTGGAAGAAACGGGCCAGAGTCTGGCGTTCGAAGCACGTCGTCACGAGGTTCTGGCCAGCATGGCCTGTCACGGCGCGGTGCGGGCCCATCATTCCCTTACATTGCCCCAGATGAACGCCTTGCTGCGTGACATGGAACGGTGTGAACGCGCCGATCAGTGCAATCATGGTCGCCCTACCTGGCGCCAGATTCCCCTCACCGAACTGGATCAATGGTTTCTGCGCGGCCGTTGAACTCACCCCCACTTCTGTTCCTGCTCGGTCCGACGGCCAGCGGCAAGACCGCTTTGGCCTGCCGATTGGCGGATGATTTTCCGGTGGAACTGGTGAATGTGGATTCGGCCAGCGTCTATCGCGGTCTGGACATAGGCTCAGCGAAACCGGATGCGCTCACGCGAGCCCGTTACCCCCATCACCTGATGGACTGGGTAGATCCCGACGATCCCTACTCGGCTGCCCGTTTCGTGGCCGATGTCACGCCCCTGCTCGCTGCCATTCGTGCGCGTGGGCATGTGCCCCTTCTGGTGGGGGGGACCATGCTCTATTTTCAGGCGCTGCAACAGGGTCTGGCCGTTTTGCCCAGTGCGTCTCCCGAACTGCGATCCGAACTGGAGGCACGGGCCGAACGGGAAGGTTGGCCTGCCCTGCATGCCGAACTGGCCCGGGTCGATCCCGTCACGGCCACCCGTCTGGCGCCCCTTGACCGCCAACGCATTCAGCGGGCGCTCGAAGTCTGGCACGTGACGGGGCAGCCTCTTTCGTTCTGGCATCAGGAACAGGCCCGTACCGGTTCACCGGACCGGATCCTGACCTTGGGATTGATGCCCGGTCAGAGGGCTGCCTTGCACGAGCGTATCGCCCTCCGCTTCGACCAGATGCTGGCGCAGGGACTGGTGGAGGAGGTGCGCCAGTTGCGCCTGCGTTATCCCCGCCTGACAGGCGAGATGCCGGCCATGCGTGCCGTGGGGTACCGTCAGGTCTGGCAGTTTCTGGAGGGGGAAGGCAGTGCGTCGGAAATGCGCCTGCGCGGCATCATTGCGACTCGGCAACTGGCGCGACGCCAGTTGACCTGGGTGCGCAACTGGCCGGCACGGGTGGCCCTGGATCCAGACCAGACGGAGTGGGAGGAAACGGCCCGCGCATTGGTGGAACATTTCCTGAAGGGCCCCTGAGGCTTCGCCGGCTGTCAGATCAACGGAGGTCGTCTGCTTCCGGCAGGATGGCGGCGTGGCGGGTACCGTGGGCCAAGGTCAGTTGGACGTGATCGCCGGGTTTCAGACGTGTCGCGTCGTCGATCACATGCCCGGCGTCGTCCTGTACCAGGGCATAGCCGCGTGCCAGAATGGCGCGCGGGTTCAAATGCTCCAGCGTGCGTCTCTGCCGTTCCAGGTGCTGGTGTTGCCGTTCGAACCAGCGCTGGCGGCTTTGTTTCCAGCGCTGGTCGAGCGCGGCCAGAGACTGGCGCTGAAAGGCGATGCGCTGACCGGGGTGGACCAATCGTTGCGCCAGCGTGGCGAGACGTTGCCTTTGTCGTTCCCAGTAGCGTCGCTGAAGGTGCTCCCAGCGCAAGCGGTGTTGATCGAGGTGCAAGGCAATTTTTTCTACCCGGCGGCGTAACGCCAGGAAATGGCGCTCTTCCAGTTGTGCCAGTTGGTGCAGCAACTGTTGCCGTTCGGGGTGGACCAGTTCAGCGGCTGCGGTAGGGGTGGGGGCACGTCGATCCGCCACGAAATCCGCCAGAGTGAAATCGGTTTCATGGCCGATGCCCGTGATGACCGGGATTGGGCATGCCGCCAGCGCCTCGACCACGGGGGCTTCGTTGAAGGCCCAGAGGTCCTCCATGCTGCCGCCTCCCCGGCACAGGATCAACACGTCACACTCGGCCCGTGCCCCGGCTTCCAGCAGGCGTGCGGCAATCTGTTGGGCAGCACCTTCTCCCTGGACAGGGATGGGATAGAGGATCAGGGAGACCTGCGGGGCACGGCGTTGCAGGGTGGTGAGTACATCGCGCCAGGCGGCGCCGACAGGGGACGTCAGAACACCGACCTGACGCGGCATGGCGGGCAGAGCGCGTTTGCGTGCAGGGTCAAAGAGACCGGCAGCGGCATACTGTTGCTTGAGGCGATTGAAGGCCTCGAACAGGGCGCCCAGACCGGCAGGACGCAGATTGTCCACCAGAATCTGGCAGGTTCCGTTGGGCGCGTAATAGGAAAGACTGCCCCGCAAACGCACGGCCATTCCATTGCTGGGGCGAACCGTGCTGCCGCTCTGGCGAAAACGGAACATCACACAGCGGATCTGGGCCTGAGCTTCCTTCAGATTGAAATACCAGTGCCCCGAGGAGGCCTCGGTAAAGTTGGAAATTTCCCCGAGAATCCAGCAGCCCGGCAGGGCTTTTTCCAGTATCGTCTGGAGGCGCTGAGTGAATTCGGTTACGGTATAACTTTTCTCGAGAACATCGGCCTCGGAACGGGAAAATGCTTCGGAAGGACTATGGTTGCTGGGAAATGAAGTCATGGTTCAAACAGGATAGGGATTGCGGGGTCATTGGCCATTTGTCAAGGGTTTTCGAACCGGGTATCGAACTGTATAGAAACTCTACGATGCAAAAAAAGTGTAACAAGGATAAGGGGTTGATCGGGTTTGGTCGGCACTGTTCACAAAGTTATCCACAGAGATTGTGGAAAACCCCAGGGTCGCGTCAGCCCATGGGAACTTGACGAGACGGGGGGCGTCCAACCTTCCCCGCCGAGTCGCCAACCGCTGGAATATCCATTAGACTGTGGCAGTTTAGTCGAATTTGGAGATAAAAAGGTGGATTCGGGACTGATGGCGGCTGGTTGGCCCAGTTTTCTGCTTTTGGGGGTGTCCGTGGGGGCTTTGGCCATCATCGTCGAGCGATTTTTGGTGCTGCGCCCCAAACGCGTGCTTCCCCCCGGTCTGCTCGAGGAGGTGCTGGAGGAAATCGGTCGTTCGGGGGTGACTCCTGCCCTGGTCGGCCGTTTGTCCCAGGGGGCCCCCCTGGCGCGGGTCCTGGCTGCAGGCTTGCGCAACGAGCGCCATGCCCGCGAGGTCATGAAGGAGGCGATCGAAGAAGCCGGTCGTGCCGTGGTGGTCGATATGGATCGGGCCGTGGGTCTGTTGGGTACCCTGGCTACGGTGAGTCCGCTGCTGGGGTTGCTGGGTACGGTGCTGGGCCTGATCGTGCTGTTCCGCGGTGGTGCAAGCGGGGATATGTCGCTCCTTTCCCAAGGCATCGCCCTGGCCCTGTATAACACGGCCTTCGGCCTGATCGTGGCCATTCCCGCCCTGATCTTCTACCGTTTCTTCCGGGGTCGGATCGAACGCTTGAGCAGCGACATGGAACAGCAGGCCATCAAGTTGGTGGAAGTGCTGCATGGAGACCGCCAGCCATGAATTTTCGGCGGGGCTGGCGGGAGGATGAACCGGAGGTCAACCTCATTCCCATGATCGACGTGCTTCTGGTGGTTCTCATCTTTCTCATGATCTCCACCCAATTCCGCCAGGAACATGGCATGGAGTTGCAACTCCCCCTGGGCGGTGGGGCCAGTACGAGTGAACGTGTCCATGAAATTACGCTTGCGGCGAATGGCCGCCTGCAACTGGACGGAAAGGATCTGGGATCCGACCCCGGGGCAACCGTTTTTGCCCAGTCCTTGCGCGCATTACGCAGCCAGGGCGATGCCACGCTCGTGCTGGCTGCGGATGCCCGGATTCCTCATGGACAGGTAATGGCTGTTCTGGAGGCCCTGCGCAGTGCGGGGTTTCACCGCTTGCGGGTGCGTACGCGCCCGACTGGGCCTTGAATGCGCGCGCGCCTGGAGCGCTGGCTCACGGGACTCTGGTACGAGGGGCGGCGCACCGGCTGGATGCCTGTTCTGGTTGGCTTGAGTCGCCTGTATGGGTGGGGCCTGGGCTGGCGTCGCCGGACTTCGGCCTTTGCGTTGCCCGTACCCGTTCTCGTGGTGGGCAACCTGACGGCGGGCGGTACGGGAAAGACTCCGCTGACTCTGGCCCTGGCCCAGGCCCTGCGGGCCAGGGGTTGGCATCCTGGTATCCTCAGCCGTGGGTATGGGGGACGACACTCGATGCCGATGGAGGTCACCCCCGTTTCTTCTCCTGAAGAAGTTGGTGATGAACCCGTACTCATGGCAGGGCGTCTCCTGGCCCCGGTCTGGGTGGGGCGAGCCCGTGTCGCCGCAGGCCAGGCACTGCTGCGCATGCATCCGGATGTGGACGTCCTGCTGTGCGATGACGGCTTGCAACACCGGGCGTTGATGCGGAGCGTGGAGGTGGTGGTGGTGGATGGCGGACGCGGCTGGGGCAACGGTCGACTCCTGCCGGCAGGCCCCCTGCGCGAGCCCTTGTCCCGTCTGGCGCAGGTGGATGCTGTCGTGGTCAATCAAGGTAGTGATCCGGATACGCCGACCCGCTTTTCCCTGGAGGGCAGCTACGCCATGCGCTTGCGCGCGTCCGAGTGGGTGCATGTACAACACCCGGAACGACGTGTTCCCTGGACGTATTTTCAGGGACAGAACTGCATTGGCGTAGCGGGGATCGGTAATCCGGAGCGTTTTTTCAGTCAGTTGGACCGTTGGGGCATTCAGGTACAACGTTATCCCTTCCCTGACCATCATCCCTATCGGCGTACCGATTTGCCCGCAGATTTACGAAATCCTGTACTGATGACCGAGAAAGATGCGATAAAATGGCGCAGGCTGGGGCTGGACGATGCGTGGTACCTCCCTTTGGAGGCTCTCGTGGACACGGCCCTCATCGATCATCTCGCAACCCTACTGACCTCCAAGGAACCCCATGGATAGCCGTCTTCTGGAAATTCTGGTGTGCCCTCTGTGCAAGGGCCCCCTGCTTCACCGCCCCTCCCGTCATGAGTTGGTCTGCTCCCCCTGTCGCCTGGCCTATCCGGTGCGCGACGGGATTCCCGTCATGATGGAGACCGAGGCGCGTCGTCTGGCCGAGGATGAAAACCCGTGATCGTTCCTCCCTTTGTGGCGCTGGTGCCTGCCCGCATGGCATCGACCCGTTTCCCCGGAAAGGTTCTGGCAGAGATTGGGGGGACTCCCATGGTCCTGCATTGTGCCCAACGCGCCCGGGAAAGTGGGGCGAGCCGTGTCGTGATTGCGACGGACCATGCCGAAGTGCGGCAGGTGGCCGAAGCGGCAGGGTGGTCCGTGGTCATGACGGCAACCACCCATGAAACAGGCACTGACCGGCTGGCCGAAGCCGTGGCACAACTGGATCTGGCACCGGATACCCTGGTGGTGAACGTGCAGGGCGATGAACCGTTGCTCGACCCCGGGACGATTCGCGCCGTGGCCCGACGTTTGCACGAGCGACCCGACTGTGCGCTTGCCACGGCGGCCTATCCCATTACCTCCCGGGCGCATCTGGAACAGAAAAATGCCGTCAAGGTGGTGCTGGATCACCAGGATCTGGCCCTTTACTTCAGTCGCTCCCCCATTCCCTGGGCGCGTGACGCCTGGGCTCGGGATGCCGCGCTCTGGCCGGAAGATTTGCCCGCCTGGCACCACGTGGGACTGTATGCCTATCGAGTCTCTTTCCTGCGTCTTTTCGCTTGCCTGTCCCCGGCGCCGCTCGAGCGTCACGAAGCGCTGGAACAGTTGCGCGCCCTCTGGTACGGGTATCGCATTGCGGTTGTCCGCCTGGCGGCGGCCCCCCTGCCGGGGGTGGACACACCGGAGGATCTGCAACGCCTGCGTGAGGTCTGGGCCACCCGGGTGGCGTGAGACCATCCAATCATCGAAGTGAGCAAGGGAGAAAGAAACATGCGGTTGATTTTACTGGGCGCTCCGGGCGCTGGAAAGGGGACACAAGCCCAATTCATCCGGGAATACTACGGCATTCCACAGATCTCCACCGGCGATATGCTGCGGAGCGCGGTGCAGGCCGGGACTCCGCTTGGTCTGGCGGCAAAACAGGTCATGGAGAGCGGGGGACTGGTGTCGGACGAGATCATCATCGGACTGGTGCGTGACCGGATCCAGGCCCCGGACTGTGCCAAGGGTTTTCTGTTCGACGGTTTTCCGCGTACCCTGCCCCAGGCAGAAGCGCTCAAGGAAGCCGGGGTCGCGCTCGACGTGGTGGTGGAATTTCAGGTGCCGGACGAAGACATCATTGAACGACTGTCGGGGCGGCGGATTCATCTGGATTCCGGCAGGGTCTATCATGTGCGTCATAGTCCGCCCCGCACCCCTGATCGGGATGATGTGACGGGGGAACCCCTGATCCAGCGGGAAGATGACCGCGCGGACATCATTCGAAAACGTTTGGCGGTGTATCATGCCCAGACCAGTCCTTTGGTGGCCTACTATTCGAACTGGGCAACCAGCGGAGAGGCGCAGGCCCCCCGTCTGGTACAAGTGGATGGGACGCGGCCGGTGGAAGAGGTCAGACAAGCCCTGCGTGCCCAACTGGGGGCCTGACCGGGATCGGGTGAAACGAGCCTGCGCAGGGTAGGGGATCAAACACGACGAGGGAGATAATAATGAGCCAGACCAATGCGTTCTATGCCCAATCCGGAGGCGTGACGGCGGTGATCAATGCCAGTGCCTGCGGGGTCATCGAAACGGCGCGGCGCTACCCTGCGCAGATCGGTACCGTGTTCGCCGGTCGGAACGGGATCCTGGGGGCCCTGCATGAGGACCTGATCGATACCGGAAAGGAAACGGCTGAGGCCATCCGGGCGCTGCGCCATACGCCGGCGGGTGCTTTTGGGTCGGCACGCTACAAACTCAAGGGATTGGAGGAGAACCGGGCAGAATATCAGCGTTTGATCGAAGTATTTCGTGCCCACGGAATTGGCTATTTTTTTTATAACGGAGGGGGAGATTCCCAGGATACGGCGCACAAGGTTTCCCAGATGGGCGCTGCCATGGACTATCCCCTGATCTGTATCGGGATTCCCAAGACCGTGGACAACGATCTGCCCTTGACGGACTGCTGCCCAGGGTTCGGCTCGGCGGCCAAGTATCTGGCCACCTCGTTGCGCGAGGCTGCCCTCGATGTAGCTTCCATGGCCAAGACTTCCACCAAGGTATTCATCATGGAGGTGATGGGGCGGCATGCTGGCTGGTTGACGGCGGGTTGCGGCCTGGCTGGCGCCGGACCGGGAGAGGCGCCTCATCTGCTGCTGTTTCCCGAACTGCCCTTTGTGGCAGAGGATTTTTTGAAGAGGGTGCAGGAAACGGTGGAAACCAAAGGCTACTGCGTGATCGCCGTATCGGAGGGAATCAAAACCCCCGATGGAAAATTTTTGGCGGAAAGCGGTCTCAGAGATGCATTCGGGCATGCCCAGTTGGGTGGCGTGGCGCCCCATCTGGCCCAACTGGTGCGTGATCGGCTGGGTTACAAATACCACTGGGCCGTGGCGGATTATTTACAACGGGCAGCGCGCCATCTGGCTTCCCGGACCGACGTCCGGCAGGCCTACGCAGTGGGGCAGGCCGCGGTCAAACTGGCTTTGCGCGGGCGCAATGCCGTCATGCCGACGATTCGGCGTTTGAGCGATGAGCCCTATCGGTGGCGCATCGGTTCGGTTTCCCTGGCAGCCGTGGCCAACCAGGAACGCTCGTTGCCCCGTCATTTCATCACGCCGGAAGGGTATGGCATCACGGCAGAGGCGCGCCGTTATCTCGAACCTCTCATTGCCGGTGAGGACTATCCGCCTTATCGCAAGGGGGTGCCTGACTACGCCCGTCTCCAGTTGGTCTCGGTGGCGCGCACATTACCCCCTTTCACGGGTTGATGCGTTCCAGAGTGGCGAAGGTCAGATCGTAGGCATTGTGCGCATCTGCCGGGTAAGGACGAGAATCGACTTCTCGCCATTGCTCGGGATCCAGGATTGGGAAAAAAGTATCTCCCGGTACATCTGCGTGGATCCGTGTGACGTACACGCGCGTCGCGTGGGGGAGCAGCGACTCATACAAGGTTCCGCCGCCAATCACGAAGACCTCGGGGACGGTCGGCAGATTCGCCCACAGGGCTTCCAGAGAAGGGTAAACCAGACATCCTTCCGGTCGGTAGTCCTGGTTGCGGCTGATGACCAGATTGAGACGCCCGGGCAGGGGACGTCCGATGGATTCCTGGGTGCGTCTTCCCATGAGGACGGGGTGACCCAGGGTCACGGCACGGAAATGGGCGAGGTCGGCGGGCAGATGCCAGGGCATGGCGCCCTGATTCCCGATGACTCGTCCGGGCACGGTATGGGCCACGACGAACGAAAGGCGGGGCAGGTTCGATTCAGGCGGCACGTGCACGTTTGGCTTCCTCCATCAGAAAGCGTTGATAATCTTCCAGGTCGCCCTCGAAGTCCTGCACTCCGCCCCCGGTGACCAACCAGAACTCGTCACAGACGGCTCGGAGGAGGGCGCGGTCATGACTGACCAGCAGTACGGTACCCTCAAATTCGTTGAGGGCCACGCTCAATGCCTCGCGTGTGGCCAGGTCGAGATGGTTGGTGGGTTCGTCCAGCAGGAGCAGATTGGGTCGTTGCCATACGATCATGGCCAAAACCAGGCGGGCTTTTTCACCGCCGCTCAGGGTTCCCACCCGTTGCGCCAGCATCTCGCCGGTAAAGTTGAAGGAACCCAGATAGTTGCGCAAATCCTGCTCCCGTCCCTGAACCCAGCCTCCCTTGCCTTGGGCAATGGCCGCTTTGGCCAGACGAATCATATGGGCGAGTGGGGTGTCTTCCGGTTGCAGGACATCCAGTTCCTGTTGGGCAAAGTAACCGAGGGTAAGACCTCTTCCCTGGATCATCTCTCCGTTCAGGGGGGGAAGGACCCCCGCCAGTGTCTTGATGAGGGTGGATTTTCCTTGCCCATTGGCCCCCAGAATGCCGATGCGCTCTCCGGCCTGTACTGAGCGGCTGACCTTGTGCAATATGGTGCGCGGCAGGGAGGATGGTTCCAGGGAATCGGTGGCGGGAGGATAGCCCAGATCGGTACGACGCAGGCTGAGCATGGGGTTGGGTAAATTGAGCGGTTCCTGAAATTCGAAAGTGAATTCTGCTTCGGTCAGTACGGGGGCGATGCGTTCCATCCGCTCCAGTGCCTTGACCCGGCTTTGGGCCTGTTTGGCTTTGCTGGCCTTGGCCTTGAAGCGGTTGATGAAATCCTGCAGGTGGGCGATTTTATCCTGCTGTTTCTGATGGGCAGCCAGTTGAAGCGAAAGTTTCTCGGCACGAAGGTCTTCGAAGGTACTGTAATTGCCCCCATACCGCGTCAGTTGGGCTCCGCTCAGGTGCAGGGTCACCCGTGTCACGGCATCGAGGAAATCGCGGTCATGGCTGATGACCAGCAGCGTGCCTTCATAGCGTTGCAACCAGGCTTCCAGCCAGACCAGCGCGTCGAGATCCAGGTGATTGGTGGGTTCATCCAGAAGCAGCAGGTCGGAAGGGCACATGAGCGCACGGGCCAGTTGCAGACGCATCCGCCATCCTCCAGAAAAACTGTTGACCGGCTGGTGTAATTGTTCCGTTTTGAATCCCAAACCAAGGATCAGGGTCTGGGCCCGGGGTTCGGCCGTATGGGCATCTACTTCCTGCAATGCCATGTAGGCATGGGCCATGCGCATGCCGTCTTCACCGGCCTCCGCCGCTTCCACTTCCCGCTGCGCCTCCAGCCAGCGCGTATCCCCTTCCATGACGAAGCGGGTCGCGCTGGCATCGGTCTCGGGCATGTCCTGGGCTACCTGGGCCAGACGCCAGGCCGGGGGAATGCTGAAATCCCCGCCGTCTTCCCGCAGGGTGCCGTCGAGCAGGCGAAACAGGGTGGATTTGCCAGCGCCGTTGCGTCCCACCAGAGCCACCTTTTCGCCTGGGTTGATGGTGATGCTGGCTTTGTCCAGAATAATCTTGGGACCCCGGCGCAGGGTGAGTTTCTTGAGGGTGATCATGAGGGTTCTCGCATCAGGGTACGGGCCGTCCACAGAGCAATGAATGTGAGCGTTGCGGCGGCGCAGAGATAATAGCCTACAAAGTCCAGACCCCATTGTTTGGCCAGGAAAGTGGCTATATAGGGGGCCAGGGAAGCGCCTAGAATACCCGCCAGGGTAAAGGACAGGGAGGCGCCCGTGTACCGTACGGGCGGGGGAAACAGTTCGGCCAGGGTGGTCCCCATGGGGCCATACGTTCCCCCCATGAGAAAGAGTCCCAGACTCAGGAAAATCACGGTATTGCCCCAATTGCCAGCCTTGAAGAGATGTCCGAAGGCCAGTCCGAAGAGAAAGATGGCAACGGAGACCCAGAGCAGGACTGGCGACCTGCCGAAACGGTCACCCAGTAGGGCCGAGAGAGGGATGCCCAGAGCAAAGAAGAGGATCCCGATCAGTTGGGCGTGCAGGAAGTCGCCCTTGGGGTAGTGCAGGGCAGTGGTGCCCCAACTGAGGGTGAATACCGTCATGAGATAGAACAGAACGAAAAGGGCAAGGGCGCTCAGGGTTCCAAGCAACAGGGGACGACCATGTTGGGTGAAAATCGTGCGCATGGGGAGAGCCACCTGTTGGTGGTGGTTCGCCACTTCCAGAAAAACTGGAGTTTCGGTCAGTTTGAGGCGGACATACAAGCCGATTCCGATCAGCAGGGCGCTGGCAATGAAGGGGATCCGCCAGCCATAGGTCAAAAAGTCCTCTTCCGGGAGAAGTCCGCTCAGCCCCAGAAAGGTACCACTGGACAGAATGAAACCCAGGGGAGCACCCAATTGGGGAAACATGCCGTACCAGGTTTTTTTGTGGGGCGGTGCATTTTCCGTGGCGAGCAGGACGGCCCCTCCCCATTCCCCTCCCAGGCCCAGGCCCTGGCCAAAGCGGAAGATGGCCAGGAGAATGGGGGCTGCGATTCCGATGGTGTGATAGGTGGGGAGCAGACCGATGGCGACGGTGGAGGGGCCCATGGTCATGAGAGAAGCCACCAGCGTGGCCTTGCGTCCGATGCGGTCACCAAAATGACCAAAGAGTATGGCGCCGACGGGGCGGGCAAAAAAGGCCAGTGCGAAGGTGGCAAAAGACTGGAGGAGGGCCGATGCAGGGTCCGAAGAAGGAAAAAACAGTTTGGGGAACACCAGGACCGCTGCCGTGGCATAAATGTAAAAGTCAAAAAACTCGATGGTGGTGCCGGCCAGACTGGCAATCAGGACCCGCACCGTGGAATTGCCGGTGGTTTGCATGGAGGGAAGTCGGGATGGTTGTCGAAATAATTCAGGACCCTGGATTATACGCGCAATGACGGAAAACTTTTCACTCGGGAAACTTTCCAATACACTGTTCCTTTCGCCTTGGAAATCGCCTGTGACCACGCTACTCTTGGGTTTTTTATTCGGTACTTTTCTGCAGTACGCGCGCCTCAACCGTTTTGATACCATTGTCGGCATGGCGCTTCTCAGAGATCTGTCCGTGGCCAAAACCATGGCTTTTGCCATCGGATTGGGCATGTTGCTGATGCAAACGGAAATCCAGATGGGATGGGCCAGCGATCACGTCAAGCCTTTGATCCTTGTTGGGGTTGTGGGAGGTGGCGTGTTGTTTGGCATGGGAATG
Organism: Pseudomonadota bacterium; assembly: GCA_021828745.1. Next base: position 12,429 of record JAJZDE010000030.1, read on the forward strand.
GCCATTCTGGGTTATTGTCCGGGTACGCTCGCCATTTCCCTGGGGCAGGGCAGTCTGGATGCGCTCGTGGGGATCTTGGGCGGACTGGCGGGGGCGTTATCCTTCGCCGTGGTGTTTCCTCTGCTTTCTCCTCTGCTGGGCCCGGATCTGGGTAGTATCTCCCTGAAAGGGAGCCTTTCCGCACCCACTTTCTGGATGACCCTCGTGCTGCTGGGAGGAGGCCTCATGGGGGTAGCCCTTGCACTCCACCGGGTTGATCCGCGGGGGTGGTCATGGTTGTATGCCGCCGTGGGCTTGGCCCTGCTCAATGTGGCGCTCGACCTACCCGCCATTGCCGGTCACCCCATGGGGGCCTCCACTGCCTTTCCCTGGTTGGCGATGACACTGACCGGGATGGGTGCGCCAGGCTACTGGCACAAGATTGCCGAACCCGGTGCCTGGGAGTTCCATTTTTTGATCGGAGCCTTTCTGGCAGGGCTGGTTTTTTCTCTGATTCAGAAAGAGTTCCGTTTCAGGGCAGTGCCCGACCTCTGGCGCGAATACCAT
>JAJZDE010000031.1 GCA_021828745.1 Pseudomonadota bacterium
CAATGAAATGCGGGATGAATCCCGAAAGCAGATGGAGAAGAGTCAATGCCTCATCCGCGTTGTCGCATCCCACATGGACATGCTGCCCAAAAATCGTGAACTGCTTGGCCAGATACCCATAGAGTGAAGACAATTGGTCAAAACGGGGCGTATCATAAATGCGGCGCTCGCTCCAATGCTGAAACGCATGGGTTCCTCCGCCACAGACCCCGATATCGAGACGATCCGCACATTCCACGATGCCCTGGCGAATCTCGTCGAGTTGCTCGAAAACGTCGGCATGTGAGACGCATATCCCCGTGGCCATTTCCACCATCCCCTGAGTGATTTCCGGCTTGACATCCCAATCATTGCCCTTTTTTTTCAGGAGACGCAACAGATCGGTGGTGGAATCCACAAGGTCGTAATCGTAGGTATTGACCAACTGCAATTCCAGTTCCACGCCCAACGTCAAGGGACGGGAAGAAGTAAAGGGAGGCAGTTTCATGAGGTTTTTTCCTGGAATTCCCGCGCGCGAATCAACCCCCACTGGACAGCCATGGGGCCCACGATTTCAAGCACGTTCATCATGCTGAAAACGATCGGAAGAATCCTGACCCCCATCTGGGGGTACAAGGCCCGCATGTCCATCAATTCCACCAACGGGATTTCGGCCATGGGGATGAGGACGACCCCCAGCACCAGCGATTGGCGCAGGTTCAATCCGCTGACCGGTCCCAGCAACAACACCCCCAGCCCTTTTGCAACGAACCTGACCAGCACCACGATCATGGCGGTTCCCACCCCAACCATAAACTCGTTCCGGGTCAACAGGGAACCCGTCATCATGAACAGGATGATCGTCAAAATGCTCCCCGCCGTTCCAAAGTGACGGGGCCAGAGATGAGGGCGTGGATCGAAGTGCTTGGCCAGTACCCCCCCCAGCAGAGGAGCCAGAAAAACGGGTAACTCGAGCGCAACGAGCAAGGCCTGCAACAGGAGGAGAAGGCCGAATAGCACCGGCACACTTTGCTCGTCCGACAGTTCGAACATTCGACGCAGTAACTTGAAAGACAAGGCCAGGACCAACCCCATCCCAAGGGAACCCGCCAGAAGATAAAACGAATGGAAGAGGGCCGTGAACCATTGGCCATGAAATGCGCCCTGAAACCAACCCATGATCAGGTAAAAACACACCACCGAATAAACCGTATTCAGCCCGCACAGCACCAGCAGCCGCTGGGTGACTTGCCCCTGGGCGCGCATCTCGGTCACCATCCGCAGGACGATGACCGGCGAAGTCCCCATGGCAATGACCGCGATAGACAAAGCGATTTTCACCTCGGTTCCCATCCCCATGAGGACTCCGAACACCGCAATGAAGGTTGCCACCGATTCCAGAAGACTGGACGCAATGACCCAGGGATTATATTTCAGCCAACGCAAACTTACCCGGACACCCAACTCGAAAAGCAGCAGGGTCAACGTCAGTTCCACCAAAAATCTGAAGTCAGGCAGATCATCCCCGTCTACCCAGTCCAGTCCCAAAGGACCCAGCAGAAGTCCTGCCAGTGCATATCCCGTGATTCGAGGCATCCTGGCCAGACGACAGACCCCCTCTCCCGCCAGGGAAGCCAGAAGAAAGGAAAGGGCGATACGCATAAAAAACAGCCACTGGGTATGTCCCATCATGGAATATTGACTCCGGACGATCTCTCAAAGGACCTTGTCATCAACAACGGTCTGTACTTCCAGGAGAGGGTGAACGATGAGGGCAAACAGCGCTGATGACACAAAAGACACCCGGTTTTCCTGGTTTGAAAACCGTGCAGAAAAATCAATGTCGGCGTACAGTATAATGCCTCGAGCACGAAAGTCCAACCCTGCTCCTCCCCTGCCCTTCCTCCACAAAGGTTCTCATGACTTGGTATGTGACAAGTTTCGCTGTTCCGCGCGAAAGTAACACCGGCACAACCCTGCCCGCCCCAAAACGCACGCTCTGCGCAGTCCTCGTTCTGGTTCTGGCTCTGGGGGGATGCGCCCATACGCAGGACTTCGTCCTTTCCCCCCAGGACCAACCGCTCAACCTCAAGTTGGCCGAAATCTCGTCCGTAGACCCGGAGTCGGTGCGCAGCTGGGCACTTCCCGACTCAGCCAAGGACACCCCCGACAACCGGGCAAAGGTCCATCAGATCATAGAGCGCGCGAAAATGCGCGCCATGCAGGACATGACCGAAATCTTGTCTCCCGTGCCTGCCCTACGCGTCGATCCCCTTCCTCTGGTAGTGCCCCCGGCCCTGGAAAACCTCCCCATCACCAGCCGAAAAAACGTGCTGGATCCCGTGCTTCTGACCCAACTCCAACAATCTTCTCCAGGCGCCGATGCCTTGCTGAGATTCGGGATTACGGATTACGGACAGACACCCACCGCATGGAAGAAAGGCGTGATCGTTTTTGAAGTCGTCTCCACCCTCGGCATTGCGGCTCTGGCCTATGCCCGTCCTGCCACCCGTGCCATTGCCGGCATTTATCTGGTCGATGAAACCATCGAGGAAAGTATTGAAGCCTATTCCGGTTTCTGGGCCCTGAATGAAATTTACCGACCAGTCAGAGTACAAGCCGAACTGATCGACTTGCACGATGGACACCAAATCTGGTCTGATACGGAAACGGGGTTTTCTGATGGACGTTGGACCCGCCTGGTCCGAACCGTCTCCCCGGAAGAGCGAAGCAACCAACTACAGGCAGCACTTCATGACGCCCTCACCAAAATCGTCGCCAACCTTGAACGAGACTCCGGGTCCACACCCCCGGTTCAGCCCTGATCCAGGGAACGGAGTGGATCCATGCACCCCATGAGTACGCCCGGTCTCGTAGTCCTGCATGGCAACCGTCTGGAGTTGTTGCAGGAGGCCATGGTGCACTGGATGCGCCAGCACCCTCTGGACCCTCTGACCGAAGAGGTCATCCTGGTCAACAGTATCGGTGCGGCCGAATGGGTCAAGGCATCCCTGGCGGAATCCCTGGGAATCTGCGCCGCGACACGAGCCGAACTACCGGGCCGTTTCCTGTGGCGTTCATACCGAAAAATCCTGGGGAGCACCGTGGCGGAACGATCCCCCCTGGATCGTCAGACCCTGGTCTGGCGCCTCATGAAACTGGCGCTCCAGGATCCGCTTCCTGCCCCTCTGGAGGCCATCGCTCACCTTCTTCGGGTGAAGGATCCGGAAGCCCGGTATGGCTTTGCCTGCGAGGTTGCCGACCTCTTCGACCAGTATCAGAACTATCGGGCCCATTGGCTGGCAGATTGGGTCCAGGGTCGAAACCAACTGACCACGGCACGGGGAGAAAAACTGCCCGTGCCGGCGAATCAAGCCTGGCAACCCGCCTTATGGCGTTGTCTCTGGCAGGATCTGTCTCCGGCAGAACAAGCGTTCACCCTCCCGGTCCTGCACCAACAGGTCCTCGAACGGCTGCAGCGCAGCGAAAAAATCGTCGGGCTGCCTCCCCGCATCGTCGTCTTCGGCGTCTCCACACTGCCCCACTCAACCCTGCAGATTCTGGATGCCCTGGCGCGTCACTGCCAAGTACTGGTGGCCTTGCTCAACCCCTGTCGTTTTCACTGGTCCGACATCATGGAAGGGCGGGAGCTCTGGCAAGCCGTCCGGCGTCGCCAACCCTGGCGCCACCACCATGATTTCAGCATGACGGCCTTTGAAGACATGCATGTCCACGCCCACCCCCTGCTGGCCGCCTGGGGTCGCCAGGGAAGAGACTTCATGCGGCAACTGGACGCCTATGACCCTTCCGTCCCGGATACCACAGCCCTCCCCCGCATCGATCTTTTCGACGAAGGACCCCCGCACACGCTGCTGGAGGAAGTTCAATGCGCCATCCGCGAATTGCTCCCCCTCGCCGAACACCCGCAGAATGTCGTTCCCGCCACGGATCGTTCTCTGGTATTTCACCGGGCCCATAGTCCCCTGCGCGAAGTACAGGTATTACAGGACCAATTGCTCGATCTCCTGACCCAGGCGTCCCCTGCCTTGCAGCCTCGTCAGATCGTGGTGATGATTCCCGCGCTCGAGGATTATGTCCCTTTCATCGAAGCCGTCTTCGATCGTTATGAATCCGGGGACCCCCGCTTCATTCCCTATGAAATCGCCCTCTCCCGCCCCCGCCTCAGCAACCCGCTCATCCATGCCCTGGAATGGCTGCTTGCCCTCGACCGACACCGTATCACGGCCAGTGAAATCCGTTCGTTGCTGGAAGTTCCTGCGCTGGCGCAGCACTTCGACCTGGATCCCAACGGGGTGAGCAAGTTGTCTCAGTGGGCGGAAGCCAGCGGTATTCGCTGGGGGCTGGACGATCTCCACCGCACTTCCCTCGAATTGGGTGCCTGTGGCGACCAGAATACCTGGCACTTTGGTCTGGAACGTCTCTGGCTCGGCTACGCGAACGGATCTTCCGGACCTTTCGACGGAATCGAACCCTACCCGCACTTGAGCGGACTGGAGGCCACGACCCTTGGCTCCCTGGCCCGTTTCATCGAAACCCTGAAAGAAACCTGGGAAACCCTGCTGACCCCCGCTCCCCCGGCGGTCTGGGTGGAGCGGGGACGCCATCTGCTGGACAACTGGTTCGACGGGACCAATGAACTGGAAAACCTCAGCCTCGGCCAGTTGCACGAGGCCCTGAGTGACTGGCTGACCCTCTGTCAGGAAACTGGTTTTGCAGACCCGATTCCCCTTTCCCTGTTTCGTCGGTCCTGGTTCGACACACTGGAAGAACCCAAGGAATCGGGCCGTTTCCTCAGCGGAGGAGTCACATTTTGCACACTGTTGCCCCTGCGCTCCCTCCCCTTCGAGGTCGTCTGCCTGTTGGGCATGAATCTCGAAGCGTTTCCCCGCCGTTCCGCCGCGCGCCCACACGATCTGATGCAATGGCCCGGCATGCCGCGCCCCGGCGATCGCGCCCGCCAGGAAGATGATCGGGCGCTGATGCTGGATACCTTGCTCGCTGCCCGGCGAGTCCTGTCCATCAGTTGGTGCGGCCGGGACCCGCGTGATGATTCCGAACGCCCACCCTCCGTGCTGGTCGCCCAGTTACGCGACTATCTGGCGCGCGGGTGGCGCCCCGATGAAAGTCATGGGTATCCCGATCTATTGGCCCAACAGACCCAGGATCACCCCTTGCAGCCCTTCAGTCGCCGCTATTTCGAGGAGAACCAACCCTTTCACACCTATGCCGAGGAATGGCGCCGGGTCTTTGACCCTGGCTTGCCGAGAGAGCCTCTTCCCTCACTCGCTCCCCAGGATCTACCCAAAACACTCTCTCTCGAGAGGCTGGGCCGTTTTCTCAGAAACCCGATTCGGTTTTACCTGGAGTCCGTCCTGAATACGCATTTCGAGGAAACCCTGACTCCCCCGGATGAAGAAATATTCGACACTTCAGGTCTGACACGCCATGAATGGATCGGTGCCCTGATCACCCCGCCTTTCAACCCGCGCGAATCGCAGGAACTGGAAACCCGGCTTCAGCGCTTGCGTCGTGCCGGACAACTGCCCCTGGCCGAAATGGGACAAGCAGCCATGACCGAATTGTGCGACACCGTCACCCCCATGCTGGAAACCTGGGGATCCCTGCAGGAACGCTATCCCCATCTGTGCGACAAACAGCCGGTTCACCTCTCTTTCGGCACCCATGACATCCGGGACTGGCTGGAGGGCATACGGAAAGGGAATGACATGAAATCCCCCGCATGGGTGGAACTCCATGCTTCCCGCGTCCTGGAAAAAAATGGCAGGGACCTGCAACTGCACAAACTTCTTCCCGTCTGGCTCCGCCACCTCGTCACCAGCGCCACGGGGCATGTGCTCGACTGCCATCTGGTGGCACAGGACACCCTGCTCACCCTGCGCCCACCTGTCCCAGAGGAGGCTCGGGCAGTGCTTTCCACTCTGGTTGAACTTTGGCAGGAGGGCCACCGTCGACCGCTGCCGATGGCGCTCAAATCCGCCCTCACCCTGGTTCGATCCGACGATCTGGGTAAAGCTGCCCAGACCTACGAAGGAACAGACCATTTGACTGCCGAGAAGGACCGTTATCAGGAACGCATCTACCCTACCTTTGCCTGCTTGAACCGGACAGGAGAATTCGAAATCCTGGCTCGAAGTCTGGTTCCCCCTCTGTGGTCCTGGGCAAAAAATGCCGTATTGACTCCCCTGGCATCCGCCCATGAGTGAACCCCTGGATCCCCTGACCTTTCCCCTGTGGGGGAGTCGCCTCATCGAAGCCAGTGCCGGAACCGGCAAAACCTGGACCCTGGCTGCACTCTATGTGCGCCTGATACTGGGACACGGCGCTGCGAATCACGCCCCCCCCTGCGCATTCCTGCCTGAACAGATTCTGGTCATGACGTTCACCCGGGCGGCCACCCGTGAACTCTCCGAACGCATTCGAGCGCGCCTGGAAGAAGCCGCAGCCTGTTTCAGGGACGACGGTCTCCCGTCCGATGAGTTCCTTCGCTCGCTGCTGGACGACTATCCCGACCCACAGGCACGGCGCCACGCCGCCTGGCGTCTGACCCTGGCCAGCCAGTCCATGGAGGGCGCCGCCATCCATACCCTGGACGCCTGGTGCCAACAGGTATTGCAGGACACGACCTTTACCCATGGGCAATGGTTTCCCGCCCGGATCACAGACAACGACGACGATCTGATTCCGTTGGCGCTGCAGGATCTTTGGCGACAACGTCTCTACCCATTGAGCGGTTTGGAATTCCGGGTCTTTCTGGATGACTGGAAAGATTTTTCTCAATTTTCCCGACGCATCCAGAAAGATCTTCCAAAAAACACCCTCCCGCAGTGGTCGATGGAGAGCGCCAGCGCCAACGCCCGCCTCTGGAAGGAAAAGCACCATGCAATGATCGACGGGTTGAAAACCCTGCGCACGCTGTGGCGTCCCCGCATCGAAACCCTCTGTACCTGGCTCGACGGCCAACTCCCGCCCACTCAACCGGACACCCCTTTCAATCAAAAAACCTTCAGGGGAGAAACGGTGCGCCAGTGGTGTGCCCGTTTGCTCCACTGGTGCGAGGAAAACGGCCCAGCCGACCCCTCCCTGACGGAGGACATGTGGGACAAACTTACGCCCGCCGGGCTACAGGCGCAAGTCAAGAAAAATTGTCGGATCGATCCTCCGGCGCTCTTTGAAGAACTCGATGACTTCCGCATGGCGTTGCAACACTTGAACGAACAGAGGAAGCATCTGCACGATCTCATGGTGGAAGGCGTTGCCCTGCGTCTCGCCCAGCACAAGACCCAGGTCCTGCGCCAGAACTTCACCGATATCCAGCAGCGTCTCGACCAGGCCCTGCAGGGGCCGCAAGGGGAAGCTCTGGTCACGGATCTGCGCCTGCGCTATCCCATTGCTCTGATCGACGAATTTCAGGATACCTCGATGCGCCAACTGCGCATGCTGGACCGGATTTACGATCTGAATGCCCATGCGCCGGAACGGGGGATCTTTTTGATCGGTGACCCCAAACAATCCATTTATGGTTTCCGCGACGCAGATATTCGGAGTTATCTCAAAGCCCGTGCCTCCGTGGCGCCGCGCCATTACCTCCTGACCACCAATCATCGTTCGGTGGCGCCCGTCGTCGAACTCATCAATACACTCTTCGGAGGGGCCGAACAACGGGTCGGCCCCGGGGCCTTCCGCTTTCGTGAAGGGGATGAGGCGCCCTTGCCGTTCCACCCCGTGCAAGCCCGTGGACGGGGAGAACAGTTGCTCCGTGGCGGCCATTCCCATCCTGCCCTCACGGTCTCCTGGACTGCGGAACTGGATAACCGGGGGCAATTATTCGAACGCATGGCAGAACATTGTGCCGAACATCTGGGCGGGCTCCTGTCCTCCGACGCCGGCTTTTACACACCCCAAAGTACCCTCCAGACCCCCCTTCACCCCGCCGATCTGGCCATACTGGTGCGCGACCGTCACGAAGCCGCTGCGGTGAAAAATGCCCTGGAACGGCGAAACATTCCCTCGGTCTATCTGTCCGACCGAAGTCAGTTGCTGGATTCTGCAGAAATCCCGGACGTCCTCCTGTGGCTTCAGTCCGTGGCTCATCCCCGCAACCCCCGCCTTCTGCGGGCGGCTCTGGGTACCGCCACCCTGGGGTTCTCCCTGACTGAACTGGAACAGTGGGCCAAATCGGAAACCGCCTTTGAAGAACTGTTGGATTTCTGGATGGAACTACACCACTGCTGGCAGAGGCAGGGAGTTTTGTCCATGCTGCAGCGCCTGCTCCATCATTTTTTTCTGCCAGCCCGCTGGTTACGGGAAAAAAATGGAGAGCGCCGCCTCACCCAGGTCCTCCATCTGGCGGAATTCCTGCAACGCGCCAGCACCCGTCTCGAAGGTCCGGAAGCCCTGATCCAGTGGCTGATCCACGAGCGCCAGACCCCCACATCGAGCCCGGAAGAATTACGCCTGGAAAGCGATGCAGACCGGGTCCGTATCATCACCATCCATAAATCCAAGGGACTGGAATTTCCTGTGGTCTACCTCCCCTTTGCCACCTGTTTCAAACCCCAGCCCGACGCCGAGGAAAAGCGCCTCCAGGAAGATATCCGCCTGCTTTATGTCGCGCTGACCCGTGCCCAGCATGCCCTGTGGATTGGGGTTTCGCCCTTCAAATATAAAACTGGCGGTCCCCAGTTCTCCGCTAGCGCCCTGGGCTGGTTGCTGGGGGCCGCCCCGGGCGACCCTGCCGAACGGCTGTTGCCCCTGCTCCAGGAAACCTGGAAAAGCATTCCGGAGGCACACTTCACGGAAGCCGGTCTGCCGTTGGCGACCACACCCTTTACCCCCCCGCCCGCCCCGGCGTTGCGTCCTGCCCCTCCCCCCACAGGCAACTTCGAGCGCGCCTGGGCCATTCACAGTTTTTCTTCCCTCACCCGTTCCCTGGCATTTGGGTTGCCTGCCCTCCCCGCTGCACGACAAAACCCGTCTCTTGCCGGCGCCAGTCCACGCCACCGCTTTCCGCGCGGGGCCTGGGCTGGGAAATTTCTGCACGAACAACTGGCCTGGGCTGCCGAGCGCCGTTTTGCCTTCGATACCGACCCCACCCTGAATCTCCAATTACATCAACGCTGCCTTCGTCAAGGTTGGGAGACTCATGCCGCCGACCTCGGACAGTGGTTACAGGAAATCGCCCTGACTCCCATTGCTCCCGGCGGAGTCGCCCTGCAGGCGCTCCCCCAGACCTTCCAGGAAATGGAATTCTGGTTTCCGCTCCAGTCCACCCACACAGAACGGCTGGATGACTTCTGCCACACTCATTTCTGGCCCGGCCTGCCTCGCCCCCCCCTCACGGCACGGACATTGAAAGGATTGATGATGGGGTTTGCCGACCTGGTCTTCCTCCGGGAGGATCGTTTCTGGGTGTTGGACTATAAATCCAACGCGCTGGGGGAGAACGATGCCGCCTATACCCGCGCGACTCTGGAACAGGCCGTGGTCACTCACCGCTATGAGGTACAACTGGCGCTCTATCTGTTGGCCTTGCACCGCCTTCTGAAAGTGCGCCTGGGATCCTCCTACGTCCCCCACCGGCACCTGGGGGGCGGCATCGACCTCTTCCTGCGGGGCATCCAGGGACCGGAGCGCGGTAACCTGCTCCTCGAATCCCCCCATCGGTGGATCGAAGCATTCGATGCATTGCTCGCCCCTGCGTCCACCGGAATTCCTTCATGACCCCCGCCACCCTTTCGGAACATCTCGAAATCTGGTACCGCCAGGGGAAATTGCGCCTTCTCGACGTCTCCTTTGCCCGCTGGTGTGCCAGGCATGATCCCGCGCCCACACCCGAACTTCTGCTGGTCGCGGCTTTGGTTGCGTATCTGGAGGGACGGGGGCACAGTTGCCTGGATCTCGATTCCCTTCTTCCGAACACCCTGAATCTGGGTATGGAACTGGAAGCAGAACTGGCTCAGGTACTGGCCGAGTTACCCTGCGCGCTCACTGCCTGGCAGAATACCCTGTACGGCAGCCCTTGTGTCAGCCCCCCCTCATCCCCCGTCGCCTCTCCACTGGTCCTGGCGGGAACCCGTCTATACTTGCGGCGCTATTGGCAGTACGAAACCGCCCTCAGCCGACAGATTCGCCAGCGGACCGACCCTGCCCTCTGGTCCCCCGACGCGCTGACCGACGCCCTTCCCTGGCTCCACGCCCTTTTTCCCGCCCATTCAGGGATCCATTGGCAACGGGTGGCCTGTGCCCTCGCCCTGCGCAGCCCCTTTACCCTCATCACCGGCGGACCGGGCACCGGAAAAACCTATACCGCCGCCCGCTTGCTGACCGTTCTCCTGAGCCAGTCCGCTCGCCCGGAAGCGCTGCGCATCGCCCTGACGGCGCCGACCGGGAAGGCCGCCGCCCGCCTGACAGAATCGCTCCGGAACGCCCTGCGCGAATTGCCCGCGAACCTGCCTGCCGCCCTCGATATCTCGACCCTCATCGAACAGGTGGGTCCGGCCCGCACCCTCCACTCCCTGCTGGGCCAGGACTGGACGACCCGCCAGTTCCGCCACGATGCCGCGCATCCGCTCGACCTCGACCTCCTCATCGTGGATGAAGCCTCCATGGTGGACCTGAAAATGATGGTCGCGCTGTTTGATGCCCTCCCTCCCCGCAGTCGCATCGTGCTTCTGGGAGACCGGGACCAGTTGGCCAGTGTGGAAGCGGGCGCCGTTCTGGGGGATCTCTGCCTCCATGCCGAGTCGGGACATTACCGTCCGGAGACGGCTTCTTTTCTCCGCGCCCTGGGCGAACCGCCCTTGCCAGAAAACCTGTGTGATCCCAAAGGTTCGGATCTGGCCCAATGCCGCGTCATGCTGCGTCACAGCCACCGCTTTGGTACCGCCATCGGCGCCTTGGCCATGGCAGTCAATGCCGGTGACGTCAAATCCGCCATTCGCCTGCTGAAGCAGGAAACGCACTCCTCCCTGGCCTGGAAGGAATGCGCGTCTCCTCAGGAAGTGGTCGAAATCGCCACCTGCCCCACCGATCTCTCCTATGAAAAGTTTTCTCGACTGCTTCAGGCCCGGCCCACCGCATCCGCCGATTTTGAGGCCTGGGCCCTTTTGCTGCTCCAGACTCTGGACCAGTTCCGCGTCCTCTGCGCCCTGCGCGAGGGCCCCTGGGGCGTCATCGAACTCAATCGTTCCATCGAACGGCAATTGTGGGCCATGGGCGGACTCCAGCCCCAGGGCGAATGGTACGAAGGACGCCCGGTCATCATCACGCGCAACGACGCCGACCTGTCCCTGGCCAACGGTGACATCGGTCTGACCTTACGCTCCCCCTACCCAGCGCAAGGCATGCGGGTCTATTTTCCGGATGCCGGACGAACTCTGCACGCACGCGCCCCCAGTCGGCTCAACCACGCAGAAACCGCTTTTGCCCTGACCGTCCACAAATCCCAGGGCTCAGAGTTCGAGCATACCTGCCTGGTGCTGCCCGCGCCCCATCCCATCGTCACCCGGGAACTGATCTACACCGGCATCACCCGTGCCCGCCAGCGCCTGACCCTGCTGAGCGCAGACCCGACCACGCTGGAAGTCGGTCTGGCCCACCCCACCCAACGCACCAGCGGTCTGAGATTCGAGTCATGAGGTTCCGTGAAGCCATGCGGGGCCTTCAATCCTTTGGTAAACTATGGGTTGCCCCCATCTTCACCAAACCCATTGGCTTTGAGAGTGTCGTCCTGTGCATGAGAACGTGCTGTGAGTTTTGAACCGATCCGCCTCCTGACGGCCGATGATCTGAAAGCGCTGGACGCGGTCATTCGCCATCACTTGCACTCTGATGTCGCGCTGGTCCGACAGATTGCCGAATACCTCATCCACAGCGGAGGGAAACGCCTGCGTCCTCTCCTGCTGCTGCTCTGTGCCCGGGCCCTGGGCTATCAGGGCCATCATCACCACACGCTCGCTGCCGTTGTCGAATTCATCCATACGGCAACGCTGTTACACGATGATGTCGTCGACAAATCCGATCTGCGCCGCGGGCAAAAAACCGCCAATTCCCTGTTTGGTAACGAGGCCAGTGTGCTGGTGGGCGATTTCATCTACTCGCGCGCCTTCCAGATGATGGTTTCCGTCAATCAGATGAAGGTCATGGAGGTGCTGGCGGATGCCACCAACGTGATCGCTGAAGGTGAAGTGTTGCAACTGCTCAACTGCCACGATCCGGAAGTGGATGAATCCCGTTATTTGCAGGTGATCCGTTACAAAACCGCCAAGTTGTTCGAGTCCGCAACCCGTTTGGCGGGGATTCTGGCCGACGTCCCTTTGACCATCGAGGAACATCTGGCCACCTTCGGCGGAGAATTGGGAACCGCCTTTCAAATCATCGATGATGTACTGGATTATTCTGGTCAACTGGAGGATCTGGGCAAAAACCTGGGCGATGATCTGGCCGAAGGAAAAGCCACACTCCCGGTCATTCGAGCCCTCCAAACTGCCACCCCTGCCCAGGTCGATCTGCTGAGAAACGCCATCGAACAGGGGGGAGGAGAGTCCCTGGAAGCCGTTGCTCGTATCGTCCAGGGCAGTGGTGCGCTGGATTATGCCCGCCAGCGTGCCATGGAATTCAGCCGGTCGGCCCTGGTTCATCTGAATCAGGCACTCCCCCCCTCACCCTACCGGGATGCCCTGGAACAACTCACCCTGCTGGCTGTCGAGCGCACTCAATGACTTAAGGCGCACTTAAGGCAAATAGGGTCTAATCACTCCTGAGTCTGAGACTCCCCTGTGAATGGATTCGTTTCCCCTTAAGGTGGCCCTCCGGGCCACTTCTTTTTATCATGATCGAATCCGGCCGTTTCCTCTAGAATGTCACTTTCTTTGGGATGATTCATGAGACTTTTACTGGTTGAAGACGATCCTTTGCTGGGTGATGG
>JAJZDE010000032.1 GCA_021828745.1 Pseudomonadota bacterium
AGGACGGGCAATGAAAACGGTATTTCTGGAATTTGAACAACCCATTGGAGAATTGGAAGCCAAAATCGAGGAACTGCGTTTCATGCAGGAAGATTCGGCGGTGGATATCTCCCAGGAAATCGAACGGCTGCAAAAAAAGAGTCAGACCCTGACCAAGGATATCTATGCGGGCCTCAAGGCCTGGCAGGTGGCGCAGGTGGCCCGTCATAGCCAGCGCCCCTATACCCTGGACTACATCGAGGCGCTGTTTACGGGGTTTGAGGAGTTGCATGGCGACCGGAGTTTTTCAGATGATCCGGCGATCGTCTGCGGGGTGGCCCGTTTTGGTGAACGCCCGGTCGTGGTGATCGGCCATCAAAAGGGGCGCGATACCAAGGACCGGATCTACCGGAATTTTGGGCAGGCTCGTCCGGAAGGTTACCGGAAGGCTCTGCGTCTGATGCGCTTGGCCGAGAAGTTCCACCTGCCGATTTTTACCTTCATCGATACGCCCGGTGCCTATCCGGGAATCGGTGCCGAGGAACGGGGGCAGTCGGAGGCCATTGGACGCAACTTGCTGGAAATGGCAGCCCTGCAAACCCCCATCCTCTGCACGGTGATTGGAGAGGGGGGGTCGGGCGGCGCATTGGCGGTGGGGGTAGGCGACGCCACCCTGATGCTCCAGTACGGCATCTATTCGGTGATCTCGCCGGAGGGCTGTGCCGCCATCCTCTGGAAAACGTCTGAAAAAACCAGCGATGCGGCGGAAGCCCTGGGCATTACTTCCGCTCGCCTGAAGTCGCTGGGTCTGGTGGACAAAGTGGTTGCAGAACCGCTCGGAGGGGCGCATCGGGATCCGGTGACCATGATGCAGAACCTGCGCCGTGCCCTGCAGGATACCTTGAAATCCCTGGATGCTCTGACCCTGGATGAATTGTTGGCGCGACGTTATGATCGTCTCATGGGGTATGGAAAGTTCAAGGAAAACCACTGATCTCCTGTCCCGGCAGGTGTCCCGACACCTGACCGGGTTCCTGCAACCGGGTCAGCGTCTGGTGGTGGCCCTGAGCGGCGGGCTGGATTCGGTCGTATTGCTGCATGTGCTGCGCGGGCTCCAGTCCGACCTGGACTTTCGTTTGAGTGCGGTGCATGTCAATCATCGACTTCAATCGGCGGCCGATGAGTGGGCGGCGTTCTGCGATCGGTTATGCCGACAGTGGCAGATCCCCTGCGCGGAATTTGTCGTGGCGGTGATCCGGAGGGGTGGCGAAAGCCTGGAAGCAGTGGCCCGTGCCCGGCGTTATGAAGTCTTTGCTCGTCAAACGGCGGAGTGGGTGGCGTTGGCGCATCACCAGGACGATCAGGCGGAAACCGTATTGTTGCAGTTGCTGCGTGGCGCAGGGTTGCCCGGCCTGCAGGCCATGCCCCCGCAGCGTTTGCTGGCACCGGGCGGACCGAGCCTGGTGCGCCCATTGTTGGGGGTTTCGCGCGCATCCTTGCAGCGTTATGCCGCAGCACAGGGGTTGGTCTGGGTCGAGGATCCCTCCAATCGGGATCCCCGTCATGCCCGGAATTTTTTGCGCCAGCGTGTGGGGCCCTTGCTGGACGAGGCTTTTCCGGCGTGGCGCGCCACGCTGAGCCGGAGTGCGCGCCATCTGGCGCAGGCGCAGGCAGTCCTCGATGACCTGTCTGCCCGGGATTGGCAGCAGGTTTCCGATGAACAAGGCTTGAAAGTCTCTGCCCTGCATGCCCTGGCGGATGCGCGTGCGCTCCATCTCTTGCGCTGGTGGATCCGGCAACAGGGGGCGCCGGCCTGCTCGGAACGGCGTTTGCAGGAGATTCTGCGCCAGAGCAAGGCACGTCCGGATCACCACCCGGAAATCCGTTGGGCTGGCTGGACGTTGGTGCGGCATCGGGGGTACTGGAAAATTTCGCCGCCAGTCGGGCAGGATCCCTCCTGAATCCGTCCGGGAGAACGGGCTGCGCTTTCTTTGGGGCCATGCTAGAATGGAAAGGTTTTTACCCTATACTTTATTTTGGAGACCTGCATGTCCCTCGAGAGAACCCTGTCTATTTTGAAACCGGATGCCGTTGCCAAGAACGTGATCGGTGAAATTTACTCGCGCTTTGAAAAAGCCGGTCTCAAGGTGATTGCCGCCCGCATGGCCTGGCTCTCTCAAAGTGAAGCCGAGGGCTTTTATGCCGTCCACCGAGAACGTCCTTTTTTCAGGGATCTGGTTGCGTTCATGACCTCTGGGCCGGTGATGATTCAGGTATTGGAAGGAGAGAACGCGATCCTCAAGCACCGTGATCTGCTGGGCGCCACCGATCCCAAAAAAGCGGCTCCAGGCACGATTCGCGCGGACTTTGCCGAAAGCATCGACGCCAATGCCGTCCATGGTTCTGATGGTGCGGAGACGGCGGCGGTGGAAATCGCTTACTTTTTCCCGGCCTCCCAGATTCATTCCCGTTGATTTGATGAACGATGACCCTCAATCTGTTGGGCTTGAATCGCGCTGAGCTCACCCAGTTTTTGACAGGATTGGGTGAGAAGCCTTTTCGTGCCCGGCAGTTGATGCGCTGGATTCATCAGGAAGGGGTGGCGGATTTCAGTCAGATGACCGATCTGTCCAAAACCGCCCGTCAACGTTTGGCAGACCACGCCCATGTGGAGGTGCCTGCCCTGGTTTCCGAGCACATTGCCGGGGACGGGACGCGCAAGTGGGTCCTCTCTCTGGGGCCCGGGAATGCCATCGAAACGGTTTTCATTCCCGAGGCCCATCGGGGGACCCTGTGCATCTCCTCGCAAGTGGGCTGTGCCCTTGAATGCTCTTTCTGTTCTACCGGGCAGCAAGGGTTCAACCGCAACCTGACGACGGCCGAGATCATCGGGCAGGTATGGTGGGCCAACCAGGCGTTGGGCGCCAATCACTCGAATGAGCGGGTCATCAGCAATGTCGTTCTGATGGGCATGGGCGAACCCCTGCTCAATTATGACGCGGTCGTGATGGCCCTGGATATTTTGCTGGATGATTTTGGTTATGGGCTGTCACGGCGCCGTGTGACGCTGTCCACCTCGGGCGTGATTCCGGCATTGGACCGTTTGGGAGAACGCATCCCGGTGGCTCTGGCGGTTTCCCTGCATGCGCCCACCGACGAGTTGCGCAACCAGTTGGTGCCGATCAACCGGAAATACCCCCTGGCTGCCCTGATGGCGGCATGTCGACGCTATCTGAAGACGGCGCCCCGTGATTTCATCACCTTTGAATATGTGATGCTGGCCGGGGTCAACGATTCCGACCTTCAGGCGCGGCAATTGATCGATTGCGTACGAGACATTCCCTGCAAGTTCAATCTGATTCCTTTCAATCCCTTTCCCGGGTCCGATTATCGACGATCTTCACCGGAAAGAATTTCCCGTTTTCGTGACATTCTCATGGCTGCGGGACTGATCGTGACGGTGCGCAGGACGCGCGGGGATGACATCGATGCCGCCTGTGGTCAACTGGCGGGAAAAGTGGTTGATCGCAGTCGGCGGCACGAGAAACGCGAGGAAGAACGGATATGAATGAGGAAACCGGCGAGCCCTCCAACGTAGGGCAACGCCTCATCGCATTGCGCGAGCGGGAGGGGCTCACGCTTCAGGATATGGTTCAACGATTGCGTTTTTCCTCGCACCAGTTGCAGTTGCTGGAAGCGGGGGACTTTGACGCCTTGCCCGACATCATGTTCGTGCGTGCCCTGGTGCGCACTTATGCCCGTCAGTTGGGAGAATCTCCCGAAGCCTTGCTGGCCCAACTCGAGCGGGAACGGCAGGACGCACGTCCCTCGCATCTCACGCCACTGCTTTCCGTGCCCGTTCTGCCCAGGAAACACCAGTCCTGGGGCCGGGAAGTTTCAACGCTCTGGAAACAGGTGCCACGCGCGTTCTCGGTGGGCACGCTGTTGATCGTGGTCATCCTGGGGACGGCCGGCATGGTAGGTTGGCAAACCGGCATTTTTTCGGGAAAGAATCCGCCGGAAGCGATGGCCGTGGTGCATCCGACATCCCCCCGATCCTCCTTTTCCAATGCGCTTCCTCCTCTGGAGCCCGCGTCTGTTCAGACAGAACCGGCGCAACTCCTTCCCGGCGGGAGACCTCCTGAAGAAAACAGAATGCCCCTGTCGTCTGCTACTCCGGCCCTGCCCCCGCAGGGATCGGTGACGAGGCAGCCATGAGCGGCAGTCTGCAGGGGGGCGGCATCCAGCGTCGTCATTCCCGTCCGGTCCAGGTGGGGCATCTATGGGTCGGCGGGGATGCGCCCATCGTCGTGCAATCCATGACCAACACCGATACTGCGGATTTCGAGGCGACCCTCCACCAGATTCAGGCATTGGCCCAGGCGGGTTCGGAATTGGTGCGGGTGACCGTGAATACGGCGGAAGCCGCCCGCCGGGTCCCTGAATTGCGCCAGGCCCTCGACCGGTCCGGGTATGTCGTTCCTCTGGTGGGCGATTTTCACTTCAACGGACATAAACTGTTGAGCGAGTTTCCCGACTGCGCCCGGGCACTGGCCAAATACCGCATCAATCCCGGCAATGTCGGGCAGGGTTCCCGACGCGACGAACAGTTTGCCCGCTTGATCGAACTTGCGCGGACCTACGATAAACCGATTCGGATCGGTGTGAACTGGGGTAGCCTGGATCCCCAGGTCATGGCGCGTTGCATGGATGACAATGCCCGTTTGGCTGAGCCACACCCGGTTTCCTGGGTCATGCGCCAGGCGCTGGTGGCTTCGGCGCTGGAAAGTGCCGAGCAGGCAGTGGCCTGGGGATTGGCGCGGGAGCGCATTCTCCTCTCCTGCAAGGTGAGCGGAGTGCAGGATCTGATCGCCGTTTATCGGGACCTGGCCCGACGCTGTGACTACCCGCTGCATCTCGGTTTGACGGAAGCCGGCATGGGGAGCAAGGGGATCGTGGCGTCCACTGCGGCACTTGCCGTGTTGCTGCAGGAAGGGATCGGGGATACCCTCAGGGTATCATTGACGCCGGAGCCCGGCGGCGACCGTACCCTGGAAGTACGGGTGGCCCAGGAAATCCTTCAGACCCAGGGGCTGCGCGCCTTTACGCCGCAGGTGACGGCCTGTCCCGGATGCGGACGGACCACCAGTACCTATTTCCAGTCCCTGGCTCAACAAATCGAGGATTACCTGCGCCGTCAAATGCCTCTCTGGAGACATCGATATCCCGGGGTGGAGCATCTGCAGGTGGCGGTGATGGGGTGTGTGGTCAATGGCCCCGGCGAGAGCAAGTTGGCCAACATCGGTATCAGCCTCCCCGGTTCGGGTGAGCGTCCGGTGGCTCCCGTCTATGTGGACGGAGAAAAGACCGTGACCCTCAAGGGCGAGCGGATTGCGGAAGAGTTTCAAGCGCTGGTGGAAACTTATGTGGCCCGGCGCTACGGAGTGGGAATATGAAAGCCGAACAGTTTCAAGCGGTCCGGGGGATGAATGACGTGATCCCCGAAGCGAGCGAGCAGTGGGCATTTCTCGAGGAGGAGATTCGCCAGTGGCTGCGTGCGTATGCTTATCGGGAAGTCCGGTTTCCGGTGGTGGAACCCACCGGTCTGTTCGTTCGTTCCATTGGGACGGCGACGGATATCGTGGAAAAAGAGATGTACAGTTTCGTGGATTCCCTCAACGGGGAGGCCTTGACCTTACGGCCCGAAGGAACGGCTTCCTGCGCCCGGCTGGCCATACAACACCATCTGTTGTACGACGGACCTCAACGACTGTGGTACATGGGGCCCATGTTTCGCCATGAACGTCCCCAGAAAGGACGCTACCGGCAATTTCACCAATGTGGTGTGGAAGCGATGGGCTTTGCCGGTCCCGAGGTGGATGCGGAACTGATCCTCATGACCGCCAGGCTATGGCAGCGTCTGGGGTTGAGCGACGTTTCCCTGCACCTCAATACCATCGGTTCCAGTGCCACCCGGGCCCGTCATCGCACGCGTCTGCAGGCGTATTTTTCCGCCCACACGGACCGGTTGGATGAGGATTCACGGCGCCGTCTCGTCACCAATCCCTTGCGTATCCTGGACAGCAAGAACCCGGCGATGACCGACTTGATCGAGAAGGCCCCCCGTCTCATAGACGATCTGGATGAGGAATCCCGCGTCCATTTCGAGACATTGCAGGAGTTGTTGCAGCAGAATGGCGTGGCGTACCAGATCGATACCCGCCTGGTGCGCGGATTGGACTATTACAATGCTACGGTGTTTGAATGGATGACTCCCCTGCTGGGCGCACAGAGCACCATTTGCGGCGGTGGGCGGTACGACGGACTGCTGGAGCAGTTGGGCGGGAAACCCGCACCGGCCTGTGGTTTCGCGCTTGGAATGGAGCGGCTCCTGGCGTTGCTGGAACAGCAACCGCATTGGGCGCAGCGGTTCGGAGTTCATCCTGGGGTGTATGTCATGCACCAGCGCCAGGAAGCCTGGGCTCTGCGTGTGGCAGAGACGTTACGTTCCTCCGGGTTGGACGTGTATTTTCATGCAGGCGGAGGAAATTTCAAATCCCAGATCAAACGTGCCGACGCCAGCGGTGCGGGCTGGGCCATCATTCTGGGCGAGGCGGAGGCAGCGCAGCAGAAGGTTTCGCTCAAGCCGCTGCGTGGTCAGGGTACCCAGTCGACGTTGGATGTCACGGAAGCGATCCAACAAATCAAGTCAAGTGAGTGAACTCATGTACGATCTCGAAGAACAGGAACAAATCGATTCCCTGAAAGCCTGGTGGCGTCAGTATGGCAAGTGGGTGATGGGAGGGACTGTGGCAGCCTTGCTGGGAGTCGGGGGATACAATGGTTGGCTCTGGTATGGACAACGGCAGGCAGCAGAAGCCGGACGTGCTTTTGAGGCCGTCCGGGTGGCGGCCCGCACGGGAGCGGTTACGCCTACTCTGGGGGCCGCCCGCGCATTGCAGTCCCAGCAACCCGACAGCGCCCTGGCCACCCGGGGTGCCTTGATTGCGGCGGCGATTTGCCATGCCCATGGCGATGATGGGGATGCCCAGGGGGAGTTGGAATGGGTCATCCAGCATTCCCAGGAACCGGCACTGGTCGACCTGGCACGTTTGCGTCTGGCGGGTCTGCTGGCGGATCAGAAAAAGTTCGAGCAAGCCCTGCGCTTACTGGACGATAATCATGCACCGGACTTTGCCGCCCTGACGCTGGATCTGCGCGGTGATATCCTGTTGGCCCTGAATCGGTTGGCCGAGGCACGTGCAGCCTATCGGAGCGCCATGGAAAAATCGCAGCCGATGGATGCCCTGCATCAACTGGCACAAAACAAATGGGAAGCCCTGGGAGGGGGACGATGAAGAAAATCCAATGGCTGGGCATTGTCCTCGCTGCCTTGGGCGCGGGATGTGCAGACAAGTTGCCCATCGCCCCCATGCCGCTTCTGAAACCCACGGTGGCAGTGGAGGTCGACTGGAAACTTTCTCTGGGCGAGACCGAAGAAGGTTTTCTGGTGCCGCTCCTGCATGATCACTTGCTCTACGTCGCCGGAGAGAAGGGCGAATTGAGGGCCGTGGACCCGGAGACCGGGAAGGCCAGGTGGGATCTGGACACCGGAGAACTCTTTGCGGCGGGTATTGGCGTGGGGGAGCACGAGATATTGCTGAGCAACAAGAAGGGAGAAGTGCTGGCCTGGTTGCCCACGGGGCAGTTTTTGTGGCGCACCTCCATTTCCAGTGAATTGCTGGCGGCACCGCAAGGCGCCGATGGCATCGTGGTGGTGCGGACGGCGGAAGGCAAAGTGATGGGGCTGAGTGAAGCGGAGGGCAAGGTCTTGTGGACGCAAGCGCGTCCCATGCCGGCCCTGGTCTTGCGGGGGGTGGGCGGGATGACCCTGGGGCATGGCGTGGCGCTGGTCAGCATGCCGGGGGGGAAGTTGATGTCCCTGAACCTGTCCGACGGCACCATCCAGTGGGAGTCGCTGGTTTCTTCACCGCACGGTGCAACGGAGTTGGAACGAATGAATGATGTGTTGGGCGACCCCCTGGTGGGAGACGGGATGGTGTGTACGGCCAGTTATC
This sequence comes from Pseudomonadota bacterium, assembly GCA_021828745.1. The sequence continues at coordinate 8,058 of JAJZDE010000032.1, forward strand.
AAGGACGGGCTGCATGTCTGGACAGTGAACACGGCCAAATGGTCTGGTCCCGTGATGTGGATGCCGTGGGTCCCCTGGTCGAAGCGGGTTCCCAGTTGGTGCTGACCACGGCCAAATCCGATGTCATGGCGCTGGATCGCAGTTCCGGAGGGGTGATGTGGAAAATGAGCGATCTCGAGGGACGTTATCTGTCTCCGCCGACTGTGACGGCTTCCTACGTCGTACTGGGGGATGCGGAAGGCGTGGTGCATTTCATCAATCGAGAGAATGGCGTCGAGGTGGGAAGAATCGCCACCGACAAGACCCCCATCGTTCAGGCTCCTGTTTATCTGGGGAATGAACGGGTACTGGTGGTGAATCGTACGGGTCAAATGTTTGCGTTGACAGCCCATGCAACCCATTGAATTCCGCCCCCTGACCACCGTGGTTATCGTGGGACGACCCAATGTGGGCAAGTCCACCCTGTTCAATCGTTTGACTCGCAGTCGGGATGCCCTGGTGGCGGATCTGCCGGGTTTGACCCGGGATCGCCACTACGGGCGTGCCGTCTGGGAAGAGTTGCCTTATCTGGTCATCGATACCGGCGGTTTCGAACCCGTGGCGAAGGACGGTATCCTGCGTGAAATGGCACGCCAGACGGAACAGGCGCTGGATGAGGCGGACCGGGTCATCTTTTTGACTGATGGACGCAGCGGGTTGACTCCCGGCGATCGCACCATTGCCGAACGCCTGCGCCAAAGGGGGAAACAGGTGACTCTGGCGGTGAACAAGGTGGAAGGCATGGCGCGCGCCATGGTAACCGCCGAATTCCATGAACTGGGGTTGGGCGATCCCCTGGCCATCTCGTCTTCCCATGGCGAAGGGATCGGGGATCTCATGGACGAGGTTCTGGGAGGGATCCCGATCCCCGAATCCACCGCTTCTTCCGAGGAACGTCCGGACCGTCCGCGCATCGCCATCGTGGGGCGTCCCAATGTGGGCAAATCGACCCTGGTCAACCGATTGCTCGGAGAAGAGAGAGTCATTGCCTTTGACCAGCCAGGCACGACGCGGGACAGTATCGAGGTGGATTTCGAAGAAAACGGGCGTCTTTACACCCTGATCGATACGGCCGGGTTACGGCGCCGGGGCAAGGTATTCGAGGCCGTGGAAAAGTTTTCCGTATTCAAGACGATGCAGTCCATCGAGGAAGCCAATGTCGTGGTCCTGACTCTGGATGCGCGCCAGGACATCTCGGACCAGGATGCACACATTGCAGGGCATGTCCTGACCACAGGGCGGGCGGTGGTATTGGCGGTGAACAAATGGGAAGGGCTCGATGCCCATCGGCGCGACATGCTGCGCCAGGATATTGCGCGTAAATTGGGCTTTCTCGATTTCGCCCACCATCTGTTCATTTCCGCACTGGATGGATTGGGGGTCCAGGGGCTGCTGCCGGCGGTGGATGCCGCCTATCAGGCCGCCATGGCGCGTTTGCCCACGCCACGTCTGACCCGGACGCTCCAGGCGGCGGTGCAGAAGCATCAGCCCGCCAAGGCGGGACCGTTCCGCCCGAAACTGCGTTATGCCCACCAGGGGGGGCACAATCCGCCCATCGTGGTGATCCATGGATCGGCGGTTGCCCATATCCAGGACAACTATCGTCGCTATCTGGAAAACACTTTTCGGGAGGCCTTTGAATTGCGCGGGACGCCCCTGCGGGTCGAGTTTCGGCAGGGACATAACCCCTTTGCCGACCGCAAACCCAAGCCCCTGACCGTGTCCGAAGAAAACAGTCTGCGCCGTCAACGGCGGCGGGGACGTAAACTGTTTGGGAAACGTTGAAAGGAAACTCCGTGATTACTATACAATTGCCCGATGGTTCCCATCGTACCTACCCGATGCCCTTGACCGTGGCCGAGGTGGCCAAAAGCATCGGGTCCGGACTGGCCAAGGCTGCCCTGGCCGGCAAAGTGGATGGACGTCTGGTAGACACCTCGACCTTGATCGAACAGGACGTCACCCTGGCGCTGGTGACGGCAAAAGACCCGGAGGGGGTGGATATCCTGCGCCACTCCACCGCGCATTTGTTGGCGCACGCCGTCAAGGAACTCTATCCTGAAGCACAGGTGACCATCGGTCCGGTGATCGAGAACGGTTTTTATTATGATTTCTCTTATCTGCGCCCCTTTACCCCTGAAGACCTCGAACGTATTGAAAAGCGCATGGAAGAGATCGTGCGCCGCGATCTGCCCGTACGACGGGAACTGATGTCGCGGGCCGAGGCCGTGCGGTTTTTTGAGGGATCGGGAGAAAAATACAAGGCGGAGATCATCGCGGCCATTCCCACGGATGAGCCCATCTCCCTCTATCGGCAGGACAATTTCGTCGATCTGTGTCGCGGCCCCCACGTGCCTTCCACGGGAAAACTCAAGGTATTCAAACTGACCCGCGTGGCTGGCGCGTACTGGCGGGGAGATTCAAAGAATGAAATGCTGACCCGGGTGTACGGAACGGCCTGGGCCACGCGCGAGGATCAGGATGCCTACCTGCATCGACTGGCGGAAGCCGAACGGCGCGATCACCGGCGTCTGGGCCGGGAACTGGACTTGTTTCACCTGCAGGAAGAAGCACCGGGAATGATCTTCTGGCATCCCAGGGGGTGGACCGTGTGGCAGGAGATCGAGCAGTACATGCGCCGTGTCTACCGGGAGAATGGGTACCAGGAGGTGCGCTGCCCGCAGATCCTGGATCGTGGTCTATGGGAAAAATCAGGACACTGGGGACATTTTCATCAGAACATGTTCACGACCTTGTCGGAAGAGCGGGAATTTGCCATCAAGCCGATGAACTGTCCGGGGCACGTCCAGATTTTTAACCAGGGGGTGCGCAGTTATCGGGAATTGCCCGTCCGTTACGGCGAATTCGGCTCCTGCCATCGCAATGAGCCTTCCGGTGCCCTGCACGGGGTCATGCGGGTGCGCGGGTTCACCCAGGATGACGGACATATTTTTTGCACCGAGGATCAGATCCTGGAAGAGGTATCGGCCTTCATCCGGTTGCTGCGACGGGTCTATGCGGATTTCGGATTCACCGAAATCCAGTACAAACTGGCGACCCGACCCGCCTCACGGGTCGGCTCCGAAGCCATCTGGGACAAGGCTGAAGATGCGCTGCGCGCTGCGCTGGAGCACAACGCAGTGGATTTTCAAACCTTGCCCGGGGAAGGGGCCTTCTATGGTCCCAAGATCGAATTTCATTTGAGCGACAGTCTGGGACGTACTTGGCAGTGTGGCACCATCCAGGCGGATTTTTCCATGCCGGAACGGCTGGGGGCGACTTTTGTGGCAGCCGATAACAGCCGTCAGACCCCCGTTATGTTACATCGCGCCATTCTGGGTTCTCTGGAGCGGTTCATTGGAATTCTGATCGAGCACTATGCGGGGGCACTGCCTTTGTGGTTGTCGCCCGTACAGGCCGTGGTGGCAAATATCAGTGAAGCCCAGCGGGATTCCGTGGTAAAGGTGGCACAACGATTGCGCGCAGAAGGGGTGCGTGTAGAGATGGACTTGCGCAATGAGAAAATCAGTTATAAAATACGGTCGCACAGTTTGCAGAAGGTTCCCTATCAACTGGTGATGGGTGATCGGGAAGCGGTCTCTGGTCAGGTGTCGGTGCGCTTGCGGGGGAAAGACCTGGGCGCTCAGCCTGTGGAGGTCGTCGTGTCCCGCATGAAGGCTGAAATTCTGGCCAAAAGCGAACCCACCGACTGAAATCGAAGGTTTTGGGATCAAGATCTGGTCAGGTCTTGGTTGGTTATTGTTTTTTTGGGAGAAATGGCGATCGCTCAGGATAAGGAAGTCCGGATCAACGGGGAAATCACCGTCGCAGAAGTGCGGTTGGTGGGGATAGATGGAGAACAATTGGGGATCATGCGTCTGAATGACGCATTGCGTCAGGCTGAAGAAGCCGACGTCGATCTGGTGGAAATTGCCCCGACGGCAAACCCGCCGGTCTGTCGCCTGATGGATTTTGGCAAGTTCAAGTATCGCGAGAGCAAGCGACAGCACGAAGCCAAGGTCAAACAGAAACAGATTCAAGTCAAGGAAATCAAGTTCCGTCCCGGCACCGACGATGGGGATTATGCCATCAAGGTGCGAAATCTGATCCGCTTTTTGTCCGAGGGCGACAAGACCAAGGTGACCTTGCGGTTTCGCGGCCGTGAGATGACGCACCAGGAATTGGGATATAACCTGCTCAAGCGGGTAGAAGCCGATCTGGCGGCCCATGGGGTCGTCGAGCAGTTTCCCAAGATGGAAGGACGTCAGATGGTGATGGTGCTGGCCCCCCGTAAAAAAGCCGAAGCGGTCGGCAAAACCGTCAAGGAAAACAAAGTCGATGCTACGTCGACGGCAGTAGATGCGTAGCGAGCAGTGCCCACAAGGCGCGGCGGGTCATCAAGCATCAGGCGCTTAGCCTGTTCACCCGACGCGGATTACGATAACGATTGGAGCTCTTCATGCCCAAGATGAAAACCAAAAGCGGCGCAGCAAAACGCTTCCGCGTGCGAGGGAGTGGCAGTATCAAGCGCTCCCAGGCATTCAAACGCCACATTCTGACCAAAAAAAGCACCAAGACCAAGC
>JAJZDE010000033.1 GCA_021828745.1 Pseudomonadota bacterium
ATGGGTGCCTGGCAGGGCCAACGCAGCGGACGCCTGCTGAGCCCTCTGGAAGCACTGGCTGCGGAGGTCATTCAGCACCACCCGGAATTTCACCCGCTGCTCGAATCGGATTCCGAAGAGACGCTGGCACGCACCTGGGGGCCGGAGGATGGCGGCATGAATCCCTTTTTACACCTGTCCCTGCATCTTGCCCTTGAAGAACAACTGGGCATCGACCACCCCCCCGGCATCAGCGCCATTTTTCAGCGCCTGTGCCAGACCACCCGCGACGAACACGAGGCTCGTCACCGCCTGCTGGAGTGCCTGGGACAGATCCTGTGGGAATCCCAACGCCAGGGAACCCCGCCCGACCAGGAACGTTACCGCCAGTTACTGCAGGCCACCCTGTCCTCTTCCTGACCCTCTTCGGTCAGAGCCCTTCGGGCCGCCACAATCCCCGCCCGCCACTGGCCTGGTCGATGCGTTCCAGTTGGGTGCGGTGGGCTTCCATTTCCAGCTCGGTCGCCCGCGCCACGCGCAACCGATGCGCCGAAGCCGAGGCGACGTAACCGGGCATCTGCATCGAACCCGGCGAGGTTTCTTCGGGCATCAGCAGATTTTCCTGGCCGCGCGTCATGGCCAGATAGACCTCTCCCAGCAATTCGGCATCCAGCAGCGCCCCGTGGAAGGTGCGGTGGGCATGATCGATGTCGTACCGTTCGCACAGGGCATCCAGACTGTTGCGTTTGCCCGGAAACAGTTCGCGTGCCACCTTGAGGGAATCCACCAACACGCCCGCCGGCAGATGCGCCAGCAAGGCAGGTTTTCCCAGCAGACCCAACTCGTGATCGAGAAAACCCAGATCGAAGGCAGCGTTGTGAATCACCAGACAGTCCAGGGCCATTCCCCCGGAGGAATCACACAGGAACTCGATGAGACTTTCAGCCACCGCGCCGAAGGGGGGTTTGTCCTTCAAAAAATCCGTCGTCAGGCCATGTTTTTCCAAAGCGCCCGGATCACTGTCCCGCCCCGGATCGACGTAATGATGCCAGGTACGCGCACGACGCCGGGCAACGATTTCCACCAGGCCGATTTCCACCAGCCGATGCCCCTGACGCGGATCCAGTCCGGTGGTTTCGGTATCGAGCATCACCCAGCGCATACCCGCCCCTTTTCTTCCAGACCACGCCGCGCCAACGCATCGGCCCGTTCGTTCCCCGGATCCCCTGCATGACCCTTGACCCAGTACCAGGAAATCCGGTGACGCTGGGTCGCCTCCCAGAGTATCTGCCACAAATCGGCATTCCGCACCGGCTTGCGGGCAGAAGTGAGCCAACCATTGCGACGCCAGGCATGAATCCATTCCTGGATCCCCTTCTGGACATATTGGGAGTCGGTATACAGTTCCACTTCACAAGGCCGGGTCAGGGCAGTCAATCCTTCGATGACGGCCTGCAATTCCATGCGATTATTGGTGGTTTGCGCCTCCCCCCCCCAGAGTTCGCGCTCCCCGCCCACACTGCGCAACCACACGCCCCAGCCCCCCGGTCCGGGGTTGCCACTGCACGCCCCGTCCGTATAGATTCGAACCACACTCATGACTGGGGCGATACCGGCACCGCTTTGGGGCGAGGCAAGAGAGGGATCACGTTGTCCTGCGCCGAGGAGGATTGTGCTCCTTGCCGACGGACCCCCGCACTGCGTACCGCGGCAGCCAGGGAAGGATCCACCACGTTCTGGGGCTGCCAGCGCGGCGTGATCAGGCGCATGGCATGCACCCGCTTGACCGCCTGCAGCAGATAAATGCCACCGCCCACCCCCCACCAGCGATCGCCCGCTGGCTCCATGAAACGGAAACGGTGCAACCAGCGGGCGCTGGTAAAGGGCGGCGCGTAAGCGCCAAATCGCCCGCCATCCACCTCGAAACTCAACAAGGCCAGCCAGTCCTTGAGACGGGGGAGACTGATGAAGTGTCCCGACCACGGGGACACCCGTCGGTCCAGGGTGAACAACTGACGGACGCCCCACAGACTGCGCGGATTGAAACCCACGATGACCAATCGCCCCTCGGGGCGCATCACCCGATCCACCTCGCGCAACAGGGCGTGAGGATGTTCCGTAAACTCCAGGGCATGGGGCATGACCACGAGATCCAGACTCTGGGTAGCCAGGGGCAGGGCACAGGGTTCGGCCTGGAGGGTTCCTCCCGGACTCGCGCTCACCGTCATATGATGCGGAATCCGGTTGGTGCGCAACCCGTCCAGATGCGACCAGCCGATCTGCAGCGCATTGAAGCCGAAGAGGTTCGCCACCGCCTGATCGAGCATGTCCTGCTCCATCCGGAGCACATACTGCCCCAGGGGAGTCTCGAGCCAAGCGTGCAGGTTTTTCTGTTCCATGACAAAATTGTAGTCCAAATCCGGTTCTTTGTGGAAAATGCCTAACTCTTTCTCTATCGTTCCGATCCCCGCCTTCGCCGACAATTACCTGTGGTTGATCCACAATGACCGCAAGGCGTGGATCGTCGACCCCGGAGAGGCCGCCCCCGTCCTGACCGCCCTTCGGCGCGGTCATCTGGAACTGGAGGGCATCCTTCTCACCCATCACCATGCGGACCATTGCGGCGGGGTGGCGGAACTGTGCGCCCACTTTCCCGACCTGACGGTCTATGGCCCTGCGGCAGAAGCCATCCCGGGCACGACCCACCCCCTTCGCGCAGGAGACGAGATCTCCCTGACCCCCCTGGGTTTGACCCTGACGGTACTGGAAGTTCCCGGACATACCCTGGGACATGTGGCCTATCTGGGCCAGGATTGCCTCTTTTGTGGAGATACCCTGTTTGCGGCCGGTTGCGGTCGAATCTTTGAAGGAACGCCCGCCCAGATGTTTCACTCCCTGGCGCAACTGGCTGCCCTGCCTGACGAAACCGCCGTCTATTGTGCGCATGAGTACACGGTGTCCAATCTGGCCTTTGCCGCGCGGGTGGACCCGCACAATCCGGAACTCCAGAACTGGGCAAGGGAGGCTCGGGCTCAACGGGCGCGCGGGGAACCCACCCTGCCCAGCCGGATCGGTCGCGAACGGCGTGCCAATCCCTTCCTGCGCAGTGCCGATGCCGCCCTGACCCCGGCGCTGGATCATTACCTGGGCCATCCCGTGGGCACCGACCCACTGACTCGTTTCACGGTTCTACGCGCCTGGAAAAATCAGTGTTGACCCGAATTCCGGTCCTTCTGGCGCTGTTATTCTGGATAGGTCCCGGTTGGGCCCAGGACCCGCTTCCTTCCTCCCTTTCCTCGCCCACGCCGGCACTCGTGAGCGAAGACGAACCTCAGGATCCCGGCCTGGACGACCTCGATCCGTCCCCCGATCCCGAATTACCCACCCAGGCCAGCGACCAGGCGCCGCCGGGAGAGGTCTGGGACCGGATCCGCAGCGGATTCGCCCTGCCCGATCTGACGGATGAGCAGGATAGCCGGTTGGTGGCCAAACAGATTGCCTGGCTTGCCGCCCGCCCGGATTATGTGGAAAGGACCCTCAACCGCAGCCGGATGTACCTCTTTTTCATTGTCAGCGAAGTCCAGCGCCGGGGCATGCCCACCGAAATCGCGCTCCTGCCTCTGGTGGAAAGCGCCTATAACCCCCATGCCCTGTCACGCAGCCAGGCTTCGGGCATCTGGCAGTTCATCCCCTCCACGGCCCGTCTCTTCGGCCTGCACAAGGATTGGTGGTACGACGGACAAAAGGATGTGGTCGCCACCACTTACAGCGCTCTGGACTATCTCCAGCGCCTGTATGACGAATTTCACTCCTGGGACCTGGCGCTGGCAGGCTACAACTGTGGAGAAGGAAAAATCCGTCGCGAAATTGCCTACAACCGTGCCCGCCAGTTGCCTGTCGACTTTGGTCACCTCAACCTGTCCGACGAAACCCGCAATTATGTCCCCCGTCTTCTGGCCGCCAAGGCCATCGTCCTCTCCCCGGAACATTATGGCCTCATCCTTCCGCCCATTCCGGATGAACCTTACTTCTCTTCCATCACCACCCACAAGAAAATCGACACCAAGGTCGCTGCCCAACTGGCGGGCTTGAGCGTGGACGATTTTCTGATGTTGAATCCCGGTTTCAACCGGCCCCTGATCCAGCTCAGCGCCAACCGAACCACGACGATCCTGGTTCCCGTGTCCGCCGCCAGTTCCTTCATCGCACATCTGGATGACCCGGACCTCACCCTGGTGTCCTGGCAAACCCGCCAGTTGCAGCGGGGCGAGGCCATCGATCGGGTGGCCCATGAATACGGAATGAGCGGTGAGGAACTGAAACGCATCAACGGCATTGCGCCCAACCGCAGAATTGCCAGCGGCGGCGTCATTCTGGTCCCCCTTTCAAAAACGGCGGAAACCGGTTCTTCCGCCCCCCCCGCCGATCTTCCCGCCAGCCCCCCGGAGGCCGAACTCTCGGCCCCCCCCACGAAGCATCACACGGCCCATGGAAAAACCGGCAAAAGCGCCCGCCTGTCCCCTGCTCCTCATGGCAGGGGCCACTCAAAACAGGGGACCCATGCCAAAGGCACGAAGCGAACTTCCTCCGCCAGAACCCGGAAGCCTTCGTCTCATGCGCCCGCCCCCTGAGAGAACAGTGGGATACCCTGAGGAACGGCTTTGAGCAACTGCTGGGTATAGGGATGGTGCGGACGCGCATAGAGGTCTTCCGCGCTTCCCCGTTCCACGACCTGCCCGGCGTACAGAACCAGGATTTCATCGGCCATGAACCGGACCACGGCGAGATCGTGGGAAATGAACAGCAGGCTGAGGTCGAGTTCGTCCTGCAGATCCCGTAACAGATTCAACACCTGAGCCTGAACCGACACATCCAGGGCAGAAACGGACTCGTCACAGATCAGCACGCGCGGATTCACCGTCAGGCAACGCGCAATGGCAATCCGTTGGCGTTGCCCACCGGAGAATTCATGGGGGTAGCGGTTCAGTGCCCGTTGGTCCAACCCGACGCGCTCCAACCAGCGCACCGCCAGTTCCAGCCGTTCGCCTGCACCGTTCCCCAGCCCCTGAAGCATGAGGGGTTCGGTCAGCAACTGGGCAACGGTGAAACGCGGGTTGAGGGAGGCAAAGGGATTCTGAAACACCATCTGTACCTGGGCCGGCCGCCCGTTCCTGCATAAGCGGATCTGTCCCGTGTCGGGGGTCAGGATACCGGCCACTATCCTGGCCAGGGTGGATTTGCCGGAGCCGGATTCGCCCACCACCCCCAGGGTACGTCCGGCCTGCAAGGTAAACCCAATGGGTTCCAGCGCCTGAAAACGGGCGCGTCGCCAGCCTGAACCCTGAATCACGAAGGACTTGCTGACCCCCGTCACTTCCAGGACCACCGGCAACGAACCCGACGGACGGGAACCGGAAGAACCCCGGGCGGGCATCAATTCCCCCTGGTCATCGATCATGGGCAAACGCGCAGGCAAATTGCCCAGCGTGGGACGGCAGGTCAGCAATGCCCGGGTATAGCCATGGCGGGGAGCCACCAGGACTTCGGCGCAGCGCCCCTGCTCCACCACCCGTCCCTGGCGCATCACCACCACCTCCTCGGCAATTTCCCCCACCAGCGCCAGGTCATGGGTAATGAACAGAATGGCCATGGACAGTTCGCGCTGCAGTTCCCGTAACAGGGTCATGATCTGCCGCTGCACGGTGACATCCAGGGCCGTGGTCGGTTCGTCGGCAATCAGCAACTGGGGATGGGTACTGATCGCCATGGCGATCATGACCCGCTGCTGTTGGCCCCCGGACAGCTGATGGGGATAAGCGGACAGCCGTGCCGCCGCATTGGCAATGCCCACCTGCGACAGGAGTTCCAGGGAACGTTGGCGTACCTGCCGCGCGGACTCGATCCCTTCTGCACGGCGCACCGATTCGCCCAGTTGCATTCCGATGGTAAATACCGGATTGAGCGAACCCTGGGGATCCTGAAAGATCATCCCCAGGGAACGCCGACGCAGAGCGCGCATGGCCTGAGGAGAGAACTCCAGAAGATTGTTCCCTTCCCACAAAATGCGACTGCGCTCGTGGATATGGGTATGGGATTGCGGGAGAAGGCGCAGAATGGAGAGCGCGGTCACCGATTTCCCGCTGCCCGACTCACCCACCAGAGCAACGGTGGCGCAGGGTGGCACGGTAAAATCGACGCCGCGCACCGCTGCCAGGGGATGATCTCCGGCACGGCGAAAGGTCACCTCGAGGTCACGCACCTCCAGCAAAGGCAAGGGCTTCACGAGTTCAACCTCGGATCGAGCGCATCCCGCAGGGCATCAGTCAGCAAACTCGAGGCGGTGACAAAAACGGCCATGGCCACCGTGGTGACCACCAGTTGCCACCACTTACCCAGGATCAGTTCGTTCTGCGCCTCGTTCAACATGCTGCCCCAGGATACCGAACTGACCGGGACGCCAAACCCCAGAAAACTGAGAATCACCTCCGATTTGATGAACCCCACCAGATTCTGGGAAAACTGGACCAGGACCACGTGACCGACATTGGGCAGGATATGTACCCACACACGCCGCCCATGGGAAGCGCCCAGGGCACCGGCAGCCAGCACATATTCCCGGGTGCGATGCTTCATGTATTCGGCCCGGACCAGGCGAAAAACCCCGGTCCATCCCGTCAGACCGAGAATCAGGATGAGGGTGCCCACCCCTTTCTGCTGAAGTACGGCAGCCACCGCAAAAACCAGCAACAGGTAGGGAATGGAGGTCAATACACCATAAAAACCATTCAACAGGTCATCAACGACCCGCCCGTAATAACCCGCCAGAGCGCCCAGGACGGTCCCGATCAGGGTGGCCACGAAAGCCGCCACCAGCCCCACCCAAACCGAGGTCTGGGTCCCCTTGAGCACCTTTTGCCCCACGTCCCTGCCCCATTTGTCCGCACCGAAAGGCAGGGTCAGGCGATACGACACAGGCTCGGGCTGGATCCGCTGTGCAGCGGCCCGCGCTTCACTCCAGAGCGGCTCCAGCGGATCGGTCCAACCATACAGGGGAACGACCAGGGTGCGATCCCAGGCCTCTCCGGCTGGCAGGGTCACCCGATTCGCGGCAGAGACGAACCAGGTCGGCGGCGCATAATTGACGGCTACCGGGTCGTTCCAGCGCGTTCCCAGCCAACCGGCCAGCACCATCCCCACCAGTACCAGATAAAATGTCACCACCCCCAGGGAAATGCGCCCCACCGGATCCCGCCACAGGCGGCGCAGGGCGAGGCTCCAGGCACTCTCAGAACGCATCGATGAATCCATTTGTACCGTCATTCCGTCCTACTCCAAACCTACCCGGGGGTCCAGCCACCGGTAACACAGATCGCCCAGAAAATTGACCGCCAGGGTGGCCATGGCCACATACACGGTGATCGCCTTGATCAGGGGGAAATCACTCCGCTCCACGGCCAGAATGATTTCCCGGCCGATGCCGGGAATGGCAAAAAACCGCTCCAGCAGAAAGGCGCCCGTCAGCAATCCGGGCAATCCCATCAGAACATTGGTCACGATCGGAATGGCCGCATTGCGCAGAACGTGCACGAACAGAATGCGTCTCTCCGACAATCCCTTGGCACGCGCCGTCCGCACAAAATCCTGATCGATCTCTTCCAGTATGAAGGAACGATAGAGCCGGATCGAGGGCGCGACACTCACGAGAAGCCCCAGCAATACAGGCAAAAGTGCATAGACCCGCAAATTGGTCAGGACGGAATCGCTCCACCCCTTGACCGGAAACCATCCCCACAGGTAGGCAAATACGTATTGCCCCACGATGATGTAGACCAAAAGACTGATCGACATGGCCACCGTACTCACCATGCGTACCCCCTGATCCAGCCAGGAACCCCGCAACGCCGCCACCAGCAGGGCCACGGCCACGGCCACCAGGGTCTCCAGGATCAGCATGGGGATCAGCAGCGTCAGGGAGGGCCCCAGCCGGGAGCGGAAAATGGCGGAGACGGGCTCATGGGTGGACCAGCTCTCCCCGTAATCCCCGCGCAAAACCTGCCCGACAAAGTCCAGAAACTGCTGCCAGAGCGGGCGGTCGAGGCCCAGTTGGTGGCGTACGTTGGCCAGGTCCTGCGCGCTGGCCATTTTGCCGGCCAGGATCGTGGCAGGGTCCCCCCCCACCCAGTTGAACAGGATGAAGACCAGCAGGATCACCCCCAGCAGAGTCAGCAGGGCCTGTCCCAGGCGCCGGACCAGAAACAGTAATCCGCTCATGTTGTTTTCTCGTCAGGGGGTTGCGCCATGCCGCTCCTCCACATCCAGGTAATTCCACACCGAAGGCAGGATCGGGTGCGCCCGGTAACCCAGCACCCAGGGCTGAGACAGGACATTGCGCAGGGCCGAGGTGCTGACCTTGGTCACCCCATACAGTTCCAGGCGGCGCGCCAACCGATGGTACAGGGCATCGCGCCGGGGGGAATCGGGCAGGGTGAGGGTTTGCTCGTAGAGTCGGTCCCATTCCGGGTCCTGATAGCAACTGGCGTTGTTCTCATGGGTATGCGGTCCGTACCAGAGTTGCATGAAATTGTCTCCATCCGGGTAATCGGCAATCCAGGCCGACAGGCGAAACTGGACCTGGCATTGCCGTTCTGCCCGTATGATGTCCGGAAACTTGAGTTTGTTGCTGGAAAACCGCAGGCCGATGCGGTCCAGGGATTTTTTCATCACCTCATCCAGTTCGCGATCCTGCGAAGAAAGTCCCGTCGTATACTGAACTTCCAGTGGCTTTCCATCCGGCTGAAGCCGATAGCCGGTTCTGTCCCGCCGGTATCCATAGGCATCGAGCAATTGATTGGCCAGCTCAGGGTCATAATTCAACAAACTCTGGTACTGGGCATCGGCGCCCGCCACGCCCGGCGGAATCGGGTAGGTGGTTCGGATCGCCTGACCCTTGTCGATGACCCGCATCATCTCGCCATCATTCATCGCCAGAAAGATGGCGCGCCGCAAGGCAATTTTGGCGGGGGTCATGCCGCCCAGCACAGGATCCTGCTGATTGATGAAGTAGTAGGCGATGGCCGGTTCCACGATCCGGTCCAGATGAACCCCGCGCCGGACCCATTCCGGACGCAACTGATCCCCACTCAGGGCCAGCGGAGAAAACTGGGCAGGAATCCCCAGGATGTCCAGTTCCCCCTTGCCAAAACTGAGCCAGGCCGACTGGGCTTCCTCGATGATCTGAATATCGATCCGATCGATCCGGGGCAGCATTTTTCCTTCCATTTGTGCCACCAGACGTCGATTCTCCGGATCATTGCCGGGAGAAAAATGCCAGACTTCGGGGCGGTAGTTGGGATTGCGGATCAATTCGATGCGCGCCGAGCGCAACCACTGTCCCAGGCGATAGGGTCCGGTCCCCACCGGATGGGATGCCGTATCCCCGGCATACGCCTCGATCACCTCCCGGGCCACGATGCCCATGACCGGCTGGGCCATGGCATGCCCGAAATTGTAGTCGGTAGTTTTCAGGTGCACGCGCACATGCCAGGGATCGAGCACCGTCAGCCCCGCCACGGGCGTGTCGTAATCAAAATGCCCGGTCGCCCGGGCCTGGGCTGCCCGCTCATCCAGTCCCTCGATTTTTCCGTCCAGCAGGAACTTGTACGGGGAACGGTTTTTGGGATCCATGAAACGCATCAGGGTATAGACCACATCGGTCGCGGTCACTTCCCGCTTCTTGCCCCGAAAAACCGGGTCAGGAGAAAAATACACGCCCTTTTTCAGGGTAAAGGTCCAGACGCGCCCCTGCCCGCTCACGCTGGGCATGGTTGCTGCCAATCGCGGCACCAGTTTGGCGGGTCGTGCCAGATAATCGTAAGTCAGCAACGATTCAAACAGTTGCTGTTCGATGGCCGCCGTGTTGAGATCGGAAGTCTGTACCGGATCAAACCCCGTTTCAGAAGCAGAGAACGCCACATGCAGAACTTTTTCCTGGGCCTGCAGCGAGGACATCCACAGCAAGGCCAGCCACAGCACCCAAACTCTTCCCCCCTTCATCCACCCCCCTCTTTCATGCCCGCTCCTCCCGATCGTCCCTGCAAAACCCACCTGCCATCCGCCCATTCTATCGCGTCCGACCGCGCCTTTCCGAAGGGAATGGTTTATCATGAGGCCCTGACAGAGGAGACCAACCCATGGGATTTTTGGCAAACAAGAACATACTCATCACCGGATTGCTGAGCAATCGTTCCATCGCCTGGGGGATCGCCCAGGCCATGCAAAGGGAGGGGGCCCGGTTGGCGCTCACCTATCAGGGCGACGCGGTGCGCGGACGGGTGGAGAAACTGGCCACGGAACTGGGGATCAGCGAACTCTATCCCTGTGATGTGGCGCAGGACGATCAGATCGAGGCACTCTTCCATTCGTTGGGACAACGCTGGGATGGACTGGATGGCATCGTTCATTCCATTGCCTTTGCTCCCCGTGAGGCCCTCAGCGGCACTTTTCTGGATTCCGTGACCCGGGAAAACTTTCGGATCGCCCATGACATCAGTTCCTACAGTTTTGCAGCCCTGGCCAAGGCGGGCGCTCCCCTCATGGCCGGTCGTCAGGGCGCCCTGCTGACCCTGTCCTATCTGGGCGCCGAGCGTTCCGTACAAAACTACAACGTCATGGGACTGGCCAAGGCCAGTCTCGAGGCCAATGTCCGTTATCTGGCACAAAGTCTGGGCCCCGGAGGCATTCGCGTCAACGGCATTTCTGCGGGGCCCATCAAAACCCTGGCTGCCGCGGGCATCGGTGATTTCGGCAAGATTCTGGGCTATGTGGAGCAAACCGCCCCCCTGCGCCGCAATATCACCATCGAGGAAGTGGGAAATGTGGCCGCTTTCCTGTGCAGTTCCCTGGCTTCTGGCGTGACGGGAGAAATCGTTCATGTGGACGGCGGTTTTTCCAGTACCGTCCCGGGCATGGGAGGCTGATTCACGGGATGAGACCGGGTGGGGGGATCTCCCCCCACCGGAAGTCAGTGCTGAGGAATCTCTCCCAGCACGCTCTTGTCCACCACCTGAATGGTGGCCTTCTGACGCAGGGCGGCCATGAACTCTTCCATGGCTTCATCCCCGTAGGCGCGCGTCAAGCCCGTTTCGGCTTCCTTCCGCGCGGCAGGTTCATCGGTACGTCCCGGCTGAATCTGGGTAACCCGCACCAGGATAAAATCGCCGTCCGGGGTGGATGCCCCCGCATAACCGGGCAGATGTCGTTCACCCACCCGAAAGGCAGGGGTCACCACGGCCGGAGGCAAACCACCGCCATAGGCCTGCTGACGGGTCAGGAGCCGCTCCCCGGACCAGGTCAGGCTGGAGTCTGCCTGGCCCGCCTGTAATTCCTTGAGTTTCTCTTCGCCTGCCCGACGGGCCAGAACCGCCGCCTGCTGCGCCTCGAGCCGTTGCTCGATGGCAGGAGTCGCCTGTTCCAGCGGTTTCAGAGTCGCCGCTTGATCCATGGTGACCCGGGCAGCCACCAGCAAACCGGGAGCCACCTCGATGGCGGGCGTATTGCGATGATCCTTGATCACCGCCGTAGAAAACAATGCCTGTTGCAACTTTGGATTGGACCAGATGCCCGTTTTCTGGTCTTTGCTGATCCCGCTGGCGGTCTGCAGCGTCAGATGAAATTTGTCGGCGGCAGGCTGCAAACTGCCGGATTGCTCATAAACCAGCGTGGTAAAAGCATCCGCCTCCTCGGAAAATTTCTGGCTGGCCTTCTGACGGCGAATCTCTGCGGTCAGTTGGGGCGTCACCTCCTCGAGACTCAAATGCTTCGCCTCATGGATATCCGTCACCTGAATCACGTGATACCCGAAGTCCGTTTCGATCGGGCCGGAGAATTCCCCTTTCTTCAGGGCAAACACAGCCTTTTCGAAGGGGGGGGTCATGGTTCCCCGGGCAAAGAATCCCAGATCCCCGCCCTGATTGGCCGAACCCGGGTCCTGGGACTCCGCCTTGGCAACCGCTGCAAACTGTTCGGGATGAGCCTGCAAACGGGTCAGCAACTGTTGGGCATGCTGTTTGATCGACTGTCGCTGGGCCGGACTGGCGCCACTGGGAACGGTGAGCAGAATATGCCGTGCCCGGCGCATTTCCTGTCCGGTCCAGCGACTCTGGTTGGCGGGATCCGCGTACGCCTTGCGTAATTCCTCGGGCAGAACCGTCACCCCCGCTGCCAGTTGATCCGCCGCCAGGGTCACATATTGAATGGAAATCTGTTCGGGAATGCGGAATTCGTCCGGGTGCGCCTGATAATATTTCCTGACCGCATCGTCGGCCAGCTTGACCTCGCCCAAAAACTGGCTCGAACTCAGGGTTGCAGTGGATACGGCGCGAATCTGTCCATCCAGTTTGAGGAAGGCATCGAGGCTCTGCTCGGGCACCCACGCCGTGGTCGTCAGGGATTCCTGTTCCAGTTGCAGTTTCAGGTCGGCGCGCAAACGCTTTTCGAACTGGGCCGGGGTCATCCCCTGAGCGCGGAGCACCTGCTCATAACGGGATTGAGAAAACTTGCCGTTTTCCTGGAACACGTCCACCCGGGAAATTTCGTCCACCAACAACTGATCCGGGATGGTCAGATGGTGATCGGCGGCGTATTCGAGCA
>JAJZDE010000034.1 GCA_021828745.1 Pseudomonadota bacterium
CAACTTCGACAACATCACTTCAGACTTCGAGTACATTGGCATTAAAACCCGATTCGGCGATGTGGATGTGGATAACAAACTCTATACCTACGCCTATTATCACAATGGTTACAATGGATTACAGCCGGGCTTTGGCACCTATCCGGGGACGGGGAATGGGGCGGGCCTCCCTGCCACAGGAACAGTGGTGGGCGGAACGGCTTATCCCAATGATATTCCAGGTCAGGCGATGACCATGAATTATCGTTCGGTGGGCGATTTGTTGAGAATGTCGGAAATCTTGGGTCAGGGTCAATTGGACTACGGCACATGGATCGATTATCAGAACAATAACCGCTCTCAGTACGAAAGTGACTGGACCTTGAACGGAGCCTACAATTCAGGTAACCAGATTTATGCAACTACGGGTAATCTGGCCTACACCGACCGGTTGATGATGGACACCTTGACCACCATTCAGCCCTATGTGCAGTATGAATGGAGACCCACCGAGAAATGGACGATTACGCCTGGCCTCAAGTACTCCTATTTCGAACGTTCATTTAATTCCCCAGTCATGCAAGGGACGGGACAACCTTACAATGGGGCTCAAAGTTGGGTCAAACCGCTGCCTGCCTTGACCACCAATTACAAGGTGAGCAGCAACTGGTCTTTCTATGGCGAGTATGCCGCAGGGTTTATGGCCCCCAATATGAATAATTTCTTTAAGAGCAATGCCCAGACGGGCACTTTACAACCCCAATCCACCCAGAATTTCCAGATTGGGACCGTTTTTACCACCCGGACCCTGAATCTTTCTGCTGATCTCTACCGTATCAATTTCACTGACAAGATCAGTCCAGTGGCATGCGGAATCAATACCTGTTTCACCAATATCGGCGGTGTGCGCTATGACGGGGGTGAGATGCAGGGAACCTGGATGTTTGCCAGGGGATTCAGTTTGTACGGTAACTTGGGGATAAATAATTATTCCACCAGCGATGGCTCCATCCTTCCCTATACACCGCGAACCACTGCGGCGCTGGGGGGGATCTACGACCAAGGGAATTGGTACGGCTCTCTTATCACCAAGGAAGTGGGCGCACGCAATAGTGGGGCGATGGCGGCCACAAACATCCCTTTTGGCTCTTACACCATGACCGACTTTAATATGAGTTATAAAATAGATACGGGTTGGTCTTGGGCAAGGCAGGCAAAACTTGGATTTCAAATCAACAACTTATTTAATAGAAATGACATCTACGCCTCGACATCCGGATTTACAGACCAAAATGGAAACCCCCTGCTTTTTGCTTTGCCAGAGCGTTCCTATGTGGTCAATTTTTCTGTGATGTTCTAACTCTCCAGTGTTGTGACTGTTTCCTGAAGCGGTCTTTTGCCGCCCCCATTCGCTGTGGGCGGCTTTTTCTTTTTGGATGATTTTTTCATCACCATGACGTTTGAATGAAGTTGCAACGCACGCAGTGGAACGGAATCGCAGGGGCTTCCAGAGATTTTCTGAATAACGTAGGCCAAAGACTGCTAAACTAAAGCCGTTATGGAATCGTCGGAGCATGTTATGAAATTGATTACGGCCATCGTCAAACCCTTTAAACTCGATGAAGTCAGGGAAGCTCTTTCTGAAGTGGGCGTATCCGGATTGACCGTTACCGAGGTCAAGGGGTTTGGGCGTCAGAAGGGCCACACGGAGTTATACCGAGGCGCCGAGTACATTGTGGATTTTCTTCCCAAGGTCAAGATCGAGGTGGTTGTAACCGATACGTTGGTGGATAAGGTTGTGGATGCGGTGATCCATTCCGCCCGTACCGGTAAAATTGGCGATGGCAAAATCTTCGTCGTCGACGTGGAGCAAGCCGTGCGGATCCGTACGGGAGAACAGGGCGAGGAAGCTGTTTGATCTCGCTCTTTTCCAAAGGTCAGGGATAGTCGATTCTTATACGGCGACCGGGCAGGAAGAAGTTGTGGCCAATGCGTTTTTAAGGCGCAGGGCGCGTTCCAGCGCTTCATTGGCGCTGGGACCCAGCACCGTGATATGTCCCATCTTTCGTCCCGGACGAGGCTTTTCCTTTCCGTAGAGATGTAACTTGGCTTCCGGTTCTTGAAAAACCAGGGGCCAGGGGGGCGTCCCTTCCTGCCATAAATCCCCCAGCAGGTTGATCATGGCTGCTGGTTTCAACTGTTCCGTACTGCCCAGAGGGAGGTCACAAAGCACCCGAACCTGTTGCTCGAATTGACTGGTGATACAGGCATCGAGGGTGTAATGCCCGCTGTTGTGAGGGCGTGGCGCAATTTCATTGACCAGAATCTGATCGATACCCGTCACAAAAAATTCTACTGCCATGACCCCCACGTACTCCAGTCGTTCTGCAATTTCACTGGCCATTTTTCGTGCCCGGGTGGCCAGTTCGTCGCGAATGCGGGCAGGGGCGATGGTGATGTCCAGAATGCCTTGATGGTGACGATTTTCAGCCACGGGCCAGTGAACGATCTCGCCACGGGCGGTTCGCGCCAGAATGACCGATATTTCCAGGCGAAGCGGGACGATTTCTTCCAGAATACAGGGCAGGAGACCAGCCTGCTGGCTCAGAATCTCTTGAACTTCTTCGGGTGATTCCACGCGGACCTGTCCTTTTCCATCGTATCCAAACCGTGCAGTCTTGATCAGTGCGGGAAATTTGATCTGTGCCAGTGCATTGGCGCAGGATTCCCGGTTAGGGATAAGCGCAAAGGCGCCTACGGGAAAGCCCTCGTCGCGCAGGAAAGTCTTTTCCCGAATACGATCCTGGGCGATCGATACGGCGCGTGCGCCAGGGCGGACAATCACCTGACTGGCCAGGGCGGACAGTGTTTCGGCCGGTACGTTTTCGAATTCGGTGGTGACGGCCCGGCAGGAATCCGCCAGTTGTTTCAGAGCCGCGGCATCATCGAAGGACGCACATAGGTGGCGGGTGGCAAAATGCGCCGCTGGAGCATCAGGGTCAGGGTCCAATACCCAAACATCAAATCCCATGGTGCGGGCAGCCGAGGTGAACATTCTCCCCAATTGCCCTCCGCCCAACAAACCCAGGGTCCGATCGCGTCTGCTCATGGGGTGGGCGGAAGATGCATGGCGGTGACCTGTGCGACCAACTCGGCGCGATAGGCGTTCAAACGTTCGGCCAGGTGCGGGTGTTGTGCCGCCAACAAACTGACCGCAAAAAGGGCGGCATTGGCAGCACCGGCGGCGCCTACGGCAAAGGTGGCCACCGGAATGCCTTTGGGCATCTGAACGATGGACAGGAGCGAATCTTGTCCCTGAAAGTAGGCGGTGGGAACGGGAACGCCCAAGACGGGTAAAGTGGTCTTGGAGGCCAGCATGCCGGGTAGATGGGCTGCCCCGCCGGCTCCTGCGATCAGGCAGTTCAGGCCACGGTCACGTGCTTCCTCTGCATAACGAAACATGCGGTCGGGCGTGCGGTGGGCGGAAATCACCTGTGCTTCGAAGGGGACTTCGAAACGAGTCAACATCAGGGCGGCCTGTTCCATCACCGTCCAGTCCGACTGGCTTCCCATGACCAGTCCTACCCAGGGCGTTGCCGGCATCAGCGTCAGTCCACCAATTCGCGTGCTTCTGCGACCTGGCTGCGGTAGGCATCATAGATGCGGCGCAGGGCGTCCATCATGCCGACTTCAGGCGACCAGTTCAACTCCTCGCAGGTATTGGTGATCTTGGGGACGCGATTCTGGACATCCTGATACCCTTTGCCGTAATAGGTGTCAGCGGTGGTTTCCACCAGTTTGACCTGTTGTGCGGTGGTGCGGTATTCAGGGTATTCCATCGCCAGATCCAGCATCATTTGCGCCAGTTCCCTGACTGAGTAGTTGTTGCCTGGGTTGCCCACGTTGTAGATTTTTCCCGTTGCCACACCCTGAGGATTTTCGATGATTTTCATGAGCGCGGAGACGCCATCGTCGATGTAGGTGAAGGCCCGTTTCTGGGTTCCGCCGTCCACCAGTTTGATGTTTTCTCCCCGCACGATATGCCCGAAGAACTGGGTGATGACGCGTGAACTGCCTTCCTTGGGCGTGTGGATACTGTCCAGTCCGGAACCGATCCAGTTGAAGGGGCGGAACAGGGTAAAGTCCAGCCCTTCCTGCATGCCATAGCCCCAGATCACCCGATCCATCAGTTGCTTGCTACAGGAGTAGATCCAGCGCTGTTTTTCAATGGGGCCCAGGATCAGTTCCGATCGATCCGGATCGAACTCGCTGTCCCGACACATGCCATAGACTTCCGAAGTCGAGGGGAAGAGGATTCGTTTGCCGTACTTGACACAACTGCGCACGATGGGGAGGTTGGCTTCGAAATCCAGTTCAAAAACCCGCAGGGGCTGCTGGACGTAGGTGGCCGGGGTGGCAATGGCCACCAGCGGCAGGACCACATCACACTTCTTGACGTGGTACTCGATCCACTCCTTGTTGATGGTGATATCCCCTTCGAAGAAGTGAAAGCGCGGGTGATCCAATAGATCCTTGACGCGTTCGCTGTGCATATCCATGCCATACACCGACCAGTCGGTCGTGGACAGGATGCGCTGGCTGAGGTGGTGACCGATGAAGCCATTGACGCCAAGGATGAGGATTTTTTTCATGGAGGTTCCGTTGTTCAAAGATAAAAATGGCACATTATCCCGCTATTATACGGGAAGCCTTCATTCCGATAAACGGGGGGAAAGGCATTTTAAGGGCTTTTTGTTGCAGGCAGAGGATCCGGTGCGCAGCCTTGGGGGAAAGTGGCCCTGAATTGCGCTGCATCCAGGCATTGCCCCTGCCATTCTGCCTGCAACAGGTAGAGGGGGTGGCCATCTCCGCCCCGGGTTTCTGCCAGGGCATCTGGATGGGGATGAAGACTGGTTCTGAGGATACGCAGAGATTGACCCCCCACCAGGGTAAATGCACCCGGATAAGGGGGGGCAACGCCTCGCACCAGATTATGGATGACTTGGGCAGGTTGGCTCCAGTCGATTTTTCCATCTTCGGGGCGACGTCCACCGCAGTAATTTCCCTGGGACAAATCCTGCCGACGATGCACGGCTTTTCCCGCCAGCAGAGCAGGAAGCACTTGAGAAAGGGCTCGTTCACCCGCTTCGATGACGCGCAGGAAAACATCATGAGCCGTGTCGTCCGGACCGATGGGGACTTTTTCCTGTGCGACGATATCGCCCTGGTCCGGTTTGAGAGTCATGACGTGCAGGGTGGCACCAGTTTCCGTTTCGCCGCAAATGACCGCCCAATTGACCGGGACTCGCCCCCGGTAACGCGGCAGAAGTGAACCATGCAGGTTATAGGCGCCGCGTTTGGGCAGGGCGAGCAAGTCGGCTCCCAGCATCTGCCGGTAATAAAAGGAGAAAAAGAAATCGGGATGAAGGGCGGAAATTCGTTCCACCAGAGCGGGATCATTGGGGTTTGGCGGGGTGAGGGCGGGGATGCCTTGTTGAGCTGCCCATTCGGCCACACTGTCAAACCAGCGATTTTCTGAAGGGTCGTCCGGGTGAGTCACGATCAAGGCGATATCCACGCCGGAGCGATGGAGTACCTCGAGGCAACGTACGCCCACCGAGTGGTAGGCGAAGACCACGACTCGTGGCGGGTTTTTGGCTTTATCAGGCATCGCCGGACTCCTCGGGCGGCAGGGGAGACTCCAGGATACCCTGGATGAGGAAGCGTGGGCGATCGCGAACCTGCTGGTAGATGCGTCCGATGTATTCTCCCAACAGGCCAATGCCGAACAGCAAAATACCGATCAGGAAGAAGGTGATGGCAAAGAGGGTGAAAACCCCTTCAGCTTCAGGCCCGACGATGAGGCGGCGCAGAACCAGAAAAACGACGAACAGGGCGGACAAGACCGACAGACCCATGCCGAGCAGTGAAAAGAACTGGAGGGGCAGGATGGAAAACCCGGTGATCAGATCGAAATTAAGACGGATCAAACTGTACAGGGAGTACTTGGATTCGCCCGCCGAACGTTCTTCGTGTCCTACCACGATTTCCGTGGGGTTGGAGGAGAAACTGTAGGCCAGTGCCGGAATATAGGTGTTTGCCTCACGACAGGAAACGATGGCCTGGATGATCCGGTGATCGTAGGCTCGCAACATGCAGCCCTGATCGGTCATGTGGATATGGGTGACCTTTTCACGGAGGCGGTTCATCAGGCGCGACGCCCAATGGCGCCAGGCACTGTCTTCGCGGGTGCGACGGATGGTCCCCACATAGTCATGGCCCGCATCCATGGCGGCGAGGAGATTGCCGATTTCTTCCGGGGGATTTTGCAAGTCGGCGTCCAGGGTGACCACCTGCGCGCCTCGACAATGTTCAAATCCCGCCATGATGGCCATGTGTTGCCCATAGTTGCCATTGAAGAGGATGACGCGGGTCACTTCGGGGCGCAATTGAAATTGCTCGCGCAACAGGGCGGCGGAGCGGTCGCGACTGCCATCGTTGATGAAGATTATTTCATAGGGGATCTGCAGTGCGTCGAGGGATGGGTAGAGACGTTCGAAGAGCAGGTGCAATCCGGTTTCTTCGTTGTAGACCGGGATGACGATGGAAAGGGCGGGTTTCTGATTCATCGGGCAGCCTGTTTCAGGATTTTTTCCAGGGTTGCGCAGACGCGGTCCACCTCCTCCAGGGTCAGGGTGGGGTAGAGGGGGAGGGTCAGGGTGGTGCGTGCGATGTGCTCCGCATGGGGGAAATCGCCCGCCTGATATCCCAGAGCAGAATAGCGGGTGGTCAGATGCAAGGCTTCATAGGAGATTCCGCTCCCGATGCCCTCCCGATGCAGGGCATCCATGATTTCCTTGCGGCTCCAGCGCAGATGCTCGAGTGGCAGGAGCGGGGCAAAGAAATTCCAACTGTGCCCTTCGTCCCCCCGGAAAGGCAATTCACAGGGGGGGTCGGTATGCAGGCGCTCAAAATAGCGGGCAACCAGGACATGACGGCGAGCAATGAATTCCTCGAGGCGGGCCAGTTGCATCAACCCCAGGCGCGCATTGACATCGGGCAGGTTGGATTTTCCTCCGGTGACCACGACGTCGCGGGTGCCATCGGGCAGGCGCACGATGCCGTGGAAGCGCAGGCGCTCGGCGGTTCGTGCCTCTTCCTCACTGGCAAAAACCAGTGCCCCTCCCTCGATGGTGGTGAGGGTTTTGTTGGGATGAAAACTGAAACTCACCATGTCCCCAAAACTGCCGATGGGCTTTCCTTTCCAGCGGCTGCCAATGGCCAGGGCGGCATCTTCGATGACCCGCAGTCCGTGTCGTTGGGCCAAAGCATAGAGAGGCTCGGGGTCCACCGGCCAACCGGCAAAATGGGTTGGCATGAGGGCGCGGGTACGTGGGGTGAGGGCTGCCTCGGCAGCGTTCAGATCCAGATTGCGGGTGACGGGGTCCACATCCACAAAGACGGGGGTAGCACCTGTGCGGGCGACCGCATTGGCACAGGCAAAAAAGGTTTGGGCCGGGATGATGACCTCATCGCCGGGGCCGATGCCCGCCGTCAGGACAGCGACCTCAAGGGCTGCCGTTGCCGAAGAAAAGACCCGGACCGGACGCCCGCCATGATATTCGGACAAGGCTTTTTCGAAGGCCAAAACCTGCGGGCCGGAGGTGATCCATAGGGAACGCAGGGTGTCACCGACGGCTTCCACCATGGATTCGTCGATCGTGGGGCGGGCAAAGGGCAGATAGGGTAGGTTATGAGCGGGCAATCAAATACACTCCTGCGAGGATGACGGCAATGCCGGAAATCCGGCTAACCGTCAGAGTTTCTCCCAACAACGCCCAGGCCGCCAGAGCGTTGACCACGTAGCCAATGGACAAGAGAGGGTAGGCTTGGGAAACGGGGACGCGTGAGAGCGCCAGAATCCATACCACCACACTGATGGCATAACAGAACAGCCCCACCGGAATGGGCCATTGGGTACAAATTTTGAGCGCAATGGGCCAGAGGTTCTCCCAGGTGAATGCAAAATGCCCCAACTGGTTGGCTCCTGCCTTGAGCAACAGTTGGGCCACGGCATTGAGTAGTACACCGGAAAGGATGAGAGAAAAACTGACCAGGCTCATGTTCGGGCCACTATAACACGGTGCGCATCCCGAAACAGAATGCGCATGGGGAAACCCTGATTTTTCATGACATCGTACAAAGGTGGCGGGAGAATGGCCAAGGCCCCCAGGTCCGCGGCCCAAAGGGGTCTGAACTCTTTCAGGGTGGGAATGGCGTGTTGGGGTTCCAGACTCAGGCCAAAGGCCATTTCATCCTGATAAGCCACGGGAATGACGGTGCGTTGCAGGTAAAAATCGAGGGTCTGGTCGTAGGTGTTCACGCTGTAGAGATGGCTGGCTGCAGCAAATCGTGGGGCCAGGCGGCGGGCGAGGGCGGCCCCGGATTGAAAGTCCGCCAGGGTATTGCTTCCGCTGATCAGCAGTTGGGTGACGAGCAGTGTACCGACGGCGACGGTTTTCAGGCTGTGGGCTGGCCGGGCGCGTTGACGGTGGGCCAGGTAGCCCAGAACCAGGGACACCGCAGCAGCAGCGGCAATCCAGGCGGAAAATCCCTGGTAACCCATGACCATGTCCGGGTCCATTCCCAAAGACCAGCCCAAACTTTCAGGAAGGGCGGGAAACGCCAGAAGTAACGCAGTGACCCCGAAAAAAGCGCCGCCCAGGGCCAGCAGAAGAGGAGGGCTGAGCGGGAAGGGGCCCGGGCGAACGCTGAGTTGGCGAGCACCGAGCAGGGCCAGTGCCGGGAAGGCGGGGAGGATGTAGTCAGGCAACTTGGAGCCGGACAGACTGAAGAAGAAGACGACGAAGAGGGCGTAAATGGCGAGGAAACGGGCCGGTGAAAAATGACGTCCATGATTGCGCAACAAGGCATTGCCCGTGGCGCGCAGAGCCACCAGAGTCCAGGGCCAGAGACCAACCAGCAGGATCGGGAGAAAATACCAAACCGGTTCTACCCGTTGATGGAGGGTGGTGGTATACCGGTCAAACTGCTCGTGTATGAAAAAAAACCACAGAAATTCGGGGTGCACGCGACTGGCCAACCAGAACCAGGGCAAGGTGAGCAATAAAAACAGGAGCAGGCCGGGAAAGAGGTGGAGACGTTTCCAGGGGCTCAGGTCACGGGTGAACAGGGTGTAGAGCACCAAAGTGGCGCCAGGGAGCGCCAGGGCCATGAGACCCTTGCTCATGAACCCGGCCGCCGCCGCACCCCAGGCCAGGGTCATCCAGAGACGCGAAGACGATTCCTGTTGGGCCAGCAGAAAACACCCTACCGCCAGGAACATCCAGACCGTAACCCCCATGTCGAGGGTGTTGATATGCCCCAGCGCGGTGTAATAAAAGGTTCCGATCAGGAGTAGGGGCGCGCGCCATCCGGCTTCCGTTCCGAAGAGGCGCCGGGCAAAAAAGGCGCTGGCCAGGATCCCCAAAAAACCAAGCAGGCCCGTCCAAAGACGGGCGGCCAGAGGGGTGGGCCCCAGCAGGTCGATACTGAGTGCCGTGGCCCAGTATTGCAGGGGTGGTTTTTCATAGTAGGGAATTCCATTCAGGTGGGGGGTTACCCAATCTCCCGAAACGGCCATTTCCCTGCCGATTTCGGCATATCGCCCTTCGTCGGGCCGAGTAAGGGCGCGCGTCCCCAGCCCCAGACTCCAGATCATTGCCAGCAGGATGATCCAGACACCGCAGGTTTTGATCGAACCGGGGTTCAAGGGCGTGGCTTAGCCGGCATGGGTGACAAGACTTTCCAGATAGCGCTGGGCATCGAGGGCAGCCATACACCCGGTGGCCGCGCTGGTAACGGCCTGGCGATAGACCGAATCCTGTACATCACCCGCCGCAAATACGCCGGGGATACTGGTTTCGGTAAGGTTGCCGGTGCGACCGGTACGCGTGATCAGGTAGCCGCCCTCCATCTCCAGTTGGCCGGTAAAGAGTTCCGTGTTGGGGCGGTGACCAATGGCGATGAACACGCCCTTGACCGCCAACTCCTCGGGGATTCCAGAGGCGGTATGGCGCAGACGCACGCCGGTGACTCCCGACTCATCGCCCAATACTTCGTCGAGTACATGATCCCAGCAGATAGTCAGGGTTCCCTGAGCCACTTTTTCCATGAGTCGATCCACCAGAATGGGCTCGGCACGGAGACGGTCACGACGGTGAACAAGGGTGACGTGAGCAGCCAGATTGCTGAGATACAGCGCTTCTTCCACCGCCGTATTGCCCCCTCCGATCACGGCGACTGCCTCGCCTCGGTAAAAGAAACCATCACAGGTGGCGCAACCGGATACCCCCCGCCCCATGAAAGCCTGTTCCGAAGGCAGGCCCAGATAAAGGGCGGAAGCACCGGTGGCAATGATCAGGGCATCGCAGGTATAAGTTCCTTCATCCCCCTCCAGAACGAAGGGGCGGGTGTTCAGATCCGCCCGATGAATCTGGTCGAAGAGGATTTCGGTATGAAAACGTTCGGCATGGGCCTGAAAGCGTTGCATCAAATCCGGTCCCAGAACCCCATGCACATCGGCAGGCCAGTTATCCACCTCGGTGGTGGTCATCAACTGCCCTCCCTGGGCAATACCGGTAATCAATACCGGGTGGAGGTTGGCGCGTGCAGCATAAACTGCCGCAGTGTAACCGGCGGGGCCGGAGCCCAGGATCAGTAGACGTGAATGACGGCGCTTGGGCATGGTCTTCTCCCGTAATTAATTCAACCCGTGATTGTACCATTGTCCCTTCGATGACTCTTATCGTTTCGGAGTCAGAAAGGCTATAATCAGCCCATGAGCGATTCTCCCCTTGCCCTGAAGTTGACCCGTCTGCTGTGCGAGGCCTTGTTGCTGCTGGTGGTACTGCTGGCGCTTTATCTCGCATTGTCCCTGCTGACCTATCATCGGACCGATCCGGGGTGGTCCCTGGGGTCGGCGGTCAACCGCCCCGACTGGGAAGCCTCCGTCTCCCATGTGGCCAATGCGGGTGGGCGGGTGGGCGCCTGGTTATCGGATTTTTTACTCTATCTGTTCGGATTTTCGGCGGGTTGGTTTGTGGTCGCATTGGGTTGGTTGGCCTGGCGCGGCTATCATTATCTCAAACAGGAACCGGGTTTCGCCGGGGGGAAAAAACCCGCATCGCCGGTATCCCGATACTGGTTCGTGCTGATGGGTCTGGGGTTCCTGCTGATGGTGATTTCCAGTGCAGGGCTGGAAGCCATGCGTCTGGCCGGTTTGCATTTCGAGTTGCCCCTTCAGTCCATGGGTGAAGGGACCTGTAGTGGGGGCGGCGGTGTGCTGGGATGCGAATTGGCCAGTTGGGCCATTCAGGGGGTCGGACTGAGCGGGGCAGTCATGTTTCTGCTGTTGGCATGGGCTCTCGGGTTTTCGCTCATGACGGGGATTTCCTGGTTACGTTTGGCGGAATCTTTGGGCGCGACCTGTGAAAACCTCTTCCGCCGCTTCAATTCGAAGCGCAGTGTCGCCATCGACCGACGCGTGGGGCGTCGGGCCGGTGAACAACGCCAGACCCTGGTGCAGGAAGCCCGTAAATTACAGGAAGATCACGAACCGTTGCAGGTATTGCCGGTCACCACCCAGATCGAGCCCTCCATGCAGGCAGTACGGGAACGCCAGGTGCCCTTGTTCAAGGATCTTCCCGATTCTGCCTTGCCTCCCCTCAAATTGCTGGACGAGGCCAGTTCGGCACGGGAATCGGTGAGCCAGGAACTGCTGGAATTCACGTCGCGCCAGATCGAACGAAAATTGGCGGATTTCAATGTCAGCGTGAAGGTATTGGCCGCCCTGCCTGGTCCTGTCATCACGCGCTACGAAATTGAACCGGCGGTGGGCGTCAAAGGGAGTCAGATCATCAATCTGGTGAAGGATCTGGCTCGTGCCCTGACCGTCGGAAATATCCGGGTCGTGGAATCCATTCCGGGAAAGAACTGCATGGGCTTGGAAATACCCAATGCGCGGCGTGAAACCGTACGACTCTCTGAAATTTTGGGGGCGGCGGTCTATGGGGATATGGCTTCGCCGCTTACCTTGGCGCTGGGTAAGGACATTGCGGGCAATCCGGTGGTGGTGGATCTGGCCAAAATGCCCCATCTTCTGGTGGCAGGTACGACGGGGTCCGGAAAGTCTGTGGCCATCAATGCCATGATCCTGAGTTTGCTGTACAAGGCGACTCCGCAGCAGGTCCGACTGGTTCTGGTGGATCCCAAGATGTTGGAACTGTCGGTTTATGACGAGATTCCACATCTTCTGGCGCCGGTGGTGGTGGACATGAAGGAAGCGGCTCATGCCCTGAACTGGTGTGTGGCAGAGATG
>JAJZDE010000035.1 GCA_021828745.1 Pseudomonadota bacterium
ACGCAAGATTTCCTGGATGGAGGTGTATGCCGGGGAGAAATCGGTGCGGATGTATGGTCCGGATGTCTGGCTGCCGGAAGAAACCTTGCAGGTCTTGCGTGACTATGTCGTGTCCATCAAGGGCCCCTTGACCACGCCGGTGGGCGGCGGAATTCGCTCCATCAATGTGGCCATGCGCCAGCAACTCGACCTGTACGTGTGCCTGCGACCGGTGCGCTGGTTTACTGGCGTGCCCAGTCCGGTGCGTGAGCCCCATAAGACCGACATGGTGATTTTTCGGGAAAATTCGGAGGATATCTACGCGGGCATCGAATGGTCGGCCGAATCTCCCGAGGCACGTAAACTGATCACTTTCTTGCAGCAGGAAATGAATGTGACATCCATCCGTTTCCCTGAGACTTCCGGTATCGGGATCAAGGCCGTTTCCCGCGAAGGGACGGAACGGCTGGTGCGCAAAGCCGTTCAGTATGCCCTGGACAATCAACGTCGTTCGGTGACCCTGGTACATAAGGGAAATATCATGAAGTACACCGAGGGAGCATTCAAAAGTTGGGGGTATGACCTGTGCCGTCGCGAGTTTGGCGCGGAATTGCTGGAGGGGGGGCCCTGGATGCGTTTGCCCAATGGGATCGTCATCAAGGATGTGATCGCGGATGCTTTCCTTCAGCAAATCCTCTTGCGTCCCGCCGAATATGATGTCATCGCAACTCTCAACCTGAACGGAGATTACATCTCCGATGCCCTGGCGGCCCAGGTGGGGGGCATCGGGATTGCTCCGGGAGCCAATCTGTCCGATACGGTGGCCCTGTTTGAAGCTACCCACGGGACGGCTCCCAAGTATGCAGGAAAGGACTATGTGAACCCCGGTTCCCTGATTTTGTCCGCAGAGATGATGTTGCGCCATATGGGTTGGGTGGAAGCGGCAGATGCCCTGATTCATACCATGGAAAAAACCATCAAGGCCAAAACCGTGACCTACGATTTTGCGCGCTTGATGGAGGGGGCCCAACAGGTTTCCTGTTCAGGGTTTGGTGCGGCGCTGATCGCCAACCTGGCATAAAATGTAAGGGCGTTGACAGAGCGGCAGGGAGGGGGGTAGCATGGTCTCATGCTAGAAACCATCACCATCATCCTTTTCCTTGCTGCGGTTGCCTTCGTGATGTTCACCTGAGGCAGGGCGGGTTGAAACTGTCCACCCTCAGCCGTCACTAGCCGTCACTCGTCAACGATAGTGTCTCAGCGTTGTTTCATCCAGCGCTGCTTTTCCCGTTCCCAGTCTTTTTCCTTTTCCGCCTCGCGCTTGTCATGTTGCTTTTTACCCTTGGCCAACCCGATTTCGACCTTGATCCGTCCCTGGTTGTAATGCAGGTTGACGGGAATCAACGTATAGCCCGCCCGTTCCACCTTGCCGATGAGTTTGGCGATTTCCTCGGCATGCAGGAGCAGTTTGCGGGTGCGGGTCGGGTCCGGATGGACATGGGTGGAGGCCGTGGGCAAGGGGCTGATATGCGCCCCCAACAGATACAACTCACCCTCCAGGATCACCACGTAGGCTTCCTTGATTTGTGCCCTGCCGGCGCGGATGGCCTTGACCTCCCATCCTTCCAGGACAACGCCCGCCTCATGGCGCTCTTCGATGAAATAGTCGTGAAAGGCTTTACGGTTGTCGATCAGGCTCATGATGGGGTATCTTGTGCGGAATCCTGCATTTTACCCTAGGGTGGCTCTGTGACGCGTGTAGAAAAGTCGGTATTGGTGATGTATTCCGCTGAAAGAATGTATGGGCTGGTGGAAGACATCACTCAATACCCTCATTTCCTGCCTTGGTGCGGCGCTGCCGAAGTCCATGAACGGGAGGAACATCAAACGGTTGCGACTTTGCACATCAATTTTCATGGCATTCGCCAGAGTTTTACGACGCGTAATCAGGGTACGCCCTACCAATCCGTGGTCATGGTTCTGGAGAAAGGGCCTTTTCAGCATTTACAGGGGGAGTTTCGTTTCATTCCGCTGGGAACTGAGGCCTGCCGCATCCACTTCGTCCTGGAATGGCGCTTTGCCAGTTTTTTGCTGGAAAAAATGGTCGGGCCGATTTTTCACACGATTGCCAATACGATGGTCGATGCCTTCGTCAAGCGTGCGGATGACCTGTATGGAGGGTGAAGCATGGAAGTCACCGTCATCTATGCGCTGCCTGAACACCAATTCATCCGAAAGGTGAAGGTTTCCGATACGGCGCTCGTCGCGGATGCCCTGGCAGCGTCGGGCGTGCTGGAGGAGTATCCGGACATCGATTGGGCACGGGAGGCGATCGGG
The DNA here is from genome assembly GCA_021828745.1 of Pseudomonadota bacterium. The sequence continues at coordinate 2,317 of JAJZDE010000035.1, forward strand.
GTGTGGGGTCGGGTCCGCAGTCTGACCACGCCCTTACGTCCGGGGGATCGTGTGGAAATTTACCGGCCGCGCCAGGTGGACCCCAAGGCTCAACGCCGTTCCCGGCTGAAGTCTTCCTGATCGGAGGAGGGGTCGGACTGTTTTTCCAGGCTGTGGCGCAACTGTTCGAGATGTTGGCGCAGGGTTTCCAGGGTCTCCCGGCCCAGCAGGGCGAAGACCGGTTCCAGGTGGGCCAGATGGGCCGAAAATACCCGCGCAAACAGTTCTTCGCCCGCAGGACTCAACCTGACCAGAGTGCTGCGTCCGTCGGTAGGGTGAGAAATCCTGGTGATCAGGCCTTTTTGCTCGAGACGGTCGAGTACGCCCGTCAGGGTTCCCTTGACCATCAAGGTTTTTTGACCGATATCCCGACAGTTCATGCCCTGAGTATTGCCCAGGGTGGCAATGACATCGAACTGGGGCGTCGTCAGCCCCAGGGTTCGGATATGGCTACCCGAAAAGGCATCAAAGGCCTGATAGGTGCGCACCAATTCGCGCAACGTGGGGAGGAATTCAAAACGAGTGGCTGGCATAAAGGGGTTGCGTATTTAGTACGAACGCGTACAATATGATTTCCGAAAAATCGTTTCATTATACAGGAGAACATCATGCCTCACGCAGTGGAAGTCAAGCAAGGTCAGGAATATTGGCTCTGTGTTTGTGGAAAGAGCCCCGATGGACTGTGTAATGGTTCCCATGAAGGGTCTGGAAAAAGCCCCCGCCAATTCATTGCCGAACAAGATGAAACCCTGTACATCTGCGGTTGTGGTCAGTCTTTCAACAGCCCTTTCTGTGACGGTACCCATAAAACCCTAGCGTCGATCCTGTGACGGAATCACTCACCTCGGGCACTTTTGTGTCCGAGAGTTTGTTTTAAGTCTAAATTGCGTTAGAATCACAGAATGGACCCCCCCCTCTTTTCCCGGGATTTTTTTCGACCGCCCCTTTGGCACGACTGGGGGGAGGGGTTCGTTCGTCAAACGCGTTGTGAAGGTTTGCCCGAGCCTCAGTGGGGATTATGGAATTCGACCCTGGCACAGGAACTGGGTTTGCCCGAAGCCCCTACGCAGGAAGCCAGTGCCTACTTCTCGGGGAATGGACCGCAAATGCCTTGGTGCAGCGCTTACGCCGGCCATCAATTTGGCCTGTGGGCAGGGTTACTGGGCGATGGACGGGCCCATACCCTGGGGCGAATTCCGGCCGGGAATCAGGAAATTCAACTCAAGGGGGCAGGCATGACCCCTTATTCGCGGCGCGGAGACGGGCGCGCCGTGCTGCGCTCTTCCCTGCGTGAATATCTGGGGTCAGAAGCCATGGCGGGTTTGGGGATTCCCACCACCCGTGCTCTGGCCCTGATGACTTCCCACCTGCCCGTGCGACGCGAAACGCGCGAAACTGCCGCGGTCGTGGCGCGCGTGGCCCCCAGTTTTTTGCGTTTTGGTCATGTGGAACATTTGGCCTGGCATGGGTTCCCCACCGAATTGAAGCGATTGCTCGATTTATTGATGGTGTTTCATTACCCTGAGGCCAGACACCAGCCCAATCCGGTGTTGAGCGTACTGGAGGAGGTGGTTGAACGTACCGCCCACCTCATGGCTGCCTGGCAGTCGGTGGGGTTTTGCCATGGGGTCATGAATACCGATAATATGTCCCTGCTGGGGTTGACGCTCGACTATGGGCCCTTTGCTTTTCTCGACCGTTTCGACCCGCAGTTCATCGGCAATCATTCCGATCAGGAAGGACGTTATGCCTATGACCAACAACCCTGGATCGGGGCCTGGAATTGTGCGGTCCTGGGCAGCGCGTTGAGTGCGCTGATCGACGATGAAAAGGGCATACAGGTCGTACTGGGGCGGTACAATACGCTGTTTGCCACGTCCCTGCTGAACCGTTTTCGCCGCAAATTGGGATTGCAGCAAGCGTTGCCGGGGGACCAGCCCCTGGTAGATACCCTGCTGTCTCTCCTGCACCAGAATCGGGCGGATTTTACCCGCTTCTTTCGCTTTCTGGCCCAGGATGCGGTGCAGACGGAACCCGCTCGTCTGGAGGAAGAAGAGGAATTTCAAGGCCCTTCCCCCTGGACTGAATGGGTGAGAGACTACCAGGAACGATGTGCGCGGGAAGAAGGTTCTGCGTTGGCGCGGGCACAGGGGATGCGCGCTATCAACCCCAAATATGTTTTGCGCACTTATCTGGCAGAATTGGCGATTCGTCAGGCCCAACAGGGAGACTTTGCAATGGCTCGCAACCTGGAAAGCGTACTGCGTACCCCCTGTGACGAGCATCCCGAATTTTCTTCCTGGGCTCTTGCGCCTCCGGACTGGGCCGGGGCGTTGACTCTGAGTTGCTCGTCGTGACCCTCCCAACTGCGGCGCAGGGCAGGCACTACCGTTATTATGATTTGATCATGGCGGCCTTTATTTGCATTCTGCTGTGTACCAACCTGATAGGGGCGGCCAAACAGACGATGCTCAGTGTGCCGGGTTTCAGGACCTTCACTGTGGGGGCGGGGGTTCTGTTCTTTCCCATTTCCTATTTTTTCGGAGATGTCCTGACCGAGGTCTATGGCTATGCACGCGATCGTCGGGTCGTCTGGGCGGGATTTACGGCTCTGGCCTTTGCTGCCCTCATGGCCTGGGTGATCGTCTCCCTGCCCCCCGCGCACAACGCCTTCATGGCGACTTTTCAGGGGCAGTTGGAAGGAGTGTTCGGCAATACCTGGCGGATTGCTGCCGGTTCCATGCTGGCCTACTGGTGTGGCAGTTTTTCCAACAGTTATGTGCTGGCGCGTCTCAAAGTGAAGACACGTGGACGATGGCTATGGATGCGCGCCATCGTTTCGACGGCGGTTGGGGAGGGCCTGGATTCACTGCTTTTTTACGGGATTGCTTTTTACGGGATATGGGAGACCCGGGACTTGATCGAGGTGGCGATACTGGAGTATGGCATCAAGGTGTCTTGGGAAGCCCTGGCCACCCCCTTCACGTATGCCTTGGTCAATTTCCTCAAACGGGCGGAACAGGAAGATTTTTATGATGACCACACCCATTTCAATCCCTTCACTCTCGAGCCTTGAAACATGCCGGAATTGCCTGAGGTCGAAGTCACCCGCCAGGCGCTCAGCCCCCATGTGACCGGCCAGATCTGGGTGGGTGCCGTGATTCGGGAAAGCCGTCTGCGTCATCCCGTTCCCCCGGAGTTGGCGAATCCCGACCCCCAGCAGGTTCTGCAGGTGCGAAGACGGGGAAAATATCTGGTGCTGGAGATGAGCCACGGGGCGCTGATCGTTCATCTGGGCATGAGCGGCACCCTGCGCTACCTGACCCAGTCGGTGCCCGCGCAACGGCATGATCACGTGGACCTGTTGTTCGCGGACGGGAGCCTGGTGCGCTATCGCGATCCGCGCCGATTTGGCGCACTGCTCTGGGTCCCCCGTCTCCCAGAAAACTCTCCGGAGCCATTCTGGCAGGCCCACCCCTGCTTTGCCAGAATGGGCGTGGAGCCCCTTGAATCAGGGTTTGACGGAGCCTGGTTTCATCGCGTCACGCGCGGTTTGAAGGGGGCGATCAAACCCTTGTTGCTGGAGGGGCGACTGGTGGTGGGGGCGGGCAATATCTATGCCTGCGAAAGCCTCTTTCTGGCCGGAATCGACCCGCGCTGCGCGGCGGGACGGATAGGACTGAAGCGCTACCATCGTCTGGCACAAGCGGTGCGTCAGGTCCTGGAACAGGCCATCCAGGCCGGTGGAAGCACCCTGCGCGATTTTGTTGGGGTCACGGGGGAAGGAGGGTATTTTCAGCATCAACACCAGGTTTATGGTCGCACGGGACAACCCTGCGTGCGCTGTGCAACCCCCATTCGCCAACTTCGTCAGGGACAACGCTCTACCTGGTATTGTCCACACTGTCAGCGCAACTGACCCGAGCTGCGATGAGTTCCAGGGTGGCGGCGTAGCGGGTTCGCAGGTCCTGGGGGGAGGAGACGGTAAAGCCGAGGTCGTGCAGTTGGCCATCGTTCACCCCATAGACCCAGGCATGGACAGTGAGGGGTTGCCGGCGCTCCCAGGCATCCAGGACCACCGTGCTCTGACAAACGGTAAGTGCTTGTTCCATGGCGTTCAATTCGCACAGACGGTCATGACGCAGGTCGGCAGGGCACTGTTCGATGAGAGCCCAGTGCTTCTCGTGCACATCCCGAACGTGTCGTAACCAGTTGTCGGCAAGCCCGATGCGCATCCCGGTCAAGGCTGCATGGACACCCGAGCAACCATAGTGACCGACCACCATGATATGACGCACCTTCAACCGATCCACGGCAAACTGCAGGACCGACAGGGAATTGAGGTCACTGTGCACGACGACATTGGCCACATTACGGTGGACGAAGACTTCTCCAGGGGCCAGTCCGGTGATCTGATTGGCCGGAACACGAGAGTCGGAACAACCGATCCAAAGGTATTCAGGCGCCTGTTGGGTGGCCAGTGCCTTGAAAAAATCGGGGTCCGCGGCCAGCATGGAATCCACCCAGAGGCGGTTGTTGTCGAAGAGGTGTTGCAGAGGGTGAGGAGAAACCGTCATTCGTTGAAATCCTTTGTTGAATCAGGGCGACCCACGGCCCATGAGGTACCGAAGTATACCTTGATTAGTCCGGGGTTTTCGCTGGCGGTGGTGGTGCGTGGCGTCCTGCGCGCCATCCGAGGATCAGCATGGCCAACGCAAACGCTTTTTCGGACCAAAAAACGCCGGGCAGACCCCCGGACCCCCGGAACAGGGCAAAGGCCGCGAGCATGACCAACATCAGCAAGGGTAGCCAGCGCCCCTGGGTCGTGCCCCAGGTCCAGCGCCGTGCCCAGGCCAGTCCGGCGAGGGCGCAGAGCCAGCCGCCCGCCGCTCCCACCAGCACATCCAGAGGCCAGTGTACGCCGAGGGCAATACGGGAAGCCCCTACGGCCAATCCTGCGAGAATCAGGGTCCAGCGCATACCGGGAGCGCGGAGCGGGAGACCATGGATGAGCAGGGCGATCAGGGTGAAGATGGCGGTGGTATGTCCTGAGGGAAAGGACCCATGTAACAGGCGGGGGCCAATGACCGTCACCGTCAAAATGGCGGGGGGGCGCGGCGCATCTATCCAATGCTTGAGTCCATGGGAAAAGAGGAAGGCCAGCAGGGAGGCCAGCAGGGCGGCCCACAACAGATCCGGGCGGCGGCGCCACCAGGGAAATAGGATCAGAGGAACCAGCGTGGAGTCCCCCAATGCCGTCCAGTGGGTCCACAGCAGGGGGGGCAGGAAAGAGAAAATCCGGTGCAATACCTCGAACAGGGGCAAATTGGTGCAGGTCAGCGCGACTTCGAGGGCCAGGCCCAGGCATGCCAAAGGGAAGGTCCAGCGCCAAAGCGTTTGAGCAGGAAAGAGAGGAGGGGTCATTGGGGTAGGATTTGAACCAGATAGAGGCCCCCTGCGGCATGCAGGACGACATGGGGGGGGAGATCGGAGAGGTGGTCTGCCCGGGCAAAGACCCAGTCTCCGGCGTGAGCCGGTCTGTTGACGGTGGGTTTTCCACTGTATACGGCAAAACTGGGCATGCGGTCGTCCGCCACGATGGACCCTGGGTGCTGACGGGCCCACTGGGCCAGAATGCGTACCGGGGTTTGTTGCAGACGGGCGGCCACGGGCATGAGCACCGTGGTCAGCATCAGGGTACTCATCACGCCGGTGGTGCCCAGCAGGGCCAAACTACGCGCCGAAGGATCGGCGGATATCGGGAGTGTCCGAATGACCACGAACCCCAGAAAGGCACAGAGTACCAGCATACTGACCACGCTTGCCCACCAGCTCCCGGTAAAAATGTCCGGGCCCTGAAGAAACAGGGCGCGCAGGTAGGGGTTGGAGGTGGTCTGAGCCTGATATTGGACGATGAAGGGTAAACCGATGATCAGGGCGGGCATGATGAGCCACGGGAGCCAGAGGATCCGGGAAGGTTTGAGGGAATGGCGGTGTTGGGCCATGAGCAGGAAGAGTGGAGGTAGCCCGATCAGCAGATAGTGCGGCAACTTGGTGTGCGCCAGGGAAAACAGGATGAAAACCGTGGCAAACCAGAGCAGCAGGAACTGGGTCAGGGGGCTGGCGCGATCGCGCCAACCTTCTCCCAGTGATTTCAATAACAGAGGGGTATGCGGCCAGGCAATCACCAGCAGCACGGGAAGGTAATACAGGACACTTCCCCCGTGTCCCTGCATCGTGCCGGTGAGGCGTCCGAGGTTTTCCCGCCACAAAAAATAATCGATGAAGCGTGTTCCCATCAAGTGGTATTGGATGACATACCAGGGTAGGGCCAGCGCACAAAAAGTGAGCCATCCCCAGCCATTGAAGGCGCTGCGGAACCAATTCTTCCATTCCTTACGGAGTCCGTAGAACAGGAAACTGGTGAGTGCGGGGACGACCACGGCCACCGGCCCCTTGGCCAGAAAGCCAAGCGCCATCCATAGCCAGATCCGTCGTTCAGCCCAGGGATCCTGCTTTTTCCAGGCCAGATAGAGGTCCAGTTGGGCCAGGGTGATGAGGAGACAGAGGACCCCGTCCATTGCTGCGGCGTGGGCCGATACCGTGACACCCAGGGAGGTGGCGCAGAGCAAGGTGGCCAGAGCCCCGGCTTCAGGGCCCCAGTGTTGGCGCGCAAAGCGGCCCAGAACGAGCATCCAGAGCAGGCAGGCCAGCAGGGAAGGAAAACGAAAAACCCAGGCATGGACGCCGAATACCTTGACCAGAGGCGCCATGAGCCAGAAAGCCAGGATGGGTTTTTCAAAAAAAGGTTGCCCGTTCAGGGTGGGCGTGATGAAGTCGCCGCTGTGGGCCATTTCCACAGCGACTTCTCCATACTCACCTTCATCCTCGTCAAACAGGGGCAACTGGACCAAGGCCAACCAGGTGGTCAGTAGTGCCAGAACCCACAAGCCTTTCAGTCTGCGCACCAGATCAGACATGAACCACCTTCAGCGAGGTTTAGCCGGCACGTTTGCGAATGGGCGCCTTGGTTTGGCGTTGCTCAGACCAGGGCGTGCGGGCCTCGCGGTGTTGGGGACGATCCTGAGCCGGGCTATGACGTCCTCCCTTGCCCGCAGCAGGTCCTGGTCGTGCAGCAGACCGGGAGCTGGGACGAATGGGCATGCGTGGTTCGAATCCGGCGATGGTATGGACATCGATGGATTTTCCGGTGAAGCGTTCGATGCGTTGCAGTTGCAGGAAATCACGGCTGCTGGCCAGGGAAATGGCGATCCCCTTGTTGCCGGCACGGCCGGTACGACCGATGCGGTGGACATAGTCCTCGGCGACTTTGGGCAGGTCATAATTGATGACATGACTGATGCCGGGGACGTCGATACCGCGCGCGGCCACATCGGTGGCCACCAGGACGCGCAAACGTCCATGGCGCAGTCCATCCAGGGTGCGGTTGCGGGCACCCTGGTGCATATCGCCGTGAAGCGCGGCCGCAGAGTGTCCTTGTCCGCTCAGGTCGTCGGCCAGCAGATCAGCATCGCGCTTGGTGGCGGTGAAAATGATGGCCTGATTGAGTTCGACATCGGTCAACAGATGGGCCAGCAGACGATTCTTGTGGGCCAGGTTGTCCACATAGTGGAGGCGCTGGTCGATGTTTTCATGGGCGGCCTTGAGGGAAGTGGCCTCGATGCGTACGGGTTCCCGCAGGAGGGTTTCGGCCAGACGTGCGATGGGTTTGTCGAAGGTGGCAGAAAACATCAGGGTCTGACGGGTAGCCGGGGTGGCGCTGGCGATGCGCTTGACATCGTCGATGAACCCCATGTCGAGCATGCGATCGGCTTCGTCCAGGACGAGCATTTCGACTTGGGATAGATCGACCCGACGACTGTCCATCTGATCGAGCAAACGGCCCGGTGTGGCCACCAGAATATCATAGGGGCGTGCCAGATTGCGGTTCTGAACCGGATATGGGGTTCCTCCCAGCAAGGTGACGGTACGAATCTGTTTCAGATTTTTGCCATAGGTTTTGGCGGCTTCGGTGATCTGGCTGGCTAATTCACGGGTGGGAGACAGGACCAGCAGGCGTGGGCCTTTTCCGGTCAAGGGGCGGGTTGCCAGGCGATGCAGGGCCGGCAACATGAAGGCGGCAGTTTTGCCCGACCCGGTGCGTGAGGTGACCATAAGGTCGGAGCCCGTCAGCAAGGCAGGAATGGCCTGGGCCTGGACGGGGGTGGGTGCGGTGTAACCGGCTTCGGTGACAGCGCTGAGCAAACGGGGGTCCAGATTCAAGTGTTCAAACAACATGGGGGTAGTCAATGTACTAATCCTCGAGGGCGAAGCGACAGGTAAAGGGAACCCGGGAGGGTTCACACGAGCCTCAGATGAAAAAACAGCGGATAACCGCCGGCGTAAGTCACTAACCGGCAAAAGACATTCAGAAATGAATGGATAAGGTCAGGGACACTGCACTACCTGTCGCATGCAGTGCCGACATGGTAACAGAAAGCACAAACAAATGGAAGGACAAAAGTGAATATCCTGTCAGTCCCGGGGAATCGGGTCTGGAGAGGGAACTCCTTTCCTCCGGTTGGAACCATCGTCAGGATGGGCGGTTAGGTGTCGTCCTGAGCGCGCGACGCAGAACTTTGCCGACGGCAGAATGGGGCAGTTCGGTCCGGAATTCGATGTGGCGTGGAATCTTGTAACCCGTGAGTTCCTGATGGCACCAGGCGAGGAGTTCCTGCTCCGTCAGGTTGGGGTCGCGGCGCACCACGAATGCCGTGATGGCCTCGCCCGAATGGATGTCCTCGACGCCGATGGCGGCGACTTCGGCGATCCCGGGATGGTGGGAGAGAATTTCTTCGATTTCGTTCGGGTAGACATTGAATCCGGACACTTTGATCATATCCTTCTTACGGTCCAGCAGGGTCAATGTACCCGTCCGGTTCCAGCGTCCGATGTCGCCGCTACGAAAATATCCATCTGGCCAGAAGGCCTGGCTGGTTTCTTCCGGTTGCTGCCAGTAGCCGCTCATCACCTGGGGTCCGCGGATACAGACTTCACCGATGTCTGTCGGGGGGGCTTCCTCGCCCTCACCATTGCGCAGGGAAATCTCGGTGTACGGCAAAGGTTTTCCCACGCTTCCATCAAATTCCTGAAGATCGAAGGGGTTCAGACAGACCCCCGGAGAGGTTTCAGTCAATCCGTAGGCCTGATTGATGCAGCAACCTGTGACGGCTTGCCAGTGTTGAGCCACTTCCCCCTTGACAGCCATGCCCCCGCCCAGGGTGGATTTGAGGTGAGAGAAATCCAGATGCGCGAAAGCGGGGTTGTCCAGCAGGGCGGCAAACAGAGTATTGACCCCGGTAAAGATGCTCATGGGATAGAGTTTCAGGGCACGCACCAGTCCGGGAATGTCGCGCGGGTTGGGAATCAGCAGGTTGGTGGCGCCTAATTTCCAAAACAGCAGGCAATTGGCGGTCAGGGCGAAGATATGATAGAGCGGCAAGGCCGTGACGACCTTTTCCTGTCCGGGAACCAGATGCGAGCCATGCCAGATCCCCACCTGGCCCAGATTGGCTATGATGTT
>JAJZDE010000036.1 GCA_021828745.1 Pseudomonadota bacterium
CGCGCGCCTGCCAGTAGGCATCGAACGTGCCTTGCAGGGTGATTCGTGCCGTCTGGATATAGTCCAGGGTTTTGAGGGTACGAGAGGCGGGAGGGCGGGGAATGAGGTCCGGGTCTTGCTGGGTGATGCCCAACACGACAGGGAAACCGGGGAGCGATTGAAGCAAGGAGGGGAGCACGTCTTGCCAGGCGAGTTCAGGCCGGGATACCCAGTATCCCAGAGGACATTGGGACGGTTGAAAGGTTTCCCAACCCCAGCGGCCGGTGGGGCGCAACAGCGCCATGGCCTGGGGGGTCGAGCCGCCGAGAATGGCCAACTGTTCGTTCCCGCTCCCAAACAGTTCCAGTGCCGGGGCGAGAAAGGCAGGGTCCAGCAAGGCGGAATTCCTTCCTTCCTGATTCAGGTGTTGCCAGGCGTTCTGGAACTCGCTGAAACGGGATGCAGGGTAGAGGGTCCAGGGGTTCATGATGCGCGTTGATCCGGGTGTGAGGGAAGGGAGCCGGAACCGGTGAGGACGGCGGACAATACCTGGATCATCCAGTTCAGTTCATGCGGTCGCAGGCTTTGATGACAAGGAAATTGAAAAATGCGGCGCGAATAGTCTTCGCTGATCGGGCAGGTCCCCTTGTCCATTTCGTCCCACAAAAACTCGCCGAAGCGTATGATCGGGACCCCGGCAAACTTGAGTTTTCCGAACACGGCCATGGGCTGATCCATGATCAGCGGAAAGACATGGGGGGCGATCCCTTCGGGAAGATGAGGGAACAGGGGACGACAGCCGGGAAGAGTGGCACTGGCTTTCAGAAGAGTCAGATAGTTTTGTCGTCTTTTTTCGACGATGAAGGAAAGGGAAGATTTTTCAGTGACCCAGCGTGCCCAGAGGGAACCGGAGACGGTGGTGCGTCCGGGATCGAACCCCGAGTTGAAGGGGGCGGGAACGAAATCTTCCGGAGCCGGAATTTCTCCAGGCCGGCGTTGCGGAGCGGGGGAAGGAGCGTCTGGTTTGAGGCGTCGGATCAGCCAGTCCTTGAAGCGAAAAGATTTTTTGAACACGGGATCGAGTGACCCGAAGCGCCCATAGTAGGAGGCATATTCCAATGTGTTGACCACCGCCTTCAGTTCCTCGGACAGACGGGGGGCATGGGTTTTGATGGCGTTTAGAGGATGTCGGAAGGAGACCAGACATCCGCCTTCGTTGAGCGGAAAAAATTTCCAGGTGCTGCCGATGGCGTAGTCGCCCTGGGTTCCCACCGGGCATCCCTCCGTTTCGCCAAAGAAGGCATGGGCGCAATCTTCGATGAGGATCAGGTCGTGGGCATCACACCAAGCGCGGACAGCCTTAAGGGGTTGCAGGAAACCAAAGAAATGGGGAACCAGGACGACGCGGGTGGCGGGGGTGCGACGCTGTGCCATGTCGTCCAGATCCACGGTGGTGTCGGCGCGAATCCGGTAGAAAACCGGGACTCCGCCTTCGGCCAGAATGGGTTCGATCATGGCACCGCAATGATAGGCGGGGACGAGAACTTCGTTACGCCCGGACAGACCGATATGGCGCAGAGCCAGGGCAATGGCCAGACTTCCCCGGTTGACCGGGCGCTGGTATGGGGCATCCCGCAAACTGGGCGGAGAGGGACTTGCTCCCGAAGACCCGCCGCTCAAAGCGGACAGTTCGAAGACGGGTTGCTTGGGGATATGCTCTGGTGGGGTGAAGGTCATTCGGTCTGGATGGGGAACTGTGGTCGTATGCCCTGAGAACGAATGGCGGCGCGTTCCACAGTCAGGAGTCGCCGACATTCAATCCGGTGCATTGTAGCAGTTTTGCAGAGGGACCAGAGGTTCTGGCCCCTCGATTCGTTTTTTGTCAGTTAACCAGAGCAACCTTTAAACGGTGGCTCCTTGCAGGCCGGAAGACACGCGTCCGGAAAACTTGAACTTGCGCGCGCACAGACCCAGGCCCAAAGCGCCGATCCCGACGAGGAGCAAACTGCCGGGTTCCGGAACGTTTGTGACGGCCGGGGGGGACGCAAAAGTCCCTGCAAAACCCAAGCCTCCTGCAGAATCAGAAACGACCAACTGAAAAGAAGCGGGACTGGCAAGGTACTGGTTCAGGCTGTCAGTGATCGTGCCGAGGACATTGATCGTCAGACTGGATTGGTTGCTTCCTGCGGTGGGGGCAGAGGAGCCTCCAACAAAGTCCTTGCTCGCGATGAAACTGAATACATCCCCGTTTTTCCCCGTGATTTGGGCAAAGGGCCCGGGAATGGACGTGAGGGAATTCACTGCACCGTTTTGAGGAACGGTCAAGGTAAACAGACCATTGGGCGCTGGATTGACGATGTAGCCTTGAGACTTGAAAGGAGTGAATAAACTGGTGGTAAAGTCATTGGGAGCGCCATAGATGTTGGAGGACATCGAAGTGATGATAAAGGGATTTTCGACGGTGATGCTCGTGGCAGTGTTGATTCCTGGCGCAGAACTGTTCCCGTTTTGGTAGGTGACGCCGCCCGAAGTGAATTGGGTGACGTTGGTTCCGGAATAAGCAAACTCTGCGTTGAAGTAGGTTGGGTTGGCCAGCGCCGAAAGGGGGGCAATGGAGAGGGCGGACAATGCCAGGGTGGCGAGTAGTTTCTTTGAGGTCATGTGAATTCCTTGAGAAGTTTGCTGAAAAGTTTACTCATGCGAGCGATAAATATAAAGCAACGTTCATACCAATAATCGTAACGTGTTGTAGTAAAACGAATTATTTTTACTTCACGTCCTCGAATGGTATTAGTGTGTAAAAAATCCAGACATCATATTTTTTCAATTTATTAATGTGATAAAATATGAAACATCCAGAAATAGATGTTCAATCTGTTCTGGTTGTTTTTTTAACCCGTTGTTAAAATAACTCGGGGGGTCATGCCCATTACCGCGCGGATTGATGTGGGAATTGGCCGGTGGGATAATCAGTGGCCTGACCGGGGGGCTAGCGCGGCCCCGCAACTTCCTGGGCGACCCGTTCGGACTTGCGCAATCCAGGAGGAGACAACGAATTCTGGAATTCTTCTATCGGCACGGGCTTGCCAAACAGATAACCCTGATGCGCGTGGCAGCCGTTGCGCTCGAGAAAGTCCCGCTGCTGTTCTGTCTCTACCCCTTCGGCGATGACCTTCAACCCGAGGTTGTCGGCCATCCCGATGATGGTTCGGACGATTGCCGCATCGTTCGGATCGGTGGCGATGTCGCGTACGAAACTCTGGTCGATCTTGATTTGGTCCAGTGGCAAATGTTTGATATAGGCCAACGAGGATTGTCCGGTGCCGAAGTCATCCAGTGAGAAACGGATGCCGACGCTGCGCAGTGCCTGCATTTTTCCGATGCTGTCGTCAATGTCGTGCAACACCAGGGATTCGGTCAGTTCGAGTTCAAGCCCACACTCGAGAGGATCGACGCCGGTATCCTTCAGGACTTCAAGCACCTGCCCGACAAACTTTGGTTGACGGAACTGCCGTGCGCTGACGTTGACGGCAATCTGCAAATGACGGGTCAGCGGATCGGCCTGCCATGCCTTGAGTTGCGCACAAGCCATGTGCAACACCCATGCGCCGATGGGTACGATGAGGCCACTTTCTTCGGCGATCGGAATGAATTCCCTGGGTGAAACCAGACCATGCTCGGGATGCTGCCAGCGCAGCAGTGCCTCGGCGCCCACCACCCTCTGTCCATCGACCTGTATCTGATAGTAGAGTTTGAGTTGCTGGAGTGGCAGTGCCTGACGCAAGTCATCGGTCAGGGCGGCGCGCGCCTCCAGTTCGGTCTGCATGGAGGGATCGAAGAAACGCAGGGTATTATGACCGGCAGATTTGGCTTGATACATGGCGGTATCGGCGTGCTTGAGCAGATCGGACATGCCGATCTGATCGCCGCAGAACAAGCTGATGCCGATGCTGGACGAACTGTGATATTCAATTCCTTGAAGAGTGAAAGGTTGGTTGATGGCCGCTAGAACGTGCTCTCCGACCTCCTGGGCTGCTGCTGCTGCTTGCTGGGGGTCATCGCTCAGATTCTCGAGCATGATGACGAACTCATCCCCGCCCAGACGGGCGACCGTATCGGTGGCGCGCACGCAGTTCTGGAGGCGTTTGGCGACTTCGATCAGCAGCAAATCTCCCATGTCGTGCCCACGGGTATCATTGAGCGTTTTGAAGTTGTCCAAATCGATGAACAGCAACGCGCCTTCGTGCCGACTGTGAATGCTGGAGGCCATGGCCTGCTGCAAGCGGTCCCGCAGCAGGCTCCGATTGGGTAAATTGGTGAGCGGGTCATGGAAAGCAAGCCGGTGTATTTTTTCATCGGCCTCCTTGCGGAGCGTGATGTCGGAAAATACCGCGACATAATTCGTTACCTGTCCCTCTGTATCGGTGACTGCGGTAATGGTCATCCAGGATGGGTAAGCCTCGCCATCCTTGCGTCGGTTCCAGAGTTCTCCCTGCCAGTACTTGTTGCGGGTGAGGGTTTTCCACATGTTGTGGTAAAACGCTGCATCCTGTCGTCCGGACCTGAGTATGGCGGGCGTCATGCCGATTGCCTCGACGGCATCATAGCCGGTCAATCGAGTGAAGGCGCGATTGACCTGGAGGATATGTTGATCCCGATCGGTGATCAGGATGCCCTCCTGAGTCTCGAAGGCCGTCGCGGCAATGCGCAACTTCTGTTCGGCGCGCTTGCGTTCGCTTTCCCGGTCGAAATTGTCCAGTGCAAACGAGATATCCCGTGCCATTTCATCCAGAAGGTTGACCATTTCCGTATCGAATGCGTCAGGATGCACATGGTAGACAGAAAGCACGGCGAAGGGTTTTCCATCACGCAGGATCGGAAAAACCCCGCTCGATCCAAAGCCGTAGCGCAACGTCCGCTCCTGCCATGACACCGCAATACCGTCATTCTGGACATGGTTGTCGATGACGCTACGGCTCTCGCGGAAGGCAATACTCGTTTTTCCACGCCCTTCAGGGACATCTTCCCGTGAAGAAATCACCAGTCCGTTCAGGTATTCGGAATCTCCATAACTCACTACCGGTTCGATCAGGCCGTTGGCTTCATTGACCTGGCCGATCCAGGCCAGTTTCAGTCCGCCGAAATCCACCGCCATCCTGCACGCCAGCGGGAACAGGGAGGACTCGTCATCCATCCGCACGATGGCCTGATTGACTTCACTGCGCGCCCGATAGAGTTTCGTCAGGTGTTCGATGTGCGCCTCGGAGGCTTTCTGCCTGGTAATGTCGCGCACGACTGCCTGAAGGACGGTTTCTCCGTCCAGATTCATCGCATTGAGCAGGACATCGGCATGAAATGGCTGATCGGTATCGAGTCGTTTGTGCATCCAGGCAAAGTGGTCGCTACCCTCCTTGATCGCATGGGCAATGTGTCGATCAGCCAGTGTCCTGGAATCTCCGCCGCAGGATTGCACCGGTGGTGATAAATCGGCCGGATGTTTGGAGCAAAATTCCTGTTTCGATGTGCAACCGAATAAGGTCAACGTCGCCTTATTGCAATCCAGGAATCTTTTATCGTCCAGTAACATGATCGCATCGCTGGTGGATTCATAGAGTGTGCGCAATTTCATCTCGGAGACTTTGAGTGCATCATCCATCTGTTTGCGCGCGGTGATCTCACGTCCGATGACCATCAGTTCCTTGCGTTGACCCTGCTCACTGAATATCGGCACCTTGCGCGTCTCGATGATCATGCCTCTGCCCTCTGCATCTGTGATGTTTTCTTCTCCCACCACCAACTGTCCGGCTTGCCAGGCCATTTCGTCGCTCGCCAGGCATCCCTCGTGCGCTGCGCGGTATGCGGGCTGCAGATCCGCCAACTCCCTATCGGTTTTGCCCTGCCAGGGCAGGTCGTGCAACCGGAACATTTGTCTGGCCGGCTCATTGATGACCAGCCAGCGTCCCTCGCCATCCTTCAGGAAAACCGCATCGGGGATGGCCTCGATCAACGCCATCAGTTGCTCGGCATGGCGCAGCACACCGAGTTGTTTTTCGAGCCCGGCTTGTCGGTTACGGATGGGTCTGACGATCAGGATATAGAGCGCAGTGGAAACGAACGCAGTGAATAGCGCGAGGTCGAGGAAACCCTGAAAGGTCGATCCACTGCCTTTAAGGAATGGCTGGATGACACTGATCGACAGTTCGCTCATCGATAGGGCCAATCCCACGACGACCACAATTCCAAAAATAGTTGAAGCCATTCACCACTATCCGGTTAAAAAATAAAATAACTTTTAGTTTTTTGTTTTTCTGTCGAATTTCATGAGTTTTGTCTGGTTCCAGGGATTCTGTTGAACAGAGGAAGCAGAGAGACGCAGATCGGTGCGATCTGGCGCAACATGCAAGTGATCTGAGGAATCGATTCCAACTCCTTCGTCGAGGATGGCGTAAAGAGGCCACCTGAGTCAAGAAAATAATACGTTGTCAGGGGGGGGCACCACCTTAGCAGAAAGCCGCCAGCGGATTAACCGATTTTTCATTTTTCTTGCTCGGTCAGTGCAGACAAGAGATAATGCCAAGTTCTCTGGTGCCGTCCGCACCGGCAAACTTCCAGCGCGAAAAACAGCGGGTATCGATTGGCGGCAAGCAAGGTAAATTCCTTGTAAATCAAACAAGATGGTGTAAATTATATGTTGCTGATGATCGATAACTACGATTCTTTTACTTACAATCTGGTTCAGTATTTTGGCGTCTTGGGTCAGCAGGTCGAAGTATTTCGCAATGACCAGATCACCCTGGCCGAGATCGAACGCCTGGCTCCTGACTATCTGGTCATTTCTCCGGGCCCCTGCAGTCCACGCGAAGCGGGGATCTCTGTGCCGGTGATCCAGCATTTTGCGGGCAGGATTCCCCTGTTGGGGGTTTGTCTGGGGCACCAGGCCATGGGATTCGCTTTTGGTGGCGAAGTGGTACGGGCCAAGACTCTCATGCATGGCAAGGTGTCTCCCGTGTTTCATGGAGGCCAGGGCCTGTTCCGTACGCTTCCCAACCCCTTTCAGGCCACTCGGTACCATTCCCTGGCAGTACGCCGGGACACGTTGCCTGACTGTTTCGAAATCACGGCATGGACGGAGGATGGAGAAATCATGGGCATGCGTCACCGCGAATTTGCCATGGAGGGGGTGCAATACCATCCCGAATCCATTCTGACCGAGTTTGGTTACGACATGCTCAGGAATTTTCTGGAAAATCCCGGGGGGCGGTGAACCATAATGTGTTCACCGCGTCTTTGGGAGATCATCGTGATTCAAGGATGATAATTCGGCAGGAAGATTCTCCGAAGAAAACCCCATGCGTTCCGCCTTCTCGGGAGAGTTCACCAGCGCCATGACCCAATCCACATCGATGGGCTCAGAAAAAAGACGGCGCCAACTGTAGGACAAGTGAATCCCTTCCTTCGCCACCACTTCGAGGGTCCACTGGAATCGTGCTCGCGCCAGTTCCAGAGATACCGTCACAGCGTCAGACCCTCGCGGCATGCCTGAACATACACTCCGCTCAGGGACGTGGCCGGGTCGAGCAACAGAATGTCGACGGGCTGATCCCCCAGGCGCATCTGTAACCGTGCCGTCAACTGCAGGACTTTACGCGGTGCATCGGGTAATACGGTGGGCACTTGCACCAACAGATCGATATCCCCCCCCCGAGCCGTATCATCTACCCGGGAGCCAAACAGCCTGACAGATGCAGTCTCGCCAAATACTTCCCGTACGGTTTCACTGATGACCCGCTTCGACGATTCGGATAGCCGCATGACTGACACCCGTTGAATACAAGACAACCGTGATTGTACGCTTTCAACCAACAAAACCCAACCATTCATTCTCGATGGCGATCCATGCTGGCGCAATCGGCTGAGTGGACAGTTGACGCCGATCCGGTCCTGATATTTCAGGTGGAGTCTTCTTCTACCTACAATCTGGCCCAGTATTTTCTCGGGAATTTTCTGGAAAATCCCGGGGGGCGGTGAACACCTTCGAGAGTTGGCAGAACTCTTCCAGGGTGAGGGTTTCGGCACGGCGTTGGGGATCGATGCCCAGCCTGTCCCAGGCCTCTGCCGGGAGGTTCCCTTTCAATGTGCTGCGCAGCATCTTGCGACGTTGCGAAAACGCCTGGGCGACGACCTGGGATAGGGCAACGGGGTTGCACTCGGGACGTTCGTGAGGCAGTTTCGGGATGAGGCGCACGATGGCGGAGTTCACCTTGGGCGGCGGCGTAAAGGCCTGGGGCGGGACCTCGAGCAGGGCTTCCATATGAAAGTGATACTGCAGCATGACCGAGAGACGCCCGTAATCCGAGGTATCGGGGGCGGCCACGAGACGATCGACCACCTCCTTCTGGAGCATGAACAGGGCATCTTTCAGGGAAGCGGCATGAGGCACCAGGTGAAAGAGGAGGGGGGTGGAAATGTTGTAGGGCAGATTGCCCAGCAGTCGCCAGGCGTTGCCAAACTGGGCAAAGTCCACCGTCAGGACGTCCTGGGAAATCAGGGTCAGGCGGTCCTGGGCAGGGTGACGGCGCCAACGTTCCACCAGATCCCGATCCAGTTCGATGAGCGTCAGCGTCATCCCCCTTTCCAGCAGAGGGAGGGTCAGAGCCCCCAGGCCCGGGCCGACCTCGATGAGGTTATCCGTGGGCGAGGGAGCCAGAATGCGCAGGATGCCTTCGATGATCCCCTCATCCGTCAGAAAATGTTGACCAAACCGTTTGCGGGCACGGTGCGTGGATGGGGTCATGGGGGCGGTGCCTTATGGGCCAGGGATTGGGCCAGTGCCAAAGCGGCCTGTAAACTGCCCGGGTCCAGATGACCGGTGCCCGCCCGATCCAGGGCGGTGCCGTGATCGACCGACGTGCGCAGGATGGGCAACCCCAGGGTGATATTCACCCCGGACCCGAAACTGGCCCGTTTGAGGACGGGAAGTCCCTGATCATGGTACATGACCAGGACGGCGTCGCTGTCTTCCAGGCGCTCCGGCAGGAACAGGGTATCGGCCGGAAAAGGACCACGGGCATCGATGCCCGCAGCACGGGCGCGTGCGATGGCGGGGCCGATGGTGGTGATCTCCTCTTGTCCCAAATGACCGTTTTCTCCCGCATGGGGGTTCAGTCCGGCCACCAGGATGCAGGGAGAGGGGCAGCCAAAACGAAACTTCAACTCGTGGTGGAGAAGGGTGAGGGTTTCACTCAATACTTCCTGGGTGATGGCCGAGGGAACCTGGCTGAGCGGGAGGTGGGTGGTGGCCAGGGCCACGCGCAGACCTCCTCCCACCAGCATCATGACCACATGCGGTACACCGAGTCGGGCTGCCAGATATTCCGTATGCCCGGTGAAGGGAATTCCCGCCTCGACGATGACGCTTTTTTGCAGGGGGGCGGTGACCAGTGCGGCCAAGTGTCCCGCCTGGCAGGCATCCGTCAGACTGTCCAGCGCATTCAGGACGGCGCGGCTGTTGCGTGGGTCCAGGCGGCCCGCCGTGGCGGGTACCGCCAGGGGGTGGTGCCAGAGCAGCGGGCGCCGGGGGGGGGAGCGGTGACCCTGCCAATGGGCGATATCGAGAAAGGGATAGGGCAGGCCCAGCAGGTGGGCGCGGGTACGCATCAGGGCGGCATCAGCCGCGACGACCAGCGGAGCGTCAGGGAACCGGTGGGCCAGTTGCAGGCAGAGGTCCGGACCGATGCCCGCCGGTTCTCCTGCGGAAATTCCGATGGGAAGAGGATCAGTGGTCATCGAGGCGAATGTCCACAAAGGCTTGATCGCGCAATTGGCGGACCCATTCTTCGTAGGCTTCATCGGCTTTTCGGGCACGTAATCCCTGGCGTGCGGCCATTTTTTTGCCGTCCTCCGAATCACTGGCTTGACGTACCTCGATCAACTGGACCAGGTGCCATCCCATGGGGGTTTCGAAAGGTTGACTGACTTCTCCGGGCTTGAGGGTCTTGATGACCTTTTCAAACTGCGGCAGGGTCGAGCCTTCCGAGATCCAGCCGAGGTCTCCCCCGCGATTGCGACTTTCGTCTTCCGAATTGAGGGTCGCCAACTTGGCAAAGTCTTCGCCTCCCTGAATGCGTCCGGAGAGCCCCATGATCTTGGCCTGGGCATCTTTGGGGTTGGTCTCCGGGGTGATTCTGACCAGGATCTGTCGGACGTGATACTGATTGACGTTGGCAATGGCATTGGGCGTTCGACGGTTGATCACCTGAATGATATGAAACCCGTTGGGGCTGCGCAAGATTTCGCTGTGTTCGCCAGGTTTCAACTTGCCGGCGGCTTCGACGAAGAGGGTCGGCAGACGGGTGCTGGGACGCCAGCCCAGGTCGCCGCCCGTCAAGGCATCCGGAGATTCGGAATAGGCCGCTGCAGCCTGGGCGAAGGGCATCCCGTTATTGAGTTGGTTCATGGCCTCCTGAATTTTTTTCTGCCGTTCCTTGATGAGGGTGGGCGGGGCATTTTCGGGGACGGTGATCAGGATATGCGCGAGATCATATTCATCCGGGGTCGAATTTCCCTGATTTTTTTCCTTCGCCAATTCTTCATTGACCTCGTTGTCGGACACGAAGATGCGGTTTTCCACTTCCCGCTCGCGGACCTGGGACAGAATGATTTCATTGCGAATTTCTTCACGAAATTTGGTCCAGGTCAAGCCTTCCTTTTCCACCTCTTCCTTGAAGCCGGAGAGGGTCAGTTTGTTCTGTTCGGCCAGACGGGCCATGGCTTGATCCAGTTGGGTATCGTCCACCTTGATGCCCGCCTCGCGCGCATACTGGAGTTGGACTTCATCCATGATCATTTTTTCCAGAATCTGGTGGACCAGAATGGCTTGGTCGGGCAACTGGACGCCCTGGCGGCGCAGTTGGGAGGTGATCATGGCGGTTCGTTCATCCAGTTCCGACTGGGTGATGATGTGGGTATTGACGACGGCCACGATTCGATCCACCACCGGATGGTGAGTCTCCTCATCCGTGGGGGTGTCAGGAGCATCTCGTGTATCTGCAGGGGCGGCCGTCGGGGTCGTTGTGGCGGAAGCCGCCGCAGGAACTGCCGTGGGGCTCTCTGCAAGGACGAGACGGCAGGAGAGCAACAACATCAATAGGGCACAAAAGCGATACATCATTGGGGAGATATCTCGTTGGTTTTGGTGTAGCCGGGAATATTGTAGCGCAGGGTATCCAAAGGATTGGGACCGAGCCCCAGGGGACCCAATTCGAGTTGGACATAAAAAGCAGTGTCCGTTTGAATGGGACTGACGGGAAAGCGCGAAGAAATCACCCGCAAGGCCCAGCATCCCGCATTATACTCGACCCCCGTCAGGGCTTCCAGTACCTGGTTGTCCAGAGTGGAGTAGGCCAGGCGTCCGAGGAAAGACAGGCGGCTGGTAATCGGCCACTGTCCTGAAATATCCCATTGTTTGACCGAGGTCAGATCATTGATGGGGATAGGGCCTGTCACGCCGGGAATGTAGGTGGTGGCCTGTCCCAGGTAGTTGATGACCGTGGTGGGCATTCCCTGCAAGGGGGTATCGATACGGTAGCCGAGGTTGAAAACCTTGCCGGCCGCAGGGGTGTACGCAATGGTGGTGGCCATTTGCTGGGTCCGGTGCGACTGGGCCCCAAAGTTGAAGTAACTGTCAAAATTCCAGCGTTCCGTAATGGC
>JAJZDE010000037.1 GCA_021828745.1 Pseudomonadota bacterium
GGAGGGGTCGTCGGCGCAATGGCTAGCGGATCTGTTGCGCGCCCTATGATCGAGACTGGGCAAATCTGGCTGGTGTGGGAACCGGTGGACATGAGTGATTCAACAGGATAATCGACAGAAGTTACTCACCGTCTCCAGAAAATGATAACACTGAGTAGTCCTTCAAATTCACCTTAAGCAACTATTCCTCTGAGTCGGAAAATTTTTATCGTGGCATGATTTGAACGGCCTCAAACAACTCTCTATTGAGCCGTATCGCATATTTTTTTTCCGAAGTTTTGTCTTGAGCCAATATGATTATTTCATGTTCTGATTCTGTTAAGACCTCTATTGGGCCTATTGATTGGTTGTTTTTTATTGGTAGCGAAAGTGATTTGCAGATCTCTAATCCAAGTGGTGTCGGGGTTAAGATTGATGGCGCAATTTTTCCCCCGCCATAGGCGGTGGATATGATGGGGTATGTAAATTCTGAATATAACTCAAGGCCTCCAAGCAATACTGGGATAGACCATAATATTCCATATGCGGTATTTCTAAACATCTCGACATCCAAGTGCTTGGATTTTATTTTCCTAAAGAGTTCAGAAAGATGTGGTGAAACAAAGAGATTAATTGGCAACAAGATAGCAAAAAATGGTGAAATCGCAATCAACATTTCTCGGAACGATGATAAATAATTACCAAAATCACCAGCACCAACATCACTAAATGGATGCAATAAATCTGGTGTCAAGAAAGTGAAAAATAAGAGAATAACAAAGCGAAAAATAAAACTGAAATATCTTTTTTCTGACCACAGAAACCTCAATAATTTAACTTGCTTGAAAATGACGTCAAGGAATATATATGCTATCGTTAATAGTATAGAAAATACTGCACCAACTAAAATGTACTCTTTGCGTATAAAATCAGCAGAATAAACTCCGTAATTGGAAAGGCGTAGATTGACTATTAAAAGGCCCAGAATGAAGCAAAGGGTAGATACCCCAATTGCTACTGCCGAAATTCCCTTAATAATGTCCTGTATGGTCCAGCCCGAATTATTTATTGAATTGTGCTCCATGCACATATTTTAAGTAATTATGCACAGTATCCGCATAATGGCCATTTGCCATCCCACAATCAGATGATTACAGACGCCGGGGCGGTTTTTTCCTCACAGCCTATAACTCTCTTTTTCAGTCGCCAGCGCTCCACCAACTTATAATCATAACCGATGAACCGGAAACACGCATAAATCTGAGAGACGACCTCTTGAACGCTCAAGAGGCCAACAGAGAACAGAGAACAGAGAACAGAGAACAGAGAGATTATGTAAATCAGGATTTCCCACCTATTCCCGGAAAAGACTGACATATTCATTGGCCTTTTGAGAACCATTCAGGAGCACGAGAGACCTTGGTGTAGTTTGAGTGAGTCATCCTCGTATATTACCTCCTCGCTTGACTTTGGGTTGCCGGAGCGATGACCCAGTCGACCCCAGACTGTGGAAATAGCACTTCGCCGCCAATCCACTGCATTCAGATGCATTCAGATCTCTATCCCCTCACCCACGATGCCCACCCGTAACCCCTCCAAAATTTGATCTGAGGGGAGTATGCTGTGATCAGTGAGAATTGGAAATAACGCCGCTCAGTTACCGTTTACGAAGTAACACGCCTCAACTAGCGGATTAGCGCAGCAATTCAGTGCGAGGTAATTTCTGGGCGCGATTCGATAGACACTTCATATCCTTCGAACGATGACGGTAAATCACGGACCTGAAGGAAGTATCGCCTATCAATCCAGACAACGAGACGACCACCGCCTTCTGACAGGACCGGGAGGATGTTCACCGATCCGGGAGGAAGGTTTACAACGGCAAGCAAATGATCGGCTGCGGCTTGTAGTGTCATCGTTAGATATTGTGCCCAGATACCAATGACAAGTTTAGTCTAGTCAAAACAGGTGCGATTGGAAGAGCAATGGTGATTTTCCCTCCCGGAGCTGCCCCCGATACTGCACCTCCAACGACAAGACCAACGGCGGCGCGTGTGCCATCAGCCTGGGTTGTAACAATCAGCGAACCGGAGTCACCATTGTCGGAGAAAATGTCTGTATCCCCAATGATATAAAAAGCGGGCGCGTAGTAGACCTTTCCGTTGAACCCGTAGTTTGGCGCAGCATAAGCGATTGGTACAGGCCCCGCGATCTGGCACTGCACAATCCCTTTTGTGAAACCTGTGGTTCGCCCGACTTTTTCGACTGCCATTCCAGCTGTCAGGGGGATTGCCACGGTTGGCGTATCGTATGAGTCGCCTTGATACGAAGTCACATGGCTCTCATCAGGAATCCGAAAGATCGCGGCATCGTGGTTTTGGAGTGGATCGACGATGGTGATGCTTCCCGGAGCCATCTGAAGCGTCGCTGCATGATAGCCAATAGTGAACGGGTCAAGTCCGCCTGCCACAACGTCAAAGACTCCCGGCGCTACGATTGGCAAACCGACATCGGCATGATTGCAGCTACCACCTACATGGTTGTTGGTCAGCCCGTACAACTGGCCGGCCTGGTCTTGCACCAAGGCCCCTAACGTTCCCGCGTCCATGTAATTTCCTACGGAAATGGATGATCCACATGTATAGCGGTTTTGCCCTGCCGACTGACGCAAACGCCAAGCTGGGCAACCCATTGGCTGTGTATGGTTGCTACCTATCGGTTGCTCAACTCCTTGCAGGTATTCCAACGCGAAACCATCGATGGATGATGGGAGCTTTTCGAGAAGCTTTTTTCCTGGGGCTGCTCTACGCAGATAGACAAGGACTTTGCCCTCAATGGGATCGAACCCAACCTGAGTAACCTGTCGCTGCCTAAGTATGCTGCGTCCATCGACGGATAACTGGTCAAGATATTGACCATCAGCGGCGTCTGAATAGCCGTATCCCTCGAAAAAGCCTTCCGCCGTTGCCCAACTGGCAAACTTTCTCGCAGCATCATCGATTAGCATACCTTGGACTCCCCGAAGTCGGTCAGTTTTTGTGCAAGCGACGTATATTAAATCACCATTTCCTATGCGCTACCGCGCATAGTGAATTGTAGCACCGAAATAGAACATCATATGCAAAGAATCTGGTATAGTAATCATCGTATAGATAAGGAGCGTTTGATGCGTATTGGCTACGCCAGAGTCTCGACCCAGGATCAACACCCTGAACTTCAATTGGATGCGTTGGCTACGGCGGGTTGCGAACAGGTATTCCAGGAAAAGGCGTCTGGCAGGAACAAGGATCGACCGGAACTGGATACCTGCCTGAAAACTCTCCGCACGGGTGACACATTGGTCGTCTGGCGTCTGGATCGCCTTGGACGCTCCCTCAAGGATCTGGTGGAAATCGTCCACACCCTGGAAGCACGCGGGGTCAGTTTCCAATCCCTCACCGAAAGTATCGACACATCCAATGCAGGCGGAAAACTGGTATTCCATGTTTTCGCTGCCTTGGCCGAATTTGAACGCAACCTGATCCGGGAAAGGACTCTTGCCGGATTGGCAGCCGCTCGTGCGCGGGGTCGTAAAGGTGGGCGTCGGGTCAAATTATCCAAGACAGATGTGCGTAAGGCTGCTGCCATGCTGCTCGATCCACTCATGACAAAAACGGAAGTTGCCAAACACTTCAAAGTAACACGGGTTACACTGAACCTCGCTCTGGAAAGAGAGGGTTATCCACAAAATCCCGCTGCGCCTCAAGAACAGGAAAATCGCACCAAATGACCGAAACCGAATTGAAAAAACTGCTCTGGGACTCGGCCAACAAACTTCGCGGTGCCATGTCGGCGGCGGAGTACAAATTCCCTGTGCTGGGGCTGGTCTTCCTCAAATATGTGAGCGACATTTTCGATGCCCAGCGTGAGGTCATTCGCTTTCGGTTGGCCGAGCCCGAATCTGATTTGTATATGCCTGAAGAGATGCGGGAAGACGCCTTCGCCACCCTCTCCGAAGACCGGGACGCCTACAAGCAGGACAATGTGTTCTGGATTCCCGAGGAAGCCCGGTTCTCGGAACTTCTCAAACAGGCTGCCAATCCCAAACTCGGCAAGTTGCTGGATGACGGTATGGCCACCATCGAACGAGAAAACGAGAAGTTGCGCGGTGTACTCTACCGGGACTTCGCCCGCCTACCGCTGGAGGATGGCGTGCTGGGCGAACTCATGGGCATTATCGCCAAGATGAAGTTCGACCCCAAGCAGCATGCCTCCCGCGACATCTTTGGCGAGGTGTACGAATATTTCCTTGGCAATTTCGCCTTGTCCGAAGGTCAACGAGCCGGGCAGTTCTACACGCCACGCTCGGTAGTGGGTGTGCTGGTGGAAATCCTCGCTCCTTTTTCCGGCCGTATTTATGACCCCGCCTGCGGCTCCGGCGGGATGTTCGTGTACTCGGAGCGGTTCATCGAAGCCCACGGTGGGCGAAAAGGGCAGGCATCGATCTACGGCCAGGAACTTTCGGCCACCACTCGCAAGTTGGCGTGCATGAACCTCGCCATTCGTGGCATCGACTATGACATGGGCAACTCCCACGGCGACACTTTCCACAATGACCAGCACCCCGACCTCCGGGCTGACTTCGTACTCGCCAATCCGCCGTTCAACATCAAAGGCTGGGGAGCCGACAAACTGCCCAAAGATCCTCGTTGGAAATATGGGGTACCCCCGGATGGCAATGCCAACTATGCCTGGTTGCAACACATGTTGGCCCGCCTTTCTGCCGATGGTCGTGCCGGCATCGTGCTGGCCAACGGTTCCATGACCACCAACACCAGTGGCGAGGGAAACATCCGCACCGCCATGGTCAGCGATGATGTGGTGGAGTGCATGGTCTCCCTACCCGGTCAACTCTTCGCCAATACCCAGATTCCCGCCTGTCTGTGGTTCCTCTCCAAAAACAAGGGGGCCGGAAAAAATGGAAAGCATGACCGCCGCAAACAGGTCCTGTTCATCGATGCCAGGAAACTAGCCATGCTCATTCCCGGTTCACGCAAGCAGAAAGAGTTTTCCGAGAACGAGACCCGGCAAATCGCCCTGACTTACCACAACTGGCGGGGCACCCAATGGGGCGAAGGTAGTTACGAGGATGTGCCCGGCTTCTGCAAATCCGTCACGCTGGCCGAGATCGAACAACATGGCTTTGCCCTGACACCAGGACGTTATGTCGGCGCAACCGATGTCGAGGATGACGACGAGGTGTTCGTGGAACAAATGGCAAAGTTGACCACCGATCTATCGGTCTTGTTCCGTCGCGGGAGCGAATTGGAAGTGGAGGTTCGGAAGCAACTTGGGAGGGTGGGGTATGCGGTTTGAGTTGCCCGACGGGCTTCCCTTTCTTTGGCAGTACAGACCTATGGAAAGTGTGTGTAGCCGTATAACTAGCGGCGGAACCCCGAGTAGGCGTGAGGAAAAATACTACGGGGGAGATATTAATTGGGTGAAGACTCAGGAGTTACTGGATCGCAAAATCTTCGATACTGATGAAAAAATATCTTTGCAGGGGCTCAATAATTCATCGGCAAAACTGTTACCAAAGGATACTGTGCTGCTGGCCATGTATGGTGCAACCGTCGGGAAACTCGGCATCTTAGGTAAGGAGTCAACTTGTAACCAAGCATGTTGTGCATTTATCTGTGACCCGAAAGTAACCGACTATCGGTTCCTTTATTACTGTCTGCTGGGAAATAGAAGCAACCTCGCCGGACTGGCCACAGGGGCCGCCCAACAAAATCTCAGTAGTCAGCAGTTAAAGGCAGTTGAATTTGCATTTCCACCATTGGAGTATCAGAAGGAAATAGCGAATTTGTTGTCAGCCCTCGACGACCGCATCGACCACAACCGCGCTCTTGCCGCCAACCTGGAAGCCATCGCCCGGCGGCTGTTCAAGTCCTGGTTCGTGGACTTCGACCCGGTACGCGCCAAGGCGGCAGGGGAAAAGCCACCCGGTCTCGCCGACGACATCGCGGCCCTGTTCCCGGATCGGTTCGTGGAAAGCGAGTTGGGGGAGATTCCGGAGGGGTGGAGCGATGGGCGGTTGTCTGATCTGGTTGAACTGAAGTACGGGAAAGCACTTAAGGCCACTGAAAGATGTGATGGAAAAGTGCCGGTTTATGGCAGCGGAGGGATTACTGGCTGGCATGACGAAGCTCTCGTCGAACATCCAACGGTAATCGTGGGGCGCAAAGGTTCAGTTGGAACTCTCTACTGGGAAGATCGACCGTCTTATCCGATAGATACGACATTTTTTGTAACGACAAAGACTGCTCCCCTTACTTTCTGCTATTACGCAATGCTTGGCCTTGGGTTGGAAGTGCTAAACACAGATGCTGCGGTACCAGGGTTAAATCGAGATAATGCTTATCGGCAGACCATAGTTATCCCTCCACCGGATATGTTAGCTGCTTGGGATTCTTTCGCAGGTGTGCTGCGCGAGAATCTACGACTGCTCCGGGATGAAAATGATGTTCTGACACAGCTCCGCGACCTCCTCCTCCCTCGCCTAATTTCTGGCAAGCTGCGTGTATCCGAGGCCGAGGAAGCCATTGCCGAAGTCATGATGTGACAGGGAGATAAAAACAATGAGCGAACTCAAAACCTGCTTCAAACGCGTCGATTACGATCTTGACGGCCTGCTGCATTACATCGACATCGGCGACATCGGCCTGCCTGACATCCAGCGTCCGTTCGTCTGGTCCAACGCCAAGGTGCGCGACCTGCTGGATTCGATGTATCGCGGCTTCCCTGTCGGTTACCTGTTGTTCTGGGAAAACCAGGCTATTGCCGGGGCGAAGCAGATCGGCACGGCCGACAAGGCACACAAGGTGCCTGCCCGATTGATCGTGGACGGGCAACAGCGCCTGACTTCCTTGTACGCGGTCTTCCGTGGCAAGAAGGTTTTCGATGATGACTACAAGGAAAGACAGATCGAGATTGCTTTCCGGCCTCGTGATGGAAAATTCGAGGTGGCCGATGCCGCCATACGCCGTGACGCGGAATGGATGCCCAACATCTCGGACATCTGGGTATCGAAAAAGTCCAGCCGGAAAATCGTCAACGACTTCTTGGACCGATTGACTCAAAAGGAGGAGTTGAGCGAGGAACAGGAAGAGGCCATCGCGCACAACCTCGACCGGCTTTTCGACCTCCAAAAGTTTCCCTTCACGGCACTGGAAATCGCGCCCTCCGTCGATGAGGAGCAGGTTGCCGACATCTTCGTGCGAATCAATAGTGAGGGCGTCAAGCTTAATCAGACCGACTTTATCCTGACGCTGTTGTCGGTTTTCTGGGACGAGGGCCGAAAGGCGCTCGAAGACTTCTGCCGGCGCTCGCGCCTGGTGCCCACGGCAAGCGATTGCCCGTCGCCGTTCAATTATTTCATTCAGCCCGACCCTGACCAGTTGCTTCGGGTGTCGATCGCCTATGGCTTCGAACGCGGACGCCTGAAAAGTGTTTATCAGGTGTTGCGCGGAAAGGACATGGATACCGGGGTGTTTTCCGCCGAGAAGCGAGAGTCCCAGTTCAAGGTATTGCAGGCGGCGCAGGCGGAGGTGTTGAACATCACCGCTTGGCATCAATTCCTAAGCGCGCTGATCGGCGCCGGCTTTCGCAGCGGGGAGATGGTTTCGTCGCAGAGCGCGCTGCTTTATGGTTACGCCTTCTACCTAATCGGTCGAAACCTCTTCAAGGTGCAGGAACATGCGCTGCAAAAACTGATCGGGCGCTGGTTCTTCTTCTCTACCTTGAAGGGGCGGTATACGAACTCCCCGGAATCGGTCATGGATGGGGATTTGAACCGGTTGAAGGGTATCAAGACCGCCGCCGAGTTCGTGGTCACGCTCGATGGCGTCATGGCATCGGAACTGACCAACGACTACTGGATGATCACCTTGCCGGCAGACCTGGATAGCTCCTCTGCGCGGAACCCGGAATTGTTTGCTTACATTGCTGCGCAGAACAAGCTCTCGGCGCCCGTTCTGTTCTCGCACAAGAAGGTGCCCGAACTGCTCGATCCGTCACTCAAGACGACGAAGAAGTCTTTGGAGCGGCACCATCTATTTCCGAAGGCGTGGCTCGCCAAGAACGTCAGCGAGGATCTGAAGCTGATCAACCAGCAGGCCAATTTCGCGTTGATCGAGTGGCCGGACAACATCGACATTAGCGATGATCCGCCCAGCCAGTACGTGCCGAAGATTCGCACCCGGTTCACCCCTGATGAATGGCGGCGTATGCACGAGATGCATGCCCTGTCGGACAACTGGGAGAGCATGAATTACCCGGATTTCCTGATCGAACGACGAAAGCTCATGGCGGCAATCATCCGGCGCGGCTTTGAGTCGCTGAAATAGAGGCTTCCCATGTCCATCACCGAAAACGACCTCGAACAAGCCTGCATTGATTGGTTCCGCGAACTGGGCTGGGAATACTCCCACGGCGAAACCCTTTCTCCCGGTGGCTTTGCACCGGAACGGATGCATTACAACGAGGTGGTTCTGGTGCCGCGTTTCCGCGCCGCTTTGGAAAACCTGAACCCTGACCTCCCAGTCAGTGCCATCGACGATGCGGAAAAGCGGGTTCGCCAATTCGCTGGACAATCCCTTATCGAAGCCAACCGCGACTTGTATGTGTGGTTGCGTGACGGCATCCCGGTGGACATTGAGGAAGACGGTCACCGCCGCCAGGCGTTCGTCGCGGTGTTTGACTGGATGGACATTTCCCGTAACGACTGGTTGATCGTCAATCAATTCACCGTCAAGGGCACCAAGACCGTGCGCCCGGACATGGTGGCCTTCGTCAATGGTCTGCCCCTTGCGGTCATCGAACTGAAGAACCCCGCCGACGAAAAGGCAGATGTGTTCTCGGCCTTCAACCAGATCGGTAATTACAGGAACGAGATTCCACAACTTTTTGAGCCAAATGTCGTTTGCGTGATTTCGGATGGCACCGTGGCACGCATGGGGTCGATCTCAGCTGACCAGGAACGGTTTATGCCCTGGCGAGTTGCGGATGGCGTTGTTGCCCCCGAACAACATCTGGAACTTGAAGTGCTGGTGAAGGGATTGTTCGCCAAGCAAACTTTTTTGACCTACTTTCGCCATTTCGTCGCCTACCAGACCGGCGGCGCGGGAATATTCAAGGTCATCGCCGGGTATCACCAGTACCACGGCGTCCTGAAAGGCGTGGATCGGGCATTGGACTCAATTCAGCACCGCCGCGATGGCAAGGGGGGCGTGATGTGGTTCACCCAGGGTTCCGGCAAAAGCCTGTTGGCCGTGTTCTATGTCGGCATGCTACGCGAACGCATCGAACTGGAGAACCCCACCGTGGTGGTGGTCACTGACCGCAAGGATCTGGATGGGCAACTATTCGAGACCTTCGCGGCTTGTCGTATCCCGCTGCGCACAACACCCATCCAGGCCACAGATCGACAGGAATTGAAGAAACTTCTATCCGAGCAGGTGGCGGGTGGAATCTTTTTCACCACCATTCAGAAATTTTCCCCGGAAAAAGGGATGGATACGGTGGAGCAACTGTCCAGCCGTTCCAACATCATCGTCATCTGCGATGAAGCCCACCGTACCCAGTATGGCTTCAAGAGCGACCTCGACAAGAAGGGCGAGAAGTATCGCTATGGCTTGGCCAAGTACATGCACGATGCGCTACCCAATGCGCTGTACCTGGGGTTGACGGGGACACCAATTTCCGAGAACGACCGCGACACCGAGGCGGTATTCGGTACCTATGTGGACATCTACGATGTTCT
This sequence comes from Pseudomonadota bacterium, assembly GCA_021828745.1. The sequence goes on from JAJZDE010000037.1 coordinate 9,782, forward strand.
GGCATCGCAGAAGGACGGCACCACGGTCCCCATCCACTACGAACAGCGGATCATCGATCTGGCCGTCAACCAGGTTGAACTGGATTCTCTGGACGAAGAACTGGAAGACCTGCTGGAAGATGATCCGGAAGAACAGAACAGCCGGACCATTTCGGCATTGGCTCGCCTGGAGTCCATCGCCATGGCCGATGGTCGCCTGGAAAAACTGGCTGATGATCTGGTGACGCATTGGGACGAACGTCTGGAAGCCATCGAAGGCAAGGGAATGGTCGTGGCTATCAGTCGCAAGGCTGCTGTGGCACTTTACGACGAGATTATCAAGCGCCGCCCGGACTGGCACGCCAAAGAAATCGATCAAGGCGTCATCAAGGTGGTAATGACCAGCCCAGCCTCCGATCCCCATGCCTTGCGTGCGCACGCGACCTCTCCGCAGGAAAAGAAGTTGCTGGAAAAACGCATCAAGGACCCGGACGATCCATTGAAGTTGGTGATAGTGCGCGACATGTGGCTGACCGGCTTCGATGCTCCTTGCCTGCACACGCTGTACGTAGACAAGCCCATGCGAGGTCAGGGGCTGATGCAGGCGGTAGCCCGCGTAAACCGCGTCTGGAAAGACAAGCCAGGTGGCCTGGTGGTGGATTACATCGGCATCGGCGAGGAACTGAAAGCAGCCATCGCCCAATACACCCGCGCTCGTGGGGGTGATGACCGTGGTGAACCGGTGGAATTCATCGAAGAAGCGTTGAACATCCTCAAGGAAACCCTATCCATCGTCCGTGACATGCTGCATGGCGTGGATCTGACGGGGGTTGCCACTGATGCGAAACGAGCCTTGGCGGCATTGCCGGTCGCCATGAACCACCTCGTCAAACTCAACCAGAAGCCCGATACGGCAGGAGAAGACGGGAAGCCACCAGGGGTCAAACGGTTCCTGGATCAGGTCACCAAACTGTCCAAAGCGCAGGCATTGGCGGGAACGCATCGGGAGGCATTGGCATTGCGCAATGAGATTGCCTTCCATCAGGCGTTGAAGGCGGGACTCGTAAAATTTACCAGTGTCGGAGCAGGCAAGAGCAGGATCGAGAAGGAAGCGGCCATGCGGCAGATCGTGGCCAAGGGAGTTCTGGTCAATGGCGTGACCGACCTCTACAAGACCTTGGGTGTTGAAAGGCCCGATATCAGCGTACTGGATGAAGTCTTCCTCAAGAAATTAGGAGAGATTCCCCAGAAGAATCTGGCTGCCGAATTGCTCCAACGTCTCATCGATGACGAGATTCAGGCCAGAAGTCGGCGCAATACGACCCAGGCCCAGAAATTCAGCAAGAAATTGACGGAAGCGATCCGGAAATATACAAACCGGGGCCTGACCTCGGCGCAGGTGATCGAAGAGTTGATCAAACTCGCCCGTGAAATTGCTGCGGACAAACCGCCAGCCGATATGACGGAAGATGAATTCGCCTTTTACGAAGCGTTGCGTGAGAACGAGAGCGCCGTGCGGGAAATGGGCGACCCGATCCTCAAGGCATTGGCGCATGAATTGACCGACAAACTCCGAAAGTCGGCCACCATAGACTGGCAGAAGCGGGAAACCGCTCGCGCCCGGATGCGGCTACTGGTCAAAGTGCTACTGACCAAATACAAATACCCCCCGGACAAGCAACCCGGTGCTGTGGAAAAGGTCATCGAGCAGGCGGAGTTGTATGCTGATTTGTGGGCCGTCGAAGGGGCGTAACTGCTGACCGCTGCATCTTCTCTCATCCAGCATCCTC
>JAJZDE010000038.1 GCA_021828745.1 Pseudomonadota bacterium
TATGCCACGAGTGATTTACGCTCCAGGCGCCATTTGCGACCTGCAACGGTTGCGGGAATTCTTGCGCCCAAAGAATCCCGTCGCGGCCAGGCGAGCAGCCGATACGATCATCAAAGCCGTGCAAGTGCTTGCACTTCAACCACAGATAGGCCGACCCGTTGAGGATATGCCCCCCGAGTACCGGGAATGGCTGATCGACTTTGGCGACAGCGGTTATGTGGCGCGTTACCGCTTTGAGGGTGAGACGGTCACCATTCTGGCGGTGCGTCACCAAAAGGAGGCGGGTTACTACTGAACGCCTGCATGGTAAATGGCTTCATAGTGATCGACCATCACTTTTAAACTGAAGCGCTCAAGGGCAGTGTGGCGGGCATCGTTGCTTTGTTGCAGAAGTTTTGATGGATCGAGCAGGTAACCGAGCAATGCGTGAACCAGGGCAGGGACCTGATTGGAGGGGACGAGGGATCCGTCGATGCCGGGCGTCACGAGTTCGGGGTTTCCGCCCACCTGGGTGGCGATGACGGGGACTCCCGAAGCCATGGACTCCAGAAGGGTGTTGGAGATGCCCTCCGCCAGGGAAGGCAGCACGAACAGATCCAGATGGCGCAGGAGGGCGGGGATGTCATGGCGGGCGCCGGGCAACCAGACCCGATCAGTCAGTCCGGCCTGGTCCAGCAGGGCCTGGCAGGGCTGTCGGAGGGGGCCGTCGCCGATCATGACCAGGCGCAGGGACCCGGCCAGTTCCGGGGGGGCGGCTTCCACCAGGGCGATGAAGGCATGGGCCAGGAGCAGGGGGTTCTTGACGGCCTGCATGCGTCCCACGGTGCCGATCGTGAAAGTTTTTTCGGTCGGGGAAGAAAAGGGGAAAGGACTGGGTTCGCCGTCTTCGCGGGGACGGAAACATTCGGTGTCCACCCCGTTGTAGAATTGGAAAACCTTGTGCCGGGGAATGCCGACTCCCTGAGTCAGGTAGTCTTCCAGATCCCGGGACAGGGCAATGACCCGATGGGTCAGAGGCAGTAACAACCGTCGAAACCACCGGTGTTTTTCATTGCTGCCGTCCAGATCCGACATGTCGCGACCATGCTCGCCGTGAATCCTGTAAGGAACGCCCGCCAGCAGGGCCGGAACCATGGCCATCAGACTGGTGAGATTGCGGGTATGGACGATTGCGGGTTTGAGTTGCCTGAAATGACGCCAGAGACGCCCGTAGACCCGCAGGTCCTTGCCTTCCTTCTTTTCCAGGTCGATCAGCAGGACATCCCTGCGCCGGAGGCGTTGGGCAAACGCCGGGTCATGCCCTTTGAGGCATAAGATGACGTGTCGGAACCGGTCCTCGGGCAGATGGTTGATCAGGTTCACCAGCCCGTTTTCCAACCCGCCCACATCCAGGCGATAGATGATGTGGGCGATGAGCGGGCGGGGGTCCGGTGGCATCACTGGGGCCGGGATGGGTTGAGGTGTTCCAGCGCCTGCTGGACGTCCGGGATCATGGCCTGGCTGAAGGCCTGAAGGTTCTGTCGTGCCTGCGCGGTATCGTCCAGGAGGATGGGGGTGGAAAATACCACCACGGCAGCGCCATCGCCCTGACCTTTGAGGACGGACCATGCTTCCCATGCCTTGACGGCATAGGGACTGGAGACCCAGCGCCCATCCACCCAGTAGCAGTGCCACGCCAACCGGTGCTGGTTTTCGGAGCGAATCAGGGTTTCCGTGAAGGGAAGCGGGGTAACCTGCCCGGGAAAGGACAGGGGGTGCGCGGATTCGTGGATTTTACCCCAGTGGTGGTCCTGGGGAATCACCAGGGTATTGCCCGAGGTGATCAGGGAGGTTCCCTGAGCCTGATGGTGATAATAGGCGATGAAGGCCGTGACGGGCGGCTGGCCCCCCGGGCGGACATAGGCTTCCTCGAGTTTGATTCGCGCCCCGGTGTAATGCGCTGTCCAATGGTCGCTTTCGAGGGGGGCCGAAGACCAGGGGGAAGGGGCCGTGAGGGCAAGAGAGGCGGGGACTGCGGAAGACTGGGACAGGTGCTCCAGATGGTTCACATGCCAACGGGGGAGGACGGCAAGGAGCACCAGCAGTCCGAGGGGGGCCAGTTTCACGCCGGGGCGGGGGGCAGCAGCACCCTCCAGAGGGAGAGAAATTTCCGGGTGGGAGGGGGTCGGTGCGGGCCCCTCCCGAAAAAAAGAGCCGATCCAGAACAGCAGGAACATGACCAGTCCAAAAAACAGCCAGCCATAGATGAGGTGGTCCACGCCCACTGCCAGCCGCATGCCGCTGAGGTGACCGATCAGGATGATGAGGTAGGCGCGCACGCCATTGGCGGCCACGGGTACCACGAGGGAAGCCAGCAAAAACAGGAGTTTTCTGGGCCAGTGCCGATAGGCCAGGTGGGCAAACAGGACGCCCAGGGTCAAAGAGGCGATCAGGTAGCGCAAACCGCTGCAGGCCTCCACCACCGACCAGTTGCCGGTAGGAAGGGTCAGAAAATTCCCTTCCCGGTAAACCGGTATCCCGGTCAGGCGGATGGCGACCGTGGCAAAATCGGCGGTGAAGTCCATCAACGGCGGGATCAACGATTCTCCAAAAGGGACGGCCAGAAAAAGGAACAGGAGAGGAAAGAGCAACTGGCGGAAAGCCACGTTGCCGATTTGTGACCAGGTGGCACACACGATCATGCCCACCAGGGAGAATTGTTGAATGACCATGGCGTTGGACACTTTTCCCAGTTCCCAGGCCAGGGCACAAAAGGCGAAGCCGACCAGGGCCAACCAGCTGACGCTCGGGGAAATGTTTTTCAGGGCTTCCCGTTCACGCCAGATCAGCCAGAGAGAGAGGAAGGGGATCAGCCCGCCATGCAGGTAGGTTTCATTGCCCAGCCAGGTTTGTACGGTGAAGCGGACGACGGGGTGGAACCAGAGCAGCAACAGGAGCGTCACGGCTGCGCTGGTGGCCAGGGGTCTTTGCCATGCCGGGGAAAAGCCGTTCATGAGGCAACCTGCCTTGTTCGGGCCGAGGAAAGCAGGTCGTCGACAGCGCCCAGATTGGTCGCCCAGTCGAAGTGCCGGATGACCCACTGACGGTGGGAGGCCAGCCGTTGGGGCGGGCCCTGTAGCCAGGGTTGTACGCCCGTCACCCATTCTTCCGGCCGGGTGGCTGTTTGGCAACCGACTCCCAGGGCTCCGGTTTCCAGTCCTTCCATGGCTTGTGGGCTGGTCAGCACGGGCTTTTCCATGGCCAGGGCTTCCAGGATCTTGTTCTGGATGCCGCGCGCAATGCGCAGAGGCGCCACTACCAGATGGGCATGGGCGAGGTAGGGGCGGACGTCGGGCACCCGTCCGGTCACCTGGATGCCTTCCCGGTCAGCCAGTTGCCGGACGCTGTCCGTGGGATTGGACCCCACGATGTAAAAATGGAGGTTGGGGTGAAGACTGCGGAGGTGGGGAAAAATGGTTTTGCCAAACCAGGTCACGGCCTCGGCATTGGGCCAGTAATCCATGGCCCCCGTGAAAACCAGGGCGATCTGCGCCGGGGGATAGGGGTTGGGATGAGTGAGGTCCGGATCGAAGTAACAGGTATCCACGCCATTGTTGTACCAGTGAACTTTGGGCGCGCAAAGGGGAGCCAGTTCACAAAACACGCTGGCTTCATGGGCCGACACGAACAGGGAAGCGTCGAAGGTGGCGGCGATATGCCGTTCATAGTCCAGCAACCGGCGCCCTTCCCGACGATACAACTGGTTCATGGGCCAGGATCTGGCGCGGGCGTACTGGGTCCATTTGTCCGAATCCAGGTCCACGAAGTCCATCAGGCGGTATGCCTGGGGATATCTTTCGACATATTGGGCCATGGATGAGGAGAAAACGACGATGTGCCGGATCTGCTCCCTTTGCATGACCGCATCGACCCACTGCTGGAGGGGAGCCTGGTAATAATAGGGCAGGGTGAGGGCTTGTCCCGTCCATAACCCTTTCAGGCTGGATACCCTGGATTGTCTGGGGTTCAGGGGAAGAAAACAGGTGGACGCACAGAGGGCTTTGACCTTGTCCTGATACGACCAGTCCTCGGGATCATCGATGAAGGTGCCCAAATGGATGGCGTAATGCCGTGCCAGGTGTTCGAGCAGATGATAGGAACGGATCTTGTCCCCCTTGTTGGGCGGGTAGGGAATGCGGTGAACCAGAAACAGAAGGGGTTCCATCAGCCCAGATACTTGACCAGTTGGGGACCGAGCCAGTTTGCCACCGGCATGGGCAAGCGCCGCCATGCCTGGATGAAGAGCCGGTATTTCGGATTGAGGGGGTTCTGGTCCGGGACCTTGGTGGCCTCATAGAGCCGATATTCGTAGTGCAGAGGGACGGGTTCGAATCCCCAGTTCTTTTTGAAATGGTAGGATCCCGTGCCCAACTTGCTGCGCCCGTAATCGAAGATCCGATAACCTCCTTCGCAACTGCGGCGCAGCAATTCCCAGTACTTGAAGTCATTGGCGGCGAGATTGCGGGCTGCCAGGGTATCGCCGGCATAGTAGGGGAGCACTTCATCCCGGAAATAGAAGGTCAGGACGCTGCTGACGACCTGCTGATCCTTCAGGACCGACAGGACCTCGCAATCCTGACCGAAGGTGGATTTCAACAGGGCAAAGTAACGGCGCGGGAAGGTAGGCGTGCCATGCCGCAGCATGTTGTCCGCAAAAACCTGATAGAACCGTTCGACGGTGTCATCGATTTCGCTGACCAGGCCATTCTTGATTCCGCTGCGGACCATGGCCCGTTGTTTGCGCGGGATGTTTTTCATGTTCTGTTCCGGGTCGGGGTCGATTTCCCGCCGAAACGTGACATACAGTTCCTTGCGGGGCCAATCGGGGTGCAGGGAATCCCTTTGCCGATATTCCAGATGGTCCACTTTCAGGGTGGCGGCCAGGTCCTGGGCGGCCTGGTCCAGTTGCCGGGTGGCTTCAGGCGAAAGGGCGGCGATTCCCCCATAGACGCAAAAAGGCAGGGATGACAGGGAATGTCCAAAGTAGAAATGGCGGATCTCGGCCAGGGGCAGGACACCCTGGATGCCCTGGGCATTTTCTGCCAGAAGGAAGTGGGTCCGATGACCGAAGGTTTCCTCGATGATTTTTTTCCAGCCGGAACGGTGAAAAAAAGTGGCCTGGGGACAGGCGGTGACAAAGGCATCCCAGGCCGTTTCATCGGCGGTCGTCATGGGGCGGACGGTCAATTCAGTCATGCGACATCCTGCAAAAAAATCCGATCGACGCGGTCCCAGTGGAAATCGCGCAACAGCGCCGACACTTTCCCTTTCATCCGCGCCAGATTGACATAGTGGCGAAACCGGCTTTTCAGATCCACCCCGGCTTGACGGGGTTGGTGGGGATCGATTTCCCAGGGATGGAAATAGAACATGCAGGATTCTCCCTCGATCCGGTTGACGCGTTGCAGCAGCCAACGGGACAGGGGATAGGGCATGAGGCGGAAGTATCCCCCTCCGGCTGCCGGGAGGTGGCGCCCCGCGAGTCTGGCGGTGGTGGGCGGAATTTCCAGAATGCCGGTATGGCCCCGGGGATGGAAACGGAAACGGGGGCAGTCGGGCATGCCATAGTGATCATGCTGGATGGGATAGATGCTGGAACTGTAGTCGTACCCTTCCTCGTGCAGGATGTCCAGGGCCCACAGATTACCGATGCCAATGGAGAAACTGGGAGCCCGGTAGCCCCGCACCCGTTGTCCGCCCAGGTCCTCCAGCAATTGCTTGCTGTGCCGTACGTCGGCGCGGAATTCCTGCGGGGATTGCTGGTTGGCGCGGTAATGGTCATAACCGTGGCTGGCCAGTTCATGTCCGCCCGCCAGGATCGAATGGACGAGGCCCGGATAGCGCTCCGCAATCCAGCCCAGGGTAAAGAAGGTGGCATGGGCCTGGTGATGGTCGAGCAGGGACAGGATGGTCTCCATGTTCTGTTCGATGCGGCAGGGCAGGCGGGGCCAGTCCTCGCGGCGGATGTAGGGCGCGAAGGCCGAGACCTGGAAATAGTCTTCGACATCGATGGTCATGGCATTCAGGCGGGGCATGGGGTCAGATTCCCGGCGCGACGAAGTGGGGATTGAAGGCGGCGCGCAACAGCGCGACGATGCGCGCAGCGGCCTGCCCATCCCAATAGTCCGGAATCCGCCCGGCCTTTCCATGCCCCGCCAGGATATTCCGGACGGTGTTCAGGATGCGGGCCCGATCCTGGCCGACGATGGTGTTGCTGCCTTGATCCACCGTGATGGGGCGTTCGGTATTTTCGCGCAAGGTCACACAGGGGATTCCCAGGGCGGTGGTTTCTTCCTGGATGCCCCCCGAATCCGTCAGGAAAAGTCGGGCCTCCTTCATGAGGCCCAGCAGGGGCAAATACCCCAGGGGGGGAAGGATGGCCAGGGTGGGAAGATGCAGGAAATCCGTCAAACGGAATTCGTCGATCTTCTGGCGCGTGCGCGGATGCAGGGGAAAGGCGAGGGGAATCTGGCGCGAGACTTCTGCCAGCGTTTCCAGAAGATTCCTCAGGATCGCCGGGTCGTCCACGTTGGAGGGACGGTGCAGGGTCAACACCCCGAAGGATCGGGGAGCGCCCGAGAAAACGGCAGGCAGTCCGTTCCCGGAAAAGGTTGTGGCGGCAGGAATGGCGCGGGGAAGATTCTGATGCAGGGTGTCGATCATGACATTGCCGACAAAATGAATTTTTTCCGGATCGATGCCTTCCCGGATCAGGTTGTCCCTGGCCTGAAGTTCGGTGGTGAAGAGAAAGTCGGAAATCTGGTCGGTCAGGATCCGGTTGATCTCTTCGGGCATGGCCCGATCAAAACTGCGCAGCCCCGCTTCCACATGGATGACGGGAACCTGTTTCTTGGCGGCAACCAGGGCACAGGCAATGGTGGAGTTGACATCGCCCACCACCAGGATGGCGGAGGGGTTCGAGGCCTCCAGGACCGGCTCGAACCGTTCCATGATTCTGGCTGTTTGTCCGGCATGGGTCCCCGACCCCACCTCCAGGTCGATGTCCGGCGGGGGAATGCCCAGATCGGAAAAGAGTTGCTGGTACATGGCCTCGTCGTAATGCTGCCCGGTATGGACCAGTTGAGCGCGCAACCCCGAATGTTCGGCGCGCAGCGCGCTCAGGATCGGGGCGATTTTCATGAAATTGGGCCGTGCGCCCACGACGCACAGGATCAGGGGGAGGGAGGGATCACAGGTCATGTTGGTCGATGATCTCATTGGAGGATGGGGCGCTGCTGAACATGGACCTCATCAGGGTGGCGACGTTTTTGTTGATCGTGTTCGTCATCAGCATCAAGGCATTCTGGGTGGCTTCCAGCCGATCCAGACGGGATTCGAAGGTGGACAGAAAGGCCTGCGCCAGGGGATCGCCGTCGGAAGGCGGAGTCAGGTGGGATGCGGGCAAGGGATCGTGCGAGTGGGTGACTTCCTGGCGCAGATCCTGGATGACCTCCTCCACGTCTGTCACCTGGATCTGATGTTTTTCCTCGAGCATGCCGAACACCAGGATCCGGTCGCATAACGAATTGATCTTTCTTGGAATCCCCCCCGTGAATTCGTGTATCAGGGAAAAGGCATCGGGGGTGAAGGCGGGGTCATGGGCCCAGCCCGACAGGCCCAGGCGGTGTTCGATGTATTCCCGGGTTTCTTCCTCTTTCAGGGGACCCAGATGGTAGGATGCGATGACCCGCTGGTTGAGTTGCACCATCTGCGGGCTTTGCAGGGTATTCCGGAATTCGGGCTGACCGATCAGGAAACTCTGCAGCAGGGACTGATTGTCCAGTTGATAGTTGGAGAGCATCCGTAACTCTTCCACGGCCTTGGGGGTCAGGTTCTGGGCCTCATCGACGACGATCAGCACCCGTTTTTTCTGCTGGACCGAGCGTCTGAAAAACATTTGCAGGTTGTTGAGCAGAACGGCTTTGGACAGGGACTCATGGGGCAATCCGAACCCGTTCGAGATCGTTCTCAAAATGTCATCGGCATCCAGATGGGTGCTGACCAGGTGGGTGCTGAGGATATTGTCCTGACCGATGGTTTCAAAGAGTTTTCTGACCAGGAGCGTTTTGCCCGCCCCCACTTCGCCCGTGATGACGATGAACCCTTCTCCCAGGGACAGGCCGTAGTTGAGATAGGACATGGCGCGCTTATGTCCGCTGCTGGCGAAGAAGAAGCCGGGGTCGGGGCTCAACTGGAAGGGCTTGGAAGTCAGGTGGTAAAACGAGGTATACATGGCGTGGCGTGTGGGTCCGGAATTCGTGATCGGGCGACAGGAACGGGGATCGGGTCAGAAGATGAAATTCAGCCCCGCAATCAGGGCGTTTTCCATGAAACTGTAGCCACCGATGAATCCCGCTCCGTTCATGTACTGATGGCGGTAGGTCAGGGAACTGGATACCTTTTCGGTGAGTTTGTCCGAGATCCCCATCAGCAGGAAATTGTTGGTTTCCTGCCCCGGCAGGTTGGCCATGGAATAACGGGTGTAGGTATCGGAAAAGGTGGCGGTGAGGACCGGATTCAACTGGTTGGACCAGGTGAAGGTTGCCCCGGAAGTATCGAATGTGCCAAAGGCCAGATAATTCTGGAACTGTAGGAAGGGGTTGTTGAGGGAGGCGGCGCCGGGCTGCTGCAACGGAAGGATCTGACTGTCGAACAGGGTGAACAATAGCGTGTTCCGGGTGGTGGTGATCCCGATACTGGACTGGAAGGTTTTGCTCAGAAAAATCTCGTTGGTGATGACGTTCATGCCAAACAGGGAGGCCTGGGGGCCCAGTGCGGACAGGATTTGCTGGATGGTCTGCTGGCGCTGGGCCGGATCCGTGATCTGGTTGAGCAGCAACTGATCCAGGGCGGCAGCGGGGGGCAGGTATTGCTGCCCCATGCTGGACATGACATCCTGGTGGTAGCCGGCCTGGACCATGACATGGTGCATGCGGTGGCTCAGGTTCAGCAGATAAGTCCGGCCGTAAAACCGCTCGCCCGCACTCATGTCCAGGTGGGTGCGCTGGGAGGGGCTCCAGCCATAGCCGACATTCCAGAAAGCGCCCTGGGGGCGGGGTCCGAAATAGACAAAATTGTCGTTTTCGTAGCCGACTTGCGAAGTGAGCTTGAAGCGGGGGGTGATCAGATACCCCAGATCTGCCGTCAGCAGGGAAATCGTGGAACTGGGAAAACCGGGGTAGCTGGTCTGGTTGTTGTTGTAATCCAGTTTCCACAAAAAATTGGTGAATTCGGCGCCATTGGCGACATACAGGTCGGCAATGTCGGAATTGCTGGAAAAGTCATAACTCGGATTGAAGCCTACCTGCGGGGCGCTGAACCCCCCCCCGAAAGCCGCCGGTCCCGCCGCACTGAAATTCATGAGGGTATGGGTCAACTTGGCCTGGGCAATGAATTCCTCGTCAAAGTTGTGCACCAGCGTGGGGCTGATGGTTTCGGTGGTGACATTGGCCACGTTCCCGGTCAGGTTGGCCCCATTGGCGCTGACAGGGCCAAAGAGGGTCAGAGGTTGCTGACTGATGGTGGAAAAGGCGTCGATAAAGAAGGTTTTCTTGACCAGTTCCAGATCAGCCGAGGCATTCAGTTGGTTGTAATAGGTATGTTCCCAGCCATAATTGTTGTAGATCATGTCCAGCAGGGAATAATCGATGTTCAACTTCAACTGGCTGCCGTTGTCCTTGATGTTGATGCCGGGGGTCAATTCGGTGATGAACCCGGGAGTGGCTTGGCTGCCGGGGGCCAGGGTCAGGTTGTCCGTGTAGGTTTCCGAGGTGTTGAAACGCGGCGTGATGGTCAGGGTGTCGGCATGGGCGGCGCCTGACTCGATGGCCGCCAGGAGGAGCAGAAGACCGGTGCGAGGGATCAGACTATGCCTGCTGACCATAACCGTATCCATAGCCGTAGCCATAACCATAACTCCCGATCGAGAGATGGGGAGAGGCGCGGTTGATGATCAGGCCCACATAGCCGCAATGTTGCACCAGCGTCAGCGCGGATCTGAGCGCCGGTTGGGTGGTGGAGGCGGCGTCCACTACCATGACCACCTGGCCCATGTGCGTGGATAACACGCTGGATTCGGTGGTCACCAGCAACGGGGGCGAATCAAACAGAATCAGTCGGTCGGGGTAGCGCCCCGACAGGTCGTCCAGCAAGTGGGCCATGGCTTCGCTGGCCAGCAGTTCGGTGGCGTTGCGCGTCGATTTTCCGGCGGGAAGCAGGGTGAGATTGGCGATGGAGGTCTTGATCAGGACCTCCGAAAGCGGCAGTCCGGGATTCCGGATCAGGTCGAGCAGGCCCAGTTCCGCCTGTATGCCCAATAACTTCATCTGGGTGGGTTTGGAGACATCCGCATCCACCAGCAATACGGTCCGGTCCATCTCCATGGCAATGCTGATCGCCAGGTTGAGGGCGCAGAAGGATTTCCCATCGCCGGGCAGGGCACTGGTGACCATGATCAGGTTGCTGTTCTTCAACTTCTTCTCGCCACTGAACGCATTGTTGAGAAGCGGGCGCTTGATCATGCGAAACTCTTCCGCCGTCAGCGAATACTCGCCTGAGGGGGTGACGATGTTCAGGTGACGCAGGCGCTCGAGGTCGATTTTTGAAAACAGGGGCGTGCTGGCCTCCGCCGTCTTTTGCTCTGCCGGCGTTTCGGAAAACGGATCTTCGGAAGGCGTGAGCGGACGTGGCACTCCGTCTGGCAGGACCGGCGCGGATTCCTGGACCAGGTCGGTGACCTCCGGTTCGGGGGCGGCAGGGGCTGCGGTCCGTTGTTCCAGTTTGCCGGCGGCTTTTTCGATGATACTCATTGCGCAGCACTCATCAGATATTTGGTCATGATCCCCGCGTAAACCACGAATAATCCCCCCAGACTGACTCCCTGAAAAATCCTGCCCCGGTGTTTCAGGGCTCGGGACTGGGGCGTTTCGATCAGGGTGATGATCCCCAGCAGGGGGAAATCGGTGATGGCCTCGATGCTCTTTTTCGAGCGGACCAGCGGTTTGATCTGCCCGATCAGGAAGGCCAGGGCCAGGCCGCAAACCAATGCCCCCAGCAGAATGACGGAGGCCAGCAGGGGACGGTTCGGGAACGAAGGGGTCAGGGGAACCCTGGGGGGGTCGATGACCTTGAAATCCACGATGTCCGTCTTGTTCTGCATTTCACCCGACAATTTTGCGGATTCTCCCCGCGACAGCAGGGTTTCATAGTTCTTTTTGTAGATGTCGT
>JAJZDE010000039.1 GCA_021828745.1 Pseudomonadota bacterium
AAGGTGGCCCTCCGGGCCACTTCTTTTTATCATGATCGAATCCGGCCGTTTCCTCTAGAATGTCACTTTCTTTGGGATGATTCATGAGACTTTTACTGGTTGAAGACGATCCTTTGCTGGGTGATGGTTTGCGCGTAGGGCTGCGCCAGGCAGGCTATGCCGTGGATTGGGTGGAAGACGGCCAGACCGCCAAACTTTCCCTGCAATCCGAAAATTATGATCTCGCGGTACTCGATCTCGGTTTACCCAAAGTCCCCGGCCTGGAAGTATTGAAATGGTTACGCGCTCAAGCCATGACCCTCCCCGTTCTGGTTTTGACGGCACGGGATACCATCCCTGACCGGGTCGCCGGACTGGATGCGGGGGCCGATGATTATCTGATCAAACCCTTTGACCTCGACGAACTGATCGCCCGTCTGCGCGCTCTGTCGCGCCGCGGTAGTGGGCTGGCCACCCCCCTCCTCACACATAAGGAGATCAGTCTCGACCCGGCTGCCCATCAGGTATTCAAAAATGACACGCTGGTGGAACTGTCTGCACGGGAATTTTCCCTTTTACACCAACTCATGCTCAACATTGGCCGGGTTCAGACCCGCGATCAACTGGAAAGCCGCCTCTATGGCTGGGGCGAGGAAGTGGAAAGCAATTCTATCGAGGTTCATATTCACCACCTGCGCAAAAAATTGGGCAATACCTTGATCCGAACCCTGCGCGGCATCGGATATGTCATCGACAAACCCTGATCCTCCCGAACCCACGCAGCGTATCTCATGAACTCCCTGCGCCGCCGTCTGCTCCTGTTATTGCTGGGTGCCATGTCCCTCGTCCTGATCGTCGTGGTGTTTTTTGACCACCGCTCGGCACGCCAGGAACTGGACTCTCTCTTTGATGCCCAAATGGCGGAATCCGCCCATGTTCTGCTGGGCATCGCCCAACGCACCCTCACGGAACGCATCGAGCATGGGGTCGAAGATGAATCCCCGGTGACCCATGAATACGAGCAGGCCATGGTCTACCAGGTCTGGAGCCATCAAACCCTGATTTTGCGGTCCGCCACTGCCCCTGCCACCCTGATGGGGGCTTCGACCCAGCCGGGTTATTCCACGATCACCATCAATACCCATCGTTGGCGTTTACTGGTCCTATCGGACTCTGCCCATGAACTCATGATCCAGATTGCCGAACCCATGCGCGGACGGGAACAACTGGCCCGCCAGATCGTCCTCAACATGTTGCTTCCCTCAGTAGCCATTGCCATTCCCCTGGTCCCTCTGATGATCTGGGTCATGGTCAATACCGGACTGCGCCCCTTGCGTCAGTTGCGACGCGAAGTGGTCCAGCGCTCCGCCGACCGTCTCGAGCCCCTGGACCTGCTTTCCATCCCCCTCGAAGTCAAACCGTTGGCCACGGCCCTCAACGACCTGTTCGGGCGATTGCGCCACTCCATCGAATCAGAACGCCGCTTCACTGCCGATGCCGCCCATGAATTACGCACGCCGCTGGCGGCTCTGCGCACCCAGGCTCAGGTCGCCCTTCGTTCCATCATGGAAGAGGACCGCCAGCACGCCCTGCACCAGGTCCAGCAAGGGATAGAACGGGCCACCCACCTGATCGAGCAACTCCTCACCCTGGCACGCATCGACCCGGAAGAAGCAGGGGTGCGTCATGATCTAATACTGATTCACCCGCTTGCGGCAGAGTCTCTGGCTTTTTTGGTGGGTCAAGCCGAGTTGAAAAAAATAAAACTCCTCCTCGAGGGCGAGACCGCTCTGCGCGTCCTGGGTCAAAGCGGCCATCTGAGCATCCTGCTGCGCAATCTGGTGGACAATGCCATCCGCTACAGCCCTCCGCACAGCACGGTGGTTCTACGATTATCAGAAAATGCCGCACATGAAGTTCAACTGGAGGTCGCGGACGACGGGCCGGGAATCCCCGCCGAAGAAATGCAGCGGGTCATGGAGAGGTTCTATCGCCTGCCCGGCAGTGGCCAGCAGGGAAGCGGGCTGGGGTTATCCATCGTGCAGCGGATTGCAGAACACCACCGGGCTCGTCTGAGCTTGGCGGCAGCCTCGCCCCAAGGAGGGCTCCGGGTCACGGTGATTTTTCCATCCACCCCCCTCCTTCATTCTCCGTCCTCCCCCGTATCCCCGCCGAGTATGGCGGCGATGGTGGAACGGGAAAAACCACGATTGGCCAGATAACGCATCTGGCGGACCCGCTCTTCTCCCGCTAAGGGTAACTGGCTGAATTTCCGTGCCCATACTGCGCGGGCCCCCTGTAGTTCACGGGCGTAAGCTACCTCGAGCAAAGACGTAGCAATGGCCGCAGGAACCCCTTGTTGCTGAAAATCCTGGCGCAGACGCAGCACCCCATGGCGCTCTGCGTGTTTACGCAGCAGAGCCTCCGCCGCCCGCTGATCTGACAAATACCCCTGGTCCTCCAACTGGTCCAGCAACGCCTCCAGACCCACACACGCGGCGGCGTCCTGCTTCAGGCGCAGCGCCAGTCCGTACCGGGTATATTCGCGCCGCGCCAGGAGGCGCAGGGCTCGTTCGTACAACGTTGTCACTCTTCCTCGGTTTTCCCCACGGGCATTTCCAACCCACTGGCAGAACGGATACGGTCCTCGATCTCCTGGGCCAGCGCAGGGTGCTCGCGCAGGTATACGCGCGTATTGTCCTTGCCTTGCCCGATCTTTTCGCCTTGATAGGCATACCAGGACCCGGATTTTTCGATCACCTTGGCCATGACCCCCAATTCGATGATTTCTCCCTCCCGTGAAATCCCTTCCCCATACAGGATATCGAAATCTGCCACTTTGAACGGAGGGGCCACCTTGTTCTTGACCACCTTGACCCGCGTCTCGCTGCCAATGATCTCATCCCCCCTCTTGATGGAGCCCACGCGCCGGATATCCAGTCGTACGGACGCATAAAACTTGAGCGCATTCCCCCCCGTGGTGGTTTCCGGATTGCCAAACATGACGCCGATCTTGAGACGGATCTGGTTGATGAAAACGACCATGGAATTGGACCGTTTGATATTGCCGGTCAACTTGCGCAGGGCCTGGGACATGAGACGGGCATGCAGACCCACATGGGAATCGCCCATCTCGCCTTCAATTTCCGCACGAGGGGTCAAGGCTGCGACCGAATCCACCACCACGATATCCACGGACCCGGAACGCACGAGCATATCTGCGATTTCGAGGGCCTGTTCGCCCGTATCCGGCTGGGAAATGAGCAGATCAGCCACATTGACTCCCAACTTCTGGGCATAGACCGGATCCAGGGCATGCTCGGCATCGATAAATGCAGCCACCCCCCCTTTTTTCTGCATTTCGGCAATGACCTGCAAGGTCAGCGTGGTTTTACCCGAGGATTCGGGCCCGTAAATCTCCACGATCCGACCCCGTGGCAGGCCCCCGACTCCCAAGGCCATATCGAGCCCGAGCGAGCCGGTGGAAACCACTTCTATGTCATTTTCGACGCCCCCTGCCCCCAGACGCATCACAGCCCCTTTGCCGAACTGCTTTTCGATCTGGGATAACGCAGCGGCCAACGCTTTGCTCTTATGCTCTTCCATGCATCTTCCTCACTCTGTCATGATGTCCAAGCACTCACTCTAGGCGCATTCCCGGACGATATTCCGTGCAACAAACGGATTCTGTGACGTTCATTCAACACAGGGTCAAAGACTGTAATTATATACAGTTACCCCCGGTCGTCAAGGGGTTTCCGCCGTTCATGCGAGCGCTGGTTTGCTCGCCCATTCCCATACGCCCAGCAAACCCCGTGCGATCGCTGCGGCGCGAATGGCCTGCCGGTCCCCGGGAAACCAGAAAGTATCCGTCCGAACCCCTCCCTGCCGCTCCCCCCAGGCCAAACAAACGGTTCCGACGGGTTTGTGCGCCGTTCCCCCTCCCGGTCCGGCCACACCGCTCACGGCCACCACAATGTCCGCGCGGCTGAATTTCAGAGCGCCTTCCACCATGGCGCAAACCACCGGTTCACTAACCGCGCCAAAGGCTTCTATGAGTGCCTCGGGCACTCCGAGCAAGGTCACCTTGCTGTGGTTGCTGTAGGTCACCCAGGCGCGGTCGAACCAGTGGGAACACCCCGGAATTTCCGTGACCAGAGCGGCCATCCCTCCACCGGTGCAAGACTCGGCCGTAGCCAGGGTCCAGCCCCGTTGACTCAGAACCTCTCCCACCTGTCGAGCCAGGGCCAGATCCTTGTCCGCCTCTTCCCGAAGCGCGCCCGTCATCCCGGGATCCCCTTCACAAGTGCCCATGCCATACCCCCCTCACATGCCAGAGTATCCACATCACCAGAATGGCCGCCAGAGCATCGTCCAGCATGATGCCCAGCCCCCCCTTGATCCGTCGATCGACCCAACCAATCGGAAAAGGCTTCCAGATATCGAACAGACGGAACAATCCAAACCCCAGCAGCCATCCAAGCCCCGTGGCCGGGGCCAGCAGGAGTACGCCGGCGCAGGCCACCACCTCATCCCAGACCACCGCCTTGGGGTCCTCATCTTCCAGCGCCCGCGCCGTCGCACCGCAGGCCCATATGCCGAATGCGAACAAGCCCGCCAGCAGCGCCCATTGTACGCCCCAGGGCAAGAGACGCAGCAAAAAAAAGAGCGGAAAACCGAGCAGACTCCCCACCGTTCCCGGCGCCCAGGGCGACAACCCCGCCCCTCCGCCCAGAGCCACCCAGTGGAGTGGACTCTCCCTCATGAAACTGGCCGTGGCACGCCTCATGGCACCTCTGCAAAATGATCATATCCCCGCCAGGAGACCGCCACGGCCAGCCCCGCCTCATCCTGCACACAACGTTCGTCCGGGGCGGCGGTCACCCGTCCGATGCGGGTCAGGGCAACCTTCCCGTCGCGCCCCAGCGCATCCAGTTCAGAACGCCGGGCAGAGGGTGCAGTGAAACATAATTCGTAGTCTTCTCCACCCTGCAAAACCCGGCGCTGCCAATCCGGATCGGCGGACCCTGACGGCTGAGCCGCAGACGCCGGTATACGCGCCATCTCCAGTTGGGCGCCCACTCCTGATGCGGTTAAAAGATGCCCCAGATCAGCCAGCAAGCCATCGGAGATATCGATGGCGGCGCTGGCCAGAGCGCGCAAGGATTGCCCCAGGGCGACCCGTGGGGTAGGACATTCAAAGCGCTCCAAGGCAAAGTCACGGGCCGCAGGCGTAAGGTCCGGGCAGCGTCCCAGACGCCAGTCCAGACCCAGGGCCGCATCTCCCAGGGTACCCGACACCCAGATATCCTCTCCCGCATGGGCACCGCTGCGCCGCAACGCCTGACCCTCAGGGACTTCACCGATGATCGTCACCGCCAGGGCAAGAGGCCCTGCCGTGGTATCCCCCCCTACCCAGTCCACGTCATGGGCCTCCAGAGCCGCTCGAAAACCCTGACTGAACGCTGCCACCCAGGATTCCTGAAGGGGAAGCGGCAGGGTCAACCCCAGCAAGACCCAGCGCGGCGTCGCTCCCATAGCGGCCATATCCGACAGGTTCGCGGCAGCGGCTTTTTGCCCCAGGCGGCGGGGGTCCATATCCGGAAAAAAGTGCTGACCGCCCACCAACAGGTCGGTGGACAGTGCCAATTCATGCGATGTCCGCGGTACGATCAAGGCGGCATCATCCCCACCCGCCAACAACGTATGCCGGGTAGGAGGATGGAAATAACGCCGGATCAGCGCAAACTCGCCCGTCATCTCGTCACACAGTCTCTCAGGAAATTTCCTGGCGCGCCACCGGACGCTGTCGTTCTTCCGGGCGTTCCCGCACTACCAGACGGTCCAGCACGCCGTTGATGTATTTATGTCCGTCCGTGCCCCCAAAACGTTTGGCCAAATCGATGGCCTCATTCAAAATGACGCGAAAAGGCGTTTCAGGAAAATGGGCCAGTTCATAACTGGCCAGCCACAGAATGGCGCGCTCCACCGGACTGACCTGCGTCAAGGGACGGTCGATCAGCAGACTCAACCGCTGATCCAGGGATTCCCGCTCCGTCATCACCCCTTCCAGCAACTGTTCGAGAAACCCCCGATCCGCACGCATGAAGTGTGGCTGAGTGGCGAGATGATCGATGATGGCCGCCCGGCCAGAGTCTGCCAGTTGCCACTCATAGAGCCCCTGCACCACCAGCTCGCGCGCCTGGCGGCGCGCCGATTTCATAGTTCCCCCCGCCGGATTTCTTCGAGCAGGCGCACCATTTCGATCGCCGCCAGGGCGCAGTCCTGTCCCTTATGCTCGGCCCGGGCAAAAGCCTGTGCGTCGTTTTCCGTGGTCAGTACCCCATTGGCAATGGGAACCCCCGTTGCCAATTGTACCGCCGTGATCCCGGCTGCCGATTCATCCGCCACGATCTTGAAATGATAGGTGTCCCCGCGTACCACGCAACCCAAGGCAATCAATGCCTGGAAGCGCCCGGTTTCTGCCAGGACCTTGAGAGTCAGGGGCAGTTCCAGAGCACCGGGCACACGCAATACCGGAATATCTTCTTCGGCCACGCCACGCTCCATCAGCGCCCTGCCTGTCGCCGCCAGCAGTTGCTCGCCAATCGCCTCGTTGAAGCGGGCCAATACGATGGCAATGCGCAACCCCTTGCCATCACAGGCGATATCCGCCATGCTGGTGTTCCAGGGTCTATTCCTCGGGTGTGACATATCCAGTGATCTCCAGTCCAAAACCTGCCATGCTGGGCATCTTGCGGCGGCGGGACAGCACTTTCATGCGCCCCACCCCCACTGCCCGTAAAATCTGTGCCCCTACCCCATGCAGGCGCGAATCCCATTTCCTTCCGGCAGGGGCCACCGGCATGACCTCGGCCGTGGCCCAGGCGATCAGGTCCTGAGCCCGATCCTCTCCGTGCAACAGAACGATCACGCCGCTCCCCGCCGCAACGATTTTTTGCATGGCTCCCTGAAGGCCAAAAGAATGTCGCCCTACTCCATCATCCAGGACATCCGTCACGGAAAAGGGCTCATGCACGCGCACCAGCGTCTCCCGTTCCGCTTCGATCTGCCCGTACACCAGGGCCAGGTGGGTACGATGACCCACCACATCATAAAATGCCACCACCTCAAAAGTCCCATGAGGGGTCACCAAGGGCCGTGACGCTGCCCGTTCCACCAGACATTCGGTATGGCTGCGGTAACGGATCAGGTCGGCAATCGACCCCACTTTCAAGCCATGCTCATAGGCAAAGGGAAGGAGGTCGGGAAGACGCGCCATCTCGCCGTCCTCCTTGAGGATCTCACAGATCACCGCCGCAGGCTCCAGGCCGGCCAACTGGGCCAAATCACAGCCTGCCTCGGTATGCCCGGCGCGTATCAGCACCCCCCCCCGCCGCGCCATCAGCGGAAAGATGTGCCCTGGCTGCACCACATCGGCCGGGCGGGCAAAGCGGGCCACTGCGGCCTGTACCGTGCGCGCCCGATCAGCGGCCGAAATTCCCGTGGTCACCCCCCGTGCCGCCTCGATGGACACGGTGAAATTGGTCGTGAGCGGAGAACGGTTATCCGTCACCATGAGCGGCAAATTCAGTTGTTGGCAACGGGCTTCCGTCAAGGTCAGACAAATCAGCCCACGCCCATAGCGCGCCATGAAGTTGATGGCTTCCGGGGTGACATGATCTGCCGCCAGCACCAGGTCGCCTTCGTTTTCCCGGTCCTCGTCATCCACCAGAATGACCATGCGCCCCGCCTGCACCTCGGCGATCAATACCTCCGTGGATGCCAGGACTCCCGTCCCCTGTGTCATCAAACTTTCTCCTTCCAAACCCCGCATTCTACTCCAAGGGGGGCATTTCCGTTCCCTGGTCACCGGACCATTGCCGCGCGCGTTCGGCATAGCGTGCCAGCAGATCCACTTCGAGATTCACCCCGTCGCCTTCCACCAAGGCACCCAAGGTCGTGACCTGCTGGGTATGGGGGATCAGATTGACCGTAAAAAGCGCCCCCTCCACCGCATTCACCGTCAGACTCACGCCCTGTACCGTCACCGATCCCTTGGTCGCGATGTAACGCGGCAAATCGCCTGGAGCCTCCACCTGCAAGGTCATGCTCTCCCCGCAGGGGGTGAAACTGCGCACCCGACCCACCCCATCCACATGCCCGGTGACCAGATGCCCGCCCAACGCATCGCTCAAACGCAAGGCACGCTCCAGATTGATGCGTCGTCCCAACACCCACCCGGTCGTTCCCTCCAGCGTCACCCGCGAGACCTCTGCCGAAAAGGACTGCGCGCCCAGGGCAATCACAGTCAGGCAAACGCCATTGACTGCGATGGACCCGCCCAGATCAACCCCCTCCAGGGACAAGGTCGCCGTATCAAACGTCATCCGTATCCCCTCCGCCAGGGGTTCCATACTCACGATCCGCCCTACCGCCTGCACTATTCCGGTAAACATGTCCCATTCCCTCGTACCCGTGCCCGAATCAACCAATCCCGCCCAAGAATGCGTCGCTCCTCGACCTCCAACCCCTTTCCCTGGCTCAAGGAGCTCAATGGCCGGGACCAGCACACCGCCCCCAGGGCCCCCTCGCCAAGCAAGAGAGGGGCCTGAAAAATCAGCACCTCATCCACCAACCCGGCTTCCAGCAAGGCGCCCGTCAAACGCGGGCCGGCTTCCAGCAACACCTCGTTCAACTCCAATCGACCCCATGCTCGTACCAGTGCCCATAAATCCACTCGCCCCGTGCTCAACACGGGCAAAGGGACCACTTCTCCCCCCGCAGCCTCGATGGCCAGCCGCCGTTCAGGCGGGGGCGGGTCGGCACAGTAAAATCCGGTCTGTCCTCCTTCCTTCAATACCCTGGCCGTGGAGGGAGTTTCCAGGCGGGGATCCAGTACCAGACGGCGGGGTTGGCGTGCCGTCTCCACGGCCCGCACCGTCAACGCCGGGTCATCCTGCCGGACCGTCCCTCCACCGGTTGCCACTGCACAGGAACACGCCCGCCAGCGATGCCCTTCGGCACGCGCCTCCGACCCCGTAATCCATTGACTGATCCCGTTCCCGAGCGCACTCCTGCCATCCAGGCTGAGGGCCAACTTGGCCCGAATCCAGGGCCTTCCCTCAGTCATGCGCAAAATGAATCCGGGATTGAGGGCCGCCGCCGCCTGTGCCTCCACGCCGAGTTCCACGGCGAGGCCAGCCGCCCGCAAACGGGCCAATCCTTGCCCGGCCACGCGCGGATTGGGGTCCTCCATGGCCACCACCACACGTGCGATGCCCGCTTCGATAAGCGCATTGGCACAGGGCGGGGTGCGTCCCGTATGACTGCACGGTTCAAGGGTCACAAAGGCTGTGGCCCCTCGCGCCTGCTCCCCGGCCGCCCGCAAAGCATGGACCTCGGCATGAGGTTCTCCGGCCCACTCATGCCAGCCTTCCCCGACGATCCGGCCAGCTTGCACGATGACACAACCCACCCGTGGATTGGGCGTCGTAGTCCAGCACCCCCGTCGCGCCAGTTCCAGAGCCCGGCGCATGAAATACGCCCGTTCATCGAGAGGATCAAAGGTCACGAATCACATCCCGAAAATCGTCAAGATCCTGAAAACTGCGATACACCGAGGCAAAGCGCACATAAGCCACCTTGTCGAGGTGGCGCAACTCTTCCATCACCATTTCCCCTATCTGGCGGGAAGTGATCTCCCGCTCCCCCAGCGCCAGCAGATGCTGGCGTATCCGTTCGATGGCCGCATCGACCCGTTCCACGGGAACGGGTCGTTTATGCAGGGCACGCATGAAACTGACCCGCACCTTGTCGGCCGAATACTCCTCCCGCTGACCATTGGATTTGACTAATTGGGGAAGGCGAATATCCAGAGTCTCATAGGTAGTGAAACGCCGGTTACACCCCATGCAACGCCGCCGCCGACGGATACTCTCGCCAGTTTCCGTGATCCGCGAGTCGATGACCTGGGAATCCATGGCGCCGCAAAAGGGACATTTCATAGCTTGCCCTATTCACCTGCCACGGTCATTTCCCCCACCAGGATGGAGCCGCAAATTTTGGAGCCGCGCACCCGCACATCGGTTCCCACCCCCTGAATCGCACGGAACATCTCCTTGAGGTTCCCGGCCACGGTGATCTCGTGCACGGGATACTGAATCTGGCCATGCTCCACCCAGAACCCCGCCGCGCCGCGCGAATAATCCCCGGTCACCCCATTCACTCCGTGCCCCAGCAACTCGGTCACCAGCACTCCCCGATCCATCTGCCGTAGCAAGTCCTCAAAGCCGCCTCCGAAAGGAGTGGCGATCAGGTTATGACTCCCCCCCGCATTGGCGGTGGAACGCATGCCCAACTTGCGTGCGGAATAACTGCCCAGAAAGTACCCTTCCACTACCCCATTTTTCACCACCGGACGGGGATGCGTCGCCACCCCTTCATCATCAAAAGGCGCGCTGGCCAACCCTCCCGGCAGATGGGGTTCCTCATGCAGGGAAAACCGCTCATCAAAGACCCTTTGTCCCAGACTGTCGGGCAAAAAACTGGTGCCCCGATAGAGCGACCCGCCACTCACTGCCCCGACGAAATGTCCGATCAGTCCGGCCGCCAGGGAAGCCTCGAAAAGCACGGGCACCTGCCGCGTGGACAGACGGTGGGCCTTGAGGCGGCGCAGCGTGCGCTCTGCTGCCTGTCGCCCCACCTGTTCCGGTGACTCCAACTGGTCCGGATGGCGCGAAGTGCTGTACCAGTAATCGCGTTGCATGTCCGGGTCCTTGCCGGCAATGACGGCACAACTCAGATTGTGACTGGACCCGGCATACCCCCCCATGAACCCCAAGGTATTGCCATAAAAAAAGTGGGAATTCTGGGTATGCACCGTGGCCCCGTCCGAATTGTTCAGACGCCGGTCCTGGGCGAGAGCCGCCGATTCGCAGCGACGCGCCCAGTCGATGCCCTGTTCCACGCTCAAATTCCAGGGGCAAAACAGGTCGAGATCGGGCCAGGGGGCCTGCGCCAACAAGGCGGGATCGGCCAGACCCGCAAAGGGATCCAGCGCCGTATGACGCGCAATGGCCAGCGCCTTGTCCACGGTGCTGCGCAATGCCGCCGGCGAAAAATCCGAGGTGCTGGCCTGTCCCCGCTGTGACCCG
>JAJZDE010000040.1 GCA_021828745.1 Pseudomonadota bacterium
GTATGGCTTTCTTCCACTGCGAAATCTGCACCGGATGCACTCCATACTCCTGTCCCAACTCGTTGACCGTCTTCAATCCGCGTATCGCTTCCAGGCCAACCTTGGCTTTGAATTCCGGCGAAAAGCCGGTTCGCAGGAGTGGTGCCGCCAGGCGACTGAAGTTCTTCGTGACATCGACCAAGGCAGAAGAAGATATTGCGCGCGCCAAAAACCCTGAAAAACGCCGTAGTACTGGATATGCACATTTCGAATTAGCGATACAACTTCAATCCAATGACTTCTTCCATTCCTGAGGCAATTTGAATTCATTTATCCAGTTTGTGACGTCCTTGGCGTTCATGGGATGGGAAATGGCGTAGCCTTGACCCAGATAGCAACCCATCTCCAACAATTTGACACCATGTTCGATCGTCTCTACGCCTTCTGCAATTACTTCCTTCTGGAATGCATCTGCCAAACTGATCACGCCCTTGACAATGGAAAGATCATCGGCATCATCGAGCATGCCTCGAATGAATGATTGGTCAATCTTGATGGTACTGGCAGGAAGCCGCCTCAAGTAAGAAAGCGAAGCATAGCCCGTTCCAAAGTCGTCTATCGAGAAACAGATCCCCTGCTTGATGCAGTCTTCCATCTTCCGGATGGCCAACCCCATGTCACCGAGGGCGGCCGTCTCCAGAATCTCGAACGTAATCGAGCGTCCCTTCAAGTCAGGATACCGCGACATGACAGACAAAACAAAGTCGACAAAACCTTTAGACTGCAAATGTTTGGCAGGCAAGTTGACGCTGACCCAAATATTGATGCCCGACTTCCGCCAAGCATCCAACTGCGCCATGCCTTCCGTGATCACCCATTCGGACAGCCTGATTTCGAATTCGCTGTTTTCGACGAGCGGCAGAAACTCGCTAGGCGGCAGAAGCCCGCGTTCGGGATGTTGCCAACGAATCAAGGCTTCCATGCTGATGACTTCGCCGTTCCTCATGTTGATTTTTGGCTGGTAGTGGAGGAGCAACTCACCATTCTGTAATGCCATTTCGATTCTTGAGAGACCCTCCGAACGTACCTGCGCAAGATGGTCGTTGACCGCATCGAAGAAATGAATTCTGTTCCGTCCTTGCTGTTTAGCGATATACATGGCCTGATCAGCATGCCGAAGCAATCCCGAACCGTCGGTGACATGATCGGGATACATCGCAACGCCGATGCTCGATGACATGCTGACTTCATGCCTATCGATCTGAAATGGCAGACTGAAAATCTCCATGATCCGGTTCAGTAGGTGTCTGCATTCATCTTCTCCAGACAATCCGTTCAGGACCAAAATAAACTCGTCCCCACCAAGGCGCGCCACTGTATCGGTCGCACGGGCGACGAATGTCAGCCTTCTTGCCACTTCGATGAGCAGGTTGTCTCCCGTCGCATGACCGTAGGTGTCATTGATGGGCTTGAAGCCATCGAGATCCATGAAACACACGGCAATGTTGCCTCCAACCCGCTTTGCCCCCGCAACCGCCATGTCGAGTCGGTCGTTGAGCAACACCCTGTTCGGAAGCCCGGTCAGCGGATCGTGATGAATCAGGTGTTCCAGTTGGTTCTGATGATTCTTGATTTCGGTAATGTCGTCTGCGATGGTGACCAGATAATCGACTACCCCATTTTCGTCATGCACCACTCGGCTTGCAATATGAGCATGAATGATGTTCCCATCCTTCCTGATATAGCGCTTGTTCAATTCAAAATCGTCGCTCTCTCCTTTCAGGATACGCTGAATTGCCTTGTGGCCTTCTTCAATATCATCGGGATGAGTGACATCAGCCCATGTCTTTTGCATCAATTCATTTTTCGAATAGCCCAGCATCTTGCACAGAGCACCGTTAACCTCAAGCCAGGCGCCCGTAGCGGGCGAAGTCGTAGCCATTCCTACCATAGAACGATCAAAATACGCCCTGAAGTGGCGTTCGCTGGCAAGAAGGTCGCTGCGGATCCGCTGGTTCTCCCTTTCCCTATCGAAGTTGTCGAGGGAAAATGATATGTCACGTATCATCTCGTCCAGAAGATCGATGGCCTCCTTGTCGAAAGCGTCCTCATGGCTGTGATAGACACCCAGAATCGCAACGGGCTTACCACCACGCAATATTGGGAAAGTTCCGCTGCTCCCCCATCCAAACCGCTTTGCCTGTTCGTGCCACGGCTTGGTCATTTCGCATTGCAAGTAGTGATTGATGATCACATTTCGACCATCGCGGAATGCCGTACCCGCAGGTCCCCTGCCTTCCGGCACGGTATCGCTTGCAGAAATGACGGTACTTTTCAGATAATCGGCGCCACTTCCGTAGTTCTCCACTGCATCAAGTAGATTCGTTTCAGGATTTAACTGTCTAATAGAGGCTAAAGTCATCCCGCCGAAATCGACGGCCATTCTGCAAACGAGCGGAAACAGGGTTTCTTCGGTTTCCATTCGGACGATCGCCTGGTTGATTTCGCTGAGTGCCCTGTAAAGATTGCTGATACGCAGAATTCTGTTTTCTGCGGCTTTGCGCGTGGTGATATCGACCAGAACACCTCGAACAAGAATGCCTTGCCCCGATTCATTGCGCCTGACAACGCGCCCTTGAACCCATAGCCAATGGATAATGCCGTCTGGCCAAATGACTCGGAAGTCAAAAGCATAGTCATCCGGCCCTCCAGGCAAAATTGACTGCTGGATGAATTCTTGTCCTTTTGTACGATCATCGGGATGCGTTGCATCGAGGAACGTGTCAATGGTCCATTCAGTTTGCCAAGTCAGTCCATAAAGTTTGTCATGATTGTTTGAACGCAACATATGACCGGCAATGAAGTCGTACTCCCATACCGCAATACCAGCCATTTCCGTGACCAAACGGAGCAGATAATTATTATCTTGAAGAAAACCACTGGCCATCCGATATCGCCCTAAAAACTTAACCCTGCGTAGTCTACAAACCCATGGGGTATTTTTGCCATTTCCATCCTCGGGTTATAAATTTCCCCGTATTTTTTGAAGACCGAATTCCGAAAAAACAGAGCCCGGAACAATGCCAAAAGCAGTTCGCAGGGATGGCGCAAAGACGCCTCGAAAAATATTTTTCCCTGAAGTACAAAAGCGAGCCGTGCGTAGAATGGAGGAGCATCGTCAAGATTATCCTTCTCAAAGGTCGACCATTGAATCGATTGCCGGCAAGACCGGCTGTTCTGCGAGGGGAAGTCACACATAGTGTATGACCATTCTGCAGTGTGATGCGTCAAGCGGCGAGTTTCCGCCGGACCGGCTGATCTTCCAGAGCCGGTTCACCATTCTTATAAGGGAATTCCCTTCAACAATAGTTCGATTTTATCCGCTCCCCGAATCCTGCGCCAAATTTTTTCGACTTCCTCTATCGGCTTGAATGCCAGTCTCGGGAAAGTGGCTCATGATATGCAATAGCGGGTACGGCTGGTGCGGTGACTTACTGCCGAGCGCGATGATTATTGAGGTTTTCTGGTTGGAAGGTAAAATCGGGATAAGGAGCAGTCAGGATTCTGACCAATCCCCTCCCACACCACCCGGCATGCGGGTCCGCACCGGGCAGTTCAAAGAGTTGAGGTCTGAGAGACGGGGCACGCCAATTTTGTCGAAATGGGCGGGAGATGGTAGACTGGGACCGTCGCTTGGCATTGTTGCTCGACCCCGATAAATTAAAAACTTCGGAACCCCGTGCAGTTCCTTTATCTCGTGCAGCCATTGAAGTGCTGGAGGGGTTGCCAGTTAGCGTCCGCCGAGGTGTGGTATTTCCAGTAGAAAGAATGACCCTCTACCATGCCTTCATAGCGGCTTGTAAACGTGCCAGCATTGGTGACTTCACATGGCACGACCTGCGGCATGAGGCATCACCCGTGGTGTTCTTGGGCGCCTTTTCTGGTGGATTTCCTGCCAGATCGTCGCCAATCTTATTCTGGCCATTGAGGATGAATCATGAGCATGGAAACCGCAGTATTTTTAGGAATGGGAGCCATCTTGGTGTATGCAGTGGCAGCGTTACTGTTTGCTTTGAGATCTGCCAAATCTCACTCCCCATTACATCCTGATCATCATTTGCATCTGCATTGATTCTGGCAGGTGTTTAACCCAGAAAACACCGCTTACAAAAAATACGCTCAAATTTCACCATCCAACATTACCAAGATATTCTATTTTCTCACGCAAGACTGCACACAATTTTTCGGGTACCCAGCGCCACAGCCACCACTTTGCCGATCAGGTCCAGCGGATATTTGGGGTCGTTCATGGTGTCCATAGCCCAGTCGTTGGCATCGGACACAATTCCGCTGTCCTTGTCCGTTTTGACACACTGACGCTCCACCACCCAGTCCAACCCGGGTTTTCCGTTGACGATGTACTCATAGGCTTCCAGCGGTATCCCTGAAACCGTGATCCGGTCATTGTAATGAATTGTGGTCAGATCCTTGTCCTTGCCGATTTTGCCATAGCGCATCTTCTCCACCCGATAATCGGCATCGGTCAGTTTGGGATCACCGTGAACGGTAAAGGTCAGCGGATAGGGCTCGATGGTTTCGTAGTTCAGGTGCAACCCGGCCAGATCACGCCCCGCCTGGCAAAAGGCCCAGAACCGATCAACTCCCGGCACGCAAGGAATCCGTGGCAGTTCTTTGGCCAGATTATCGGCGTACTTGGCCCGGTAGTCGGGTGAGTGGAGCAGACCGTAGAGGTAGTAGAACACATCCTCCTTGGAAATGACCTCCCCCGGATACGCCGTCTCAAAATGCGCCAGTCCTTCATCGGTCAGTGCGTAGCGTCGGGTACGGGAACGAGCCACAGGCTGAGGTGACTCTCCAAACAGGCTATCCATCCGGGACTCGACCGGTTCCTCGGCCTGTTCATCCTCGTAGTACAGGTACAACGGGAAGCATTGCGCTCCCGCCTCCATACAATTGAGGTCGATAATTGAGTTACTGATAAAGCATGAAAACCCGTTTCTTGAGCCAATGGCGGTAGTTGCAATCACCAAATTCTTCGCAGTGCTGTCCGGAAAAATCCGAGGCATCTGGTACACCATTTCATTGAAGCGACGATTGAAGTACAGCCACTGCTTGGTGAAAGGTCGATACAGGCTCTGTATCAAGGCGTTTTCATCGTAGGAATACCGTTTTCCCTTGACCAGATCCTGCTTCAAGGCACGGGTCCAACTAATCCTTGCGGGGTCGCTGTTGATGAACCCATCCACCTTGCTTTCACGCGCATTCCTGTCCAGTCCGGGATGGGCTTTGTCGAACCGATCCACTTCCGCATTGTAGAAGTCGATCATGCGCTTCATGTTGGCTTCGACATGGATGCGGGAACTGTTATAGCACCACGCATCTCGTTGGGTTTTTACTCCAGCCGAATAATTCTCAAACAACTTCAGGGATTCCGTCCCTGACTTGTCTCCCATGACGATGTACTGCTGGAAACCATCGTCGCGCTGGTTCAACCAGTCGCCATGCTGGTCCGGGGTAACGGATTGCCAGAGTGCCTGTCCGGTGATCCCTTCAATGCTGCCAAACTCGATGAGTTTGCCCAGTTTTTCCTCGCGGGTCAGGTAGTCCCCTATGTCATGGAAATATATCTGGCCATGCTGTTCGTTGGCTGGATTCTTGACCAACAATGAGATAGCAATGGGCGCACGGCTCCCTATACCAAAAATATTGTCTTTTTCCTTGCGCCGTAATTCTCCTGCTGTTCGTGCATTCCCCCTCAAATGAAACACATAGATGCTCGAAAACTCCTCGGCCAGACATTTCCTCAAGCCATCCGCTGAGTTGGAGTCCAAGTATCCAGCGTTCGTTACAAACCCAACCACCCCGCTATCCCCAATCCGGTCACTGGCCCAGCGAATCGCCCGGATGTAACTGTCATAGAGCGCATTCTTGTTGGTCGCGGTGGAACGGTCCGCATAGGTCAACCGGATGCGATCATCCAGGTGGGGGTAGGCGATGTTCTGATTGTTGTCGTTGGCACTGCCCTGCCCAGCGGAATACGGCGGGTTACCCATGATGACCCGGATATCCAGTTCCTTCTGGCGTCGCCTGCGGTTGTTGTTCTTGACCAGCATGGCATCCCCCAGATCTTCCTTCTCATAGAGTTGGAAGGTATCGGTCAGACAAATGCCCTCGAAGGGTTGATAGTTGCCTTGCAGGATGCCGTGGTAGGTGGCCTCGATGTTGATGGCGGCAATGTAATAGGCCAACAGGACAATCTCGTTGGCGTGGATTTCGTTTCGGTATTTGTAAGGCAATTCTTCCGGGGTGATCAGACCACTCTGGAGCAAACGGGTAATGAAGGTGCCGGTTCCGGTGAAGGGGTCCAGGATATGCACCCCCTGGCTTCCCAGGGTTTGATTGAATTCGGTTTGCAGCAGGTGGTTAACGCTGTGGATGATGAAGTCCACCACTTCCACCGGGGTATAAACGATTCCTAACCGTTCGGACATCTTGGGAAAGGCGTTCCTAAAAAACTTGTCGTAGAGTTCCACCACGATTTTCTGTTTGCCCGCTGCGTTGTCGATACCCGCTGCCCGGAATTTCACGCTGTCATAGAAGGCTTGCAGGGTGTCGGCTTCCTTGCCGATCTGGTGGGACTCCAGGATGTCCACCACGGACTGCATGGCCTGAGAGATAGGATTGTGCTGGGCAAAACTGTAGCCCTCGAACAAGGCATCAAAGACCGGCTTGGTGATGAGGTGCTGGGCCAGCATTTCGATGATCTCGTCATCACCGATACTGTCGTTGAGGTTATGGCGCAGGTCGGTGGCAAAGGCGGTGAATGCGCTTTGCTCCCCGGTGTTGTCCGGGTTCTCCAGAATCCCCCGGATACGGTCGATGTGGGTGTTGGCTATCTTGGCAATGTCATTGGCCCAGTCCTCCCAGTGATGGCGGTTGCCCACCTTCTGAACCAACTTGGCATAGATGGCCCGTTCAATCTCGCCGATCTCGAACTGCAAATCCTGTTGCACCGGATAAGTCATGGGTGCGGGTTCACCGATGCCGTGACTGCCTCGCCCGGACGGGCCGCGTTTGTACTCGCCTTTGTCTTTTGGTTTGGTGGATTTTTTCTGGATTTTGTCGGTGATGGCGATGACTTCCATCTTGCTCGGGTCATGCCCGGCCAACTCCAGTTTGTTGACCATGGCATCAAAACGGTCATCGTGGGAGCGCAGGGCCTGCAAGACCTGCCACACCACGGCATAGGTCTTGTTGTCGTTCAGGGCTTCGTGGGGCTCCTTGCCTACGGGAATGACTACAGGCAGGATGACATAGCCCAGTTGCTTGCCGGGAGCGTTACGCATGACCCGACCCACAGATTGCACTACATCCACCTGGGAATTGCGCGGGGTGAGGAACAGCACGGCATCCAGTGCCGGGACATCCACTCCTTCGGAGAGACAGCGCACATTGCTCAAGATTCGGCAGGTGTTGTCAGGCGAGGGTTCCTTGAGCCAAACCAGTTTGGCTTCCTTCTGGCTGGCATTCATGGCCCCATCCACATGCTCGGCCTCGCAGATCAGCCGTGCCTCTGTCTCGAATTCCTCCTGCTCCTGATAGGCTTCCACGACCAACTTGAACATGTCGGCAATCTGCCTGGAACTGACCTTGTGGGTTTTGCCATCCTTGACGCGCTCGATGACCTGGCAAAAAGCCACGGCACGACGCATCGGTGACAGGTCGGCCTCAGTCAACCCCTGTTTGGCCAATGCCTTCCAGCATCCGACGATACGGGCCGCGTCATCCACCTTGAGTTGGTTGTTCTCATCCTTGAGCAGGTCTTGCAGGCGACGACTGACATGGGCTTCTTCCACGGCCAGCACGATGACCTTGTAATCCACCAGCAACCCCAGTTGAACGGCGGTGGAGAAAGTAATGATGTGCAGATCCTTGCCGTACAGCGCCTCGTCGTCCATGGAGCAGAGAACCACATTGTCCGTTTCAGCCCTGGCCTTGGCGCTGGTGCCATAGACTCGCGGGGTGGCGGTCATGTACAGCCGTTTGGCGGCGGTGATGCAGTCTTGCCGGTGAACCCGGACAAAGGCGCTTTCGTCATCGTCAAAGGTGGCCCCCGTGGTGCGGTGGGCTTCGTCGCATACGATCAGGTCAAACGAAGGCAATCCGTGCTGTTCCTGAGCCTGGTGAATGACCTCGATGGAGTGGTAGGTGCTGAAGATCACCGTCATGCCCTCATCACCCCGGCGCTTGGCCACGGCAGCGGCCAGTTTGGCGGCATTCGTGGTGGCGGGGTAGCGCAATTCGTGAACCAGGGTTTCCACACGGTCTTCTTCCTTGCGTTTGCCCTTCTTGCCCACATCCGAATCGGAGCAGACCGCAAAGCCGTGAATGGTGACATCCGCCTCCTGCGTCCACTCCGTCAGGCTTTGTGACAGCAGGGCAAGGCTGGGCACCAGAAACAGAACCTGACTTCCTGAACCGGCCAGGGATTCGGCAATCTTGAGGCTGGTAAATGTCTTGCCCGTCCCGCAGGCCATGATGAGTTTACCCCGGTCGGCTGTTTGCAGTCCTGCCAGAACGGCACGCACCGCACCCTTCTGGTGGGGCATCAGGGATTTTTTATGGCGCAGTGGAGCAGACTGGTTGGGTTGATACCGTGACCAGTCAATGACGCTGGTTTCCAAGTCATACAGATCAACCCGGCTGACGGGAATGGTTTGATTCTCGATAGCTTCTTCAGCGTGTTGTGTCCATTGCAAACAGGTGCTGAATAGCAGACGGTGGGTAAATGCTGTTTTACCTGAAGCCGTGATGAAGCGGTCAATGTCGTCCCTTCTCAGGAGATGATCTGCGGCGTAGAGTTTGCACTGGATGGCGTGAAACTCCCCTGTCCCGCGAACCCTGGCCACCAGATCGATTCCGGCATCCTGCGCGTTGATCCCCTGCAAGCGTGCCCAGTCCGCATAGGTCCAGACATTTTCGTAGAGATCGCGGTACTTGGGTTCGTTCTTGAGGTAACAGACGATCAGGTCTTCAAAGTAGGTACCCTTCTCACGCTGGGTCTGGGCAATGGTGCGGTAGGCATCCAGCAGGGAAGACAGGGCAGACACGGATCATCCTCGAAAAGTCGTTAGCAGGGTGCCCTTGGGCACGCAAGGCGCTGGTGCCGCAAGGCGACACCTCGAAAAATACAAAGCAGCCATCCTACTCCATAACCCCAATGTCAGGAATGGCCAATGACGGCAATGTGCTTGAAACGGATGGTCATGAATCAAATCGTCCGTCTGCAAGATGGTGAATTCGGTCGTTCAATTTTTGAATCGCCTGGGATGGGCTTTGCTACAGACTCAACGCCCAGTGAACCGGCCAACAACCGCTGGGCCGGAGCAAAAAGTAGTAACTGCAAAGGCCGCTGATTATCATGCGATGAATTTAGGTCGCGCCCGATGTATCACATCGGAGACATCCCGTATGGTCTTGGCACAGTTCATCACGAAGTCATCGTCAACCTCAATGAGCGTCGAAACCTCCGATACATCTCCTTCATTGAAAAAGTTTTCGTTGGGCTGCTTGATTTTAAACGGTAAGGCCGTCGATCTATTGAGCAATTTCCTATAACTTTCTCCTTTCCCATGTTTGAGAACATTGATTGCGAGCCGCAGATTTGAGAATCGCTCCTTGATATTTTCGTCACCCTTAGAGTTCAGGATCTCTGCGGCCTCTTTTAGTCCATTAGAGCACCCCAAGCGATCTTGGACTAGGGCTTCAAATATTGAGAACATTCCAACCGCCCCAAAAAAGCCCTTGTCTTCAGAATACACTTGAAGTATTCTGTGAAAAGACACCATCATGTGTCGCACTTCGAACTTGAATCCGCCAAAAAACCATATTAATTACTAATAAAAAATTTGAATGGGGAGTTTTCTATGAAAAAAAACCTGATTATTTTATCAATTGCTAGCACATTTTCTGCTTCAAGCGCAATGGCTGCGGATCAAGGATGGTATGTGCTTGGTGGATTAGGTCAATCAACAAGCAACAATGGTCAATCTACTTTAGATAATTCATTGTATGGAAATGGTGCCAGAGGATTTTCTTCTAGTTATACCAAAGGAACATTCTATAACTTAGACTTAGGCTACCAGTTTAATAAATTTGTGGCTGTTGAAGGTGGTTATATTGGTTCTGGAGGGACCAACTATTCTGCTGGCGGTGGGAATTTGGCAAGCCCACTTAATGTTTCTGGAAATATTAGTGGAGCGGAAATTGCGGCTGTAGGATTTATTCCTTTGACTAATAACTTTAGTCTTCTTGGTAAATTTGGGGTGACAAGTATAACTGAGTCGGCCTCAGTTAATTACGCAGGCGGTTCTGCATCTGTAAATGGAACACTAACAGCCGCAACATATGGTATTGGAGCGCAATACTATTTCAACAGTAATTTGTTTGGGAGATTAGACCTCGATAGTTATAGCGTGGGAGATTCATCTTATTCATCTCGTGGAGATGTTTGGACTGTCAACATTGGTTACCACTTTTGATGGCCGTTTGATGAACAACTAAAAGAATGCGGTTTCTGGGCCTTCAGGAGTCGCATTTTTTTATACTTTCCATGTACTAATCCCTGAATCCATGTTCGTTATAGAAGAATTTTCACTTGAGACCAAATCGACATGAATTTGACGGGTCTGAGCGATAGTACGGTAGACTTCCAGCAGTGAAGACAGGGCAACACGGATCATCCTCGAAAAGTCGTTAGCAGGGGGCCCCCCGAGTTCGACACTTTTTTGCGTAACTGATTGTATTTGAACGATGCACATGTTAAAAATTGTCACTACAACGCGATTTTTGAGGGTTTTGGCAGATTGACCGTATCGAATAAATCCTTTTGTTCAGGGGTCAGAGTGGTAAGCCCCTTGGCTGATTGTTTGCGATGGAGCGTGATCTGGTGATGCTGAATACCGCGCACTACTTCCAGCATCCGGTTTGGGGAATAGGGGCTGTTCTTGGCCTTGAGGCGCATCCGAAG
>JAJZDE010000041.1 GCA_021828745.1 Pseudomonadota bacterium
AGAAATACCGGGAATACGGCATCCAGGAAAATCCTTTCGTGATTCTCAAGGCAGATGCGGGAACCTATGGGATGGGAGTCATGACCATCAAGGACCCCAAGGAATTGAATCAACTCAATCGTCGCCAACGCAACAAAATGTCCGTCATCAAGGAAGGCCAGGAAGTCCATGAGGTGTTGCTGCAGGAAGGGGTGCCTACCTTCGAGACCGTCAAGGATGCCGTTGCGGAACCCGTGGTCTACATGATAGACCATTTCGTGGTGGGGGGATTTTATCGGGTCCATACCGAACGGGGCATCGATGAAAACCTCAATGCCCCTGGAGCCCATTTCGTTCCCCTGGCCTTCCAGACGCCAGCCATGTCTGCGGACTGTACCCATCAACCGGACGCCCCGCACAACCGTTTCTACACCTATGGAGTTGTCGCCCGTCTGGCACTGTTGGCTGCCGCGCGCGAGTTGGAAATGATGGCGCCCCGCTTCTCCTCCTGACTTCACCCACGGACCTTGCCCCATGGATCTGGCCTTTCTCATCGACCCCCTGGAACAACTCAAGCCCGAGAAGGATTCGAGCATTGAAATCATGCGTGCCGCCGACCAACGGGGACACCGCCTCTTTGCCATCGAACCCACCGGACTGCAACTCGATCAGGGTTGGGTCCAGGGTTGGACCCTTCCCCTTGACTATGTGGCCTCTCAAGGAATCCCGGTCTCACGGCACGGCGCAGCTTCTTTCCGTAAACTGTGCGATTTTTCTGCGGTGCTGATGCGCAAGGATCCCCCGGTGGATTCCGAATACCTTTTTGCCACCCATCTTCTGGACATGGCGGAAGGGCAGGGCGCACGGGTTTTCAACCGGCCTCAGGCCCTGCGCGATTACAACGAGAAGTTGGCCACTGCTCTTTTTCCCCATCTCTGCCCCCCCACACTGGTGGCCCGCACCCAGGACGCTTTTCGGACCTTCTTGAAACGCCACCGGGACATCATCCTGAAACCCCTGGACGGTATGGGCGGACGCGAGATCTTCCGTGTGAAAGAGCAGGACCCCAATGTGGCCGTCATTCTGGAAACCCTGACCCGCAACGAAACGCGCACCATCATGGCCCAACAATTTCTTCCCGCCATTCAGGAAGGGGACAAGCGCGTCCTGATGGTGCAGGGGGAACCCTTGCCCTATTGCCTTGCCCGTCTGCCCGCCCAGGGAGAAACCCGGGGCAATCTGGCGGCGGGCGGACGGGGAATAGCCCGGCCGCTCGACCCCTCGGATCAGCGCATTGCCGAAGAAGTGGGACCCTTTCTGCGCAAAGCCGGCGTATTATTGGCGGGTCTCGACATCATCGGTACCCACCTGACTGAAATCAATCTCACCAGTCCCACCTGCTTCCGTGAAATCCGGGATCAAACCGGCTTTGACGGTGCACTGCGAGTCATCGAGGCCCTGGAAAGCGCCTGCTGACAGAGTTGATCCACCAGGCTGTCGAAGGAAATTCCCTGTGCCGCCGCTGCCTGCGGAACCAGACTCATCGCAGTCAGACCCGGCAGGGTATTGACTTCCAGACACCATAACCGCCCCTCCGCATCGAGACGGAAGTCTGCTCGACTGTAACCCTGTAACTTGAGTGTGCGGTGGGCCAGAAGAGACAGGCGCTGGACCTCGGACGTCTGGGCTGGCGAGAGGTCGGCAGGAAAAACTTCCCGTGCGCCTCCCGGCTGGTACTTGGCCTCGTAGTCGAAAATGTTTCCCTTTTGCAGGACGATCTCTCCCACCGTCAACGCCTGACAGCCCAACACCGGTCCGGTCAACTCACGCCCTGGAACGAAACGTTCCACCATGACTTCGTCGTCATGCTGAAATGCCAGCGCCAATGCTCCTGGCAATTCTTCCGGCGTGTATACGACCGACAGGCCCACCGTCGAACCTTGCTTGCTGGGTTTGACCACGACCGGCCAGCCCAGCACCCCTTCGATCTCCTCAGGCGCCACAGGTGCCATCAACCAGTCCGGCGTAGGGACTCCAGCTTCCCGAAGCAAGCGCTTACTCACGTCCTTGTCCATGGCCAGTGCACTCCCCAACACGCCGCTGCCGGTATAAGGAATACCGGTCATTTCCAGTAACCCCTGGATCCGCCCGTCCTCCCCAGCGCCCCCGTGAAGCGCCAAAAACCACAGATCCGGAAAAAAATCCTCCGGCAGTGTCAGCCAGGAAGGGATACCTCGCGACAGCGCCCGTTCCCCGGAGTGACGGGTACCGACCCGTTGAGCCAATAATTCCCTTTCTTGCGCCGGCGTCAGCCAACCCTGAGCCGTGTCCACCACCCGGACCCACTGCCCCCGGCGCCGCAATGCTTCCACCACCTGCACGGCGCTGGCAATGGCAATATCGCGTTCGGCGCTCACGCCCCCCGTCAACACGGCAATGGCGAGTGAATCGCCGCGTACGGATGTATCAACCACTGTTACGCAATCCTGCCGCCACCCCATTGATGGTCAAATAAATGGCGCGTTTCACGTCTTCTCCTTCCTCTCCCGCACGGAAAGAACGCAGCAGATCTACTTGAAGGTGGTTGAGCGGATCCATGTAGGGGCGTCGTTCGCGAATACTCCGGGCCAGTGTTGGATTCGACTCCAGGAACTCTTTCTGCCCGGTGATTTCGCGCAAAGCATGGGTCGTCAATTCAAACTCCGTACGAATCTCGTGGAAAACTGCCTCGCGCAATGCTTCGTCACTGACCAGGCGGGCGTAGCGTTGGGCAATGACCAGATCGGTCTTGGCCAGGACCATGTCCATGTTGGAAAGCAGGGCCTGCAGGAATGGCCAGGTACGGTACATGCGGCGCAGGTACTCCCACCCTTCAGCATGAGCCGTACAAAAACGCGCCGCCGCACTGCCAAACCCATACCACCCCGGCAGGATCATGCGCGACTGAGCCCAACTGAATACCCAGGGAATGGCGCGCAAATCCTCGATTCTCTGGGTTTTACGACGTGCTGCCGGACGACTGCCGATATTGAGTTCGGCAATTTCACTGACGGGTGTCGCCTCCCGGAAAAAACTTTCAAATCCCGGCGTCTCATACACCAAGGCACGATAGCGTTCAAAGGCATAGACTGACAATTCTTCCATCAGCGTATAGAACTGCTCCCGTCCTTGCAGGTCTCGATCCCGATCCAGCAAGGTGGCTTCCAGCGTGGCTGCCACCAGGGTTTCAAGATTGCGTCGTCCGATGCCAGGATCAGAATACTTGCTGGCAATGACTTCACCTTGTTCCGTCACACGGATCTGGGCATTCACGCTGTCGGCGGGTTGCGCCAGAATCGCATAATAACTGGGCCCGCCGCCGCGTCCCACCGAGCCACCCCGTCCATGGAACAAACGCAACTCGATCTCATGACGGGAAAAAATCTCCACCAGAATCTTTTCTGCCTTGTAGAGTTCCCAGTTGGCCGTCAAAAATCCGCCATCCTTGTTGCTGTCGGAGTATCCCAGCATGACTTCCTGGGTACGCTGACGACTGTCCAGCAACTTCTGATAGACGGGCAAGGAAAATAACCGCTCCATGATCTCGCCACAGCCGCGCAAATCGGAAATGGTCTCAAACAACGGAATGATGTTCATGCCCAATCGGGGGTTCTCTCCGGGCAGCAGCAAGCCCGCTTCCTTGAGAATCAGGGCTACCTCGAGCAAATCGCTGACGCTGTCGGTTTTCGAGATGATGTAGTTGGGCAAGGCCTGCGGACCGAGCGAACGATGAATTTCTCGAGTCACGTCAAAAACATCCAGTTCACGTTGCACCGCTTCGCTAAACCGGGAAACGTGGGAACGTAACAGACGGGGACTTTCCAGTTCGCGCACCAGCACATCCATCCGTTCGGATTCGCTCAGCGCGAGATAGTCCACCCCCACGCCTCCCTGAGTCAACAATTCTGCCACCGTGTGGGCATGAAACTCGGAATGCTGGCGCAAATCCAGGGGGGCCAGATGAAACCCGAAGGACGAAATGGCGCGAATCAACAAACTCAGGCGCCCATCGGCCAGCAAACCGGAACCATGGCCCACCAGTGAAGTTTTCAACAGTTCCAGATCCGCAGAAAATTCTTCCACCGACTCGTAGGGATCTGCCTCGTCCACCTCTTCGTTCTGACTAAAACACCCCAGACGCAAGGCGGTCTGGAACAGACGCGCATGAATATGCGTGAGGGCGCGTCGATAGGGTTCTTCGAGACGACTGTCGGTACGTTCCGGCGAACGCTCGGCCAATGCCATGACTTCCGGCGACACCTGAACCAGACGAAAGGAAAGAGACAACTCGCCGCGCAGGGTCATCAACTGGGTCAGGTAAAACTCCATGACCACGGCGCTATGACGACACATAGCATGTTGGGTGACTTCTGCGGTCACGAAGGGATTTCCATCGCGGTCCCCTCCAATCCAACTACCCATGCGCAAAAAGGAGGGAAAGTCCCGAGCAATGCTGGCGTATTCCGGATCTTTCTCCAGGGCCGCAGCCACTTGGGACTCGAGACGCGGCACCTCGCGCAGAAAAGTGTAACGATAATAAGACAATCCATTCTCGATTTCGTCATGGACGCGCAATTTGAAGGTGCGCAATTCATTGGTTTGCCACAAGGTCAAAACCGCCCGGCGCAGGGCAGTATCATTGGCTTCCTTTTCTTCAGGAGTCAGGGCGATGCGGGTCCGTTCTTCCAGCCGGTTGGCGATCAACAGATGGCAATCGAGCACGCTCTTGCGTTGTACTTCCGTGGGATGCGCTGTCAGGACTGGGGAAATGATGGCCCGCTCAAAAAATCTTCTCACCGTGGCCGCATCTACATTGGCCCGCTTGAGACGTTGCAAAGCCAACGCGATGCTGCCCTCGCGAGGCGGAGCACCGGCTTGGGAATAGGCCATGCGGCGCCGGTTATGGTGCAGGTCTTCCGCAATATTGCACAGATGAGAGAAATAACTGAAAGCACGCACCACTGCAATGGTGTCCTCCGGACTCAACCCATCCAGACCGTGTTCCAGTTGGATCCGCGCCCTGTCGTCTCCGGTGCGACGATAGCGAATGGCAGTCTGGCGGATTCCCTCGATCAACTGAAAAATGACTTCGCCTTCCTGATGGCGCAAGGTATCGCCCAGAATTCTGCCCAGAAAGCGAATATCGTCGCGCAAAGGCAAGTCCTTGTCCAAACTGGAGGAAGAAGTCATGTCCGACCTCCGTTCAAGGCATCCTTCATGCTAGAATTCCACATCTCGGATGCACTCATTGTGTTCTTCATCATGCCCTCTCCAGAAATCATCATCGCCACTCGTGAAAGCCGGTTAGCCCTGTGGCAAGCCGAACATATCCAGCAACAAATGGCAGGATTATATCCCCTTGCGCACTTCTCGTTGCTGGGAATGACCACCACGGGTGATCAAATCCTTGATCGTACCCTCTCTGCCGTGGGAGGAAAAGGGCTTTTCGTCAAGGAATTGGAATTGGCCATGCTGGAGGGGCGAGCTCACATGGCCGTGCATTCCATGAAAGATGTCCCGATGAGCCGTCCCGATGAACTCGTCCTGCGGGTGGCAGGACCGCGCGAAGACCCGCGCGATGCCTTTGTCTCCAATCATCATGAAAACCTCGCCGCCTTACCGGCCGGTGCCATCGTGGGGACCGCCAGTCTGCGGCGCGAATGCCAGATCCGTGCCCGCTTCCCCCACCTCGACATCCGCCCGCTGCGCGGCAATCTGGACACCCGTCTGCGCAAACTCGACCAAGGTCAGTACCAAGCCATCATATTGGCGGCGGCAGGTCTGCGCCGCCTGGGTTTGACGGAACGTATTCGCTCGCTCATCGACACGACGGACAGCCTTCCTGCCGTAGGGCAGGGTGCACTGGGCCTGGAATTTCGAGCCGACCATCCGACCCTGGGAAACTGGATCGGCGCCATGGTGGATCCGGCCACCGAAGCCTGTGTCTTTGCCGAACGCACCGTCTCCTGCCGTCTGGCAGGCAGTTGCGATGTCCCGCTGGGCGCCTTTGCCGAGGCAGAAGGCGATGTCCTGACCCTGCGCGCCTTCGTGGGCAATCCGGCCGGCACGCGCATTGTCCGTGCCTGCCAAAGCGCCCCACTATCCCGGTACAAAATGCTCGGGGATGCGGTGGCCAAAGACCTGCTCGATCAGGGAGCGGCAGACATTTTGAACGCCTGTCGAGCCTGAAACCATGCCGACCGGGTTGCTGATCACCCGTCCCCGCGCCGAAGCCGCTCGCCTAGCAGAACGTCTGAATTCGCTTGGAATTCACTCCTGGGTCTATCCAACCATCGGCATCACTCCCCTGACACCCACGGCAGAATCCCTGTCCTGGGCGGCTCAGGCAGAACTATGGATTTTTGTCAGCGCCAATGCCGTGCATGCAGGCTGGACATTTCTTGCGCCCCTCTACACAGCAACCCTTCGTTTGGCTGCGGTCGGTCTGGCCACGGCACGACGCCTGCAGGAAGCCAGCGGAACCCCTGTACTCTGCCCGGAGCAAGGCTCCGATAGCGAAGCTTTGCTGGCACTCCCCCTGTTCCAGAGGATGGATCACCGGAAAATCGCCATCATACGGGGACGCGGAGGACGGGAATGGCTGAGAGAAGCCCTGGAACAGAGAGGAGCCCAGGTAGGCTACATCGAATGCTACGTCCGCCAGGTACCCCAAAGCAACCCCGAAACATTGGATGAGGCTTTGCAGGCCGGTGCTTCCATCTCGGTGCAAAGCACTGAATCCCTCCATAATCTGTGGGCCATGGCCTCGCCAGCGCAACGGGAAATCCTGGCAACCCGGCCCTTCATCGTTAGTCATCCACGCATCGCCACGGCGCTACGCGCGCTCGGACTCCCCCATCCCGTGGTACTCTCTCCCGGGGATGATGCATTGATTGCCCATTACCAGCAAAAGGGGCATTCCCATGGTTAACGAGCAGCCTGCCCCCAAAAAGTCCTACTTACCCGGACGCCTGACCCTCCTGATCATCCTTCTGGGACTGGCAGGGCTGGTCTTCTATCAACGCAACCAGTTGCTGGATCTGCGTCAGGATTTGAGCAAAAGATTGTCCCAAACGGATCATTTGTCTCAGCAAGTGCAAAATCTTGCTCAACAAGCCAACGAAACCAGCCGTGAAACCAGTACCCGTCTGGCCGTGCTCGAGTCACGATTTTCCGACACCCAAAACCAGCAGGTGGAACTGGCAGCGCTCTATCAAGACCTCATGCGCCACCGCGACGACTGGATTCTGGCCGAGGTGGAACAACTGGTCATCATCGCCAACCAGCAACTGGAATTGACGGGTAATGTCCAATCGGCCCTGGCCGCTCTGGAAGCCGCCGACCTCCGACTCCAGCGTCTGGATAAACCTGCCTTGACACATCTCAGGGAAAACCTGAAACAGGACATGGATCACCTGCGTGCGCTCCCTTATGTTGATACCAACGGGATCACCCTGCGACTGGATTCACTGATCCAGCAGGTCGATGGTTTGGCACTGGCCTCGGATACCCGGCCCAGACCCCCGCCGCTTCCGAAGGATGCGCAGACCAGTTGGGTGGAACGACTGACCCAGGACCTACTGCTGGAATTGAACAATGCCATCCGGATTCGCCGCATGGATACGCCTGAACTTCCCCTGCTCACGCCCGAACAAACCTATTTTCTGCGTGAAAATCTGAAATTACGTCTCTTCGCTGCACGCATCGATGTGCTGGCCCGCAATGAGGTACGCTTTCGCAGTGAACTCTCCGAGGCTCAGCATTGGCTTCAACGCTACTTCGATACATCGAACCCTGCGGTCAAAAATTTTCAGTCCAATATCCAACTCCTGACCACGGCGCCGGTCAGCGTCCCTCTGCCCGATATCAGCGCCACACTGGCTGCGGTACATGCCGCCAGGGGAGGAAATCCATGAGGATACTGATCGGATTTCTTCTTCTTTTCACGCTCGCCACGCTTCTTGCCCTGTCTTTCAACATCACGGCAGGCTATGTGTTGATCGTTCAGTCCCCGTGGCGCATCGAGATTTCCCTGTCGGTATTTGTCCTGGGTCTGGTACTGATTCTTCTGGTACTCAATCTGGGAGGCCACATGTTCTTCAAAATCTGGCAACTTCCCAAACAGATCCGCAACTACCATCTCCGCCGCTCGAGAACACGCGCGCGCGGCGCCCTGTATCAAGGGCTGACCGCCTATTTCTCGGGCCACCCGGAGAAAGCCGAAAAAATGGCCACGGTCGCCCTCAAGGGCAAGGAAGCACGATCTCTGTGCCTGATGCTGGCCGCTCTATCCGCCCATGAAGCACACCACTTCGAAGCCAGGGATCGTTACCTGGGTCTGGCACAGGAAGAAGGCCCGGAAACCCTGTCCATGCTTGCATCGATCCGTTCCAGAATGGGGCTCCCAGCGAATGCCAAAGACTCTTCAAGTCCCTGAGGGCACGAAAGGATCGGAATAAAATTCGTTTTCCGGCAAGCCACGACTTTCGGTAAAGGCTTTGAATCCTGCCTCCACCATGCGCGATGCGCCACAGGCATAGACTTGATAGCGGGACAGGTCCGAAAAATCATCCAGAATGGCCTGATGGACAAACCCGGTCCGCCCGATCCACTGATCTTCCGGCAAAGG
Organism: Pseudomonadota bacterium; assembly: GCA_021828745.1. The sequence goes on from JAJZDE010000041.1 coordinate 8,648, forward strand.
TGCAGACAATACCGGAACAAAAGTGAAGTGAGGCATTTCCTCCTCCCAGGTGCGCACGATGTCCCGTTGATACAAGTCCACGGCGCTTTGCACCCCCCAGTACAGCACCATGGGACGGGTCATGCCTTTATGGCGCGCGTACTCGATCATCCCCTTGATGGGCGCGAAACCCGTGGCTCCCGCCATGAAAATGATCGGCTTTTCCGAATCCTCCCGCAAGACGAAGGCCCCCAGGGGTCCTTCGAAACGCAAAATGCCCCGTTCCTTCAATTCGTTGAATACGAACCCGGAAAAATTCCCCCCCGGATAATGGCGGATATGCAACTCCAGCAAGGCAGCGTCATGAGGTGAATTGGCCAGGGAAAAACTGCGCCGCTTTCCATCCTTGAGTAAAAAGTCGATATATTGACCTGCCATGAATTCGAATTTTTCATTGGCGGGCAACTTGAGTTTGAGCACCACCACATCATGGTTGGGACGTTCGATGGCTTCCACCCGGCAAGGCAACTTCTTGATCTGCATGTCTGTAAAACCACTCACTTCACGCGCCTCGATGACCACATCCCCGGTGGGACGCGCACAACAGAAGAGCGCTTTTCCGTGTGCCTTGTCCTCCTCGCTCAAAGCGCTGGCCTGATAGTCGCCATAGTCCACCTGTCCCTCCAGAACCTTTCCCTTGCAACTGCCACAGGCACCACTGCGGCACCCGTAGGGTAAACCAACGCCTTCGCGCAGGGCGGCCTGCAGCAGGGTTTCTTCATCGTTCACCTGGAACTGGCGACCGCTGGGTTGGACTGTGACTTGGAATGACATGACCTTTCTCGCGTAAATGACGTTACAATGACCTGATGAATTCTTGCCTGATCATCGGCGCGGGTAACGTGGCGCGTCGCATCCTTCCCTTATTGAAGGGGCTGGGCCCTGTGTTTACCCTATGCCGAAGAACAGAGGCGTTTCCCCAGTGGCGCACACTGGGTGCCGTGCCGCTTCTGGGCGACCTGGATCACCCTCATACCCTGCAACGGCTCACAGGACTGGCACACACCATACTCCACTTCGCCCCACCCGGATCGACAGGGCGGGACGATGCGCGCACCCGGCACCTGCTTGCCGCGCTCGGACGGGGTACCAGTCTACCACAGCGGCTTGTCTACATCAGCACCACAGGCGTCTACGGTTCTTCAGCGGGAGCCTGGCTGGACGAAACCAGCCCGGTCCACCCCCATACCACCCGTGCCCGGCGTCGGGTCGATGCCGAAACCCAGTTGCGCGCTTTCGGTCGCCGCACGGGTTGTCGCGTAATCATCCTGCGTGCGCCCGGCATCTATGGCGAACGTCGTTTACCCCTTGAGCGACTTCAGAAGGGCATTCCCCTACCTCTGGAAAACCCTTGGACCAATCACATCCACGAACTGGATCTGGCACGTTCCGTGGTTGCTGCCTGTACCTTGGGAAAATCGCAACGCGTGTACAATGTGGTGGACGATCAACCCCTAACGGTGGGAGACTTTTATCGATGCCTGGCTCAACACCATCACCTACCGCTCCCCACTTTTCTCCCGCTCAGTGAATTGGAAAAAACCCTCGACCCCTTCAACCTCAGTTTTTTGAAGGAATCCCGACGCATTCACAACCAGCGTATCAAGCAGGAGTTACGTCTGGACTGGCGTTATCCCAGTGTGCGCTCATTTTTGAAATGAGTAGTGATTTTCGTTAAATTTCTGGACATTTTCTGTGATTTCGAGGCAAAATCGCGACATGAAAAAAATTCTCGTCGTGCACGGTCCAAACCTTAATGCGCTGGGAACCCGCGAGCCCGCGGTTTACGGCAGTTTGACCCTGGCCGATCTGGATGCCCGTCTGCGCACCCTGGGAAGCGCGCGTGGAATATCCGTGGACTGTTTTCAAAGCAACTGGGAAGGGGCGCTGATCGACCGTATCCACGATGCCCGCGTCGACGGGACTCAAGCCATTCTCATCAACCCTGGGGGGTTGACCCACACCAGCGTGTCTTTGCGCGACGCCCTGACTGCCGTGGACCTCCCTTTTATCGAAGTACACCTGTCGAACATTCATGCCCGGGAACCCTTTCGCCACCATTCCTACCTGTCGGCTATCGCGGTGGGAGTCATCTGCGGATTGGGGATACGGGGATATGAACTGGCCCTCGACTATTTCATGAACAAGGCGTAACCCCATGGACCTGAGAAAATTAAAGAAACTGATT
>JAJZDE010000042.1 GCA_021828745.1 Pseudomonadota bacterium
CATGGCAGATATCACAGGGCACGAAAATATCGGGCAGAAAATGCATTTCCACCTTGACCAGTCCATCCCCCTGGCAGGCTTCGCATCGTCCTCCCTTGACGTTGAAAGAAAACCGGCCCGGTCCATAACCCCGTTCGCGGGCCTGGGGCAACTCGGAAAACAGTTCGCGGATGGGGGTGAACAGGCCGGTATAGGTTGCGGGATTGGAGCGAGGGGTGCGACCGATGGGGCTTTGGTCTACGTTGATGACCTTGTCAAAAAAATCGAGTCCGAGGATTTCGTCATGGGGCGCGGGATCCTGGGCACTGCCGTAGAAATGACGGGCTGCAGCAGCCTGCAGCGTATCGTTGATGAGCGTGGATTTACCCGATCCGGAGACCCCGGTAACGCAGATCAGCAGGCCGACGGGCAGGTGCACGGTCACCTCCTGCAGATTATTGCCCCGGGCGCCGCATAGGGTCAATTGACGTGCCGGGTCGGGGGCATGGCGCTGAGCCGGAAGAGGAATGGCGCGCTGCCCTGAAAGATACTGACCCGTCAGGGAATCCGGGTGCTTGAGAATGTCCGACGGGGGACCGGCGACAATCACGTATCCGCCATGTTCCCCCGCACCGGGCCCCATGTCCACGACAAAATCCGCACTACGGATGGCATCCTCGTCGTGCTCTACCACCAGAACCGAATTCCCGAGATCGCGCAGGCGCTGCAAGGTTTCCAGAAGGCGCTGGTTATCCCGTTGGTGCAATCCGATGGAGGGTTCATCCAGGACATACATGACGCCCGTCAGTCCGGATCCGATCTGGGAGGCCAGGCGGATCCGCTGGGCTTCGCCTCCGGACAGGGTATCGGCAGACCGGTCGAGTTGCAGATACTCCAGGCCGACATTGTTGAGAAACTGGAGACGTGCAATGATTTCCTTGAGGATTTTTTCGGCGATGGCCTGTTTCTGTCCGGTCAGTTGCATGCCTTGAAACAGGGCTTCGGCCTGTTTGAGGGGGAGGGCATTGAGCGCTTGCAAGGTCTGTCCGGCGACCCGTACAAAACGCGCTTCACGGCGCAGACGCGCTCCCTGGCATTGAGGACAGGTTTTTTGGGCGCGCAGACGCGCCAGTTCCTCGCGCACCAGGGTGGAGTCGGTTTCCCGGTAGCGTCGTTCGAGACTGGGGATGATGCCTTCGAAGGGGTGGGCACGCTGGGTTTGAACACCGCGTACGCCGAGGGCGTGGAAGGTGATTTTTTCCTTGCCGGAGCCATACAGGAGTATTTCCTGAATGGCGGGATTCAAGGTTTCATAGGCGTGTTCGAGGTCGAAATCGTAGTGGGCGGCCAGATCGCAAAGCATCTGAAAGTAGAACTGATTGCGTCGGTCCCATCCCTTGATGGCTCCTGCTGCCAGACTCAGGGCCGGAAAGGCGACGACCCGCCTGGGATCAAAGAAACTCACCGAACCCAGTCCGTCGCAATGGGGGCAGGCACCCATGGGATTGTTGAAGGAAAACAGACGGGGTTCCAGTTCCGCCAGTCCGGCATTGCAGACGGGACAGGCAAAACGGGAGGAAAAGGTGAGGGTGGTCGTACTGTCCATGTCCACGACCAGGGCCCGGCCATCGGCATGACGCAGGGCCGTTTCAAAGGACTCGGCCAGACGCTGACGCGCATCCGGTCGGACCTTGAGGCGATCGACGACGATGTCCAGACTGTGCTTGCGATTTTTGTCGAGGTGAGGGAGAGTGTCGATGTCCAGAATCTCACCGTCCACGCGCAGACGCACAAACCCCTGGGCGCGCAGTTCATCGATGAGTTCGATCTGCTGCCCCTTGCGCTCGGTCACCAAGGGCGCGAGGATCATGATTCTGGTGTCCGGGGGCAGGGCCAGCACGGCATCCACCATCTGGGATACAGTCTGGGCGGCCAGAGGAAGATCATGGTCGGGGCAATGAGGTTCGCCCACCCGAGCGAAAAGTAAGCGCAGGTAGTCATGGATTTCGGTCACCGTGCCCACCGTGGAACGCGGGTTATGGCTGGTGGCTTTCTGTTCGATGGCAATGGCCGGGGAAAGCCCCTCGATCAGGTCTACATCGGGTTTTTCCATCATCTGCAGGAACTGGCGTGCATAGGCCGAGAGGGACTCGACATAGCGCCGCTGACCCTCTGCATAGAGCGTGTCAAAAGCCAGCGACGATTTGCCTGAACCCGAAAGGCCCGTGATGACCACCAACTGATGCTTGGGCAGGTCGAGGTCGATGTTCTTGAGGTTGTGGGTGCGGGCACCCCGGATGCGTAGCAGATCTTGTGTCACAGTGGGCAGGTTCGATGGTGAAAGGAAAGGGGATGCCTCCAAAGAGGGGGCACGGAGCAAGGAGAATCATGGGTAAGTACGCAAGGTGCTAATATACGCCAAGTTTTCCTTTTTTTCAGATAACCTGCCATGAGAAAGAAATCTAATATGACGCCTGTGGAAAGGCGTGCCAGTTTGAGTTTGGCCAGTATCTACGGCCTTCGGATGTTGGGCATGTTCATTATCCTGCCGGTTTTTGCGTTGTATGCCGTCCAGTTGCCGGGGGGGGCGAATAAAACCCTGGTGGGATTGGCTCTGGGTATCTATGGACTGACGCAGGCTGCGCTCCAGATCCCGTTGGGCTGGCTGTCCGACCGGATCGGACGCAAGCCCGTGATTGTAGGAGGGTTATTGATGTTCGCGCTGGGTAGTTTCGTGGCGGCCAGTGCCCATACCCTGGAAGGCATAATCGTGGGACGGGCGATTCAGGGGGCGGGTGCCATTGCGGGCGCCCTGATCGCGCTGACGGCAGATTTGACGCGACCGGAAAACCGTACAACGGCCATGGCCATGATCGGGGTGACCATTGGACTGGCCTTCACGGCTTCCATGGCGCTTTCGCCCGTTCTTTATCCCTCGATCGGTGTGCCGGGGTTGTTCGTCTTGACTGGCGTACTGGCACTCACGGCCATTGCGGTGGTTCGATGGGTCGTGCCCAACCCGCCGGAGGTGGTGGCCACGGATCGGGTCTCCTTTGGGGCCGTCCTGTCGAATGTGGAATTGTTGCGTTTGAACCTGGGAATTTTTGTCCTTCATGCTTCCCTGATGGCGACCTTCATGGTGGTGCCTGCGGCCTTGGTGAAAGGGGGGTTGGCCCAGGCAGACCACTGGAAATTTTACATGCCGGTCATGATCGCATCCTTCATCCTGATGGTTCCTCCGGTGGCTTTTGCCCATGGCAAGTGGCGCAAGCAGGTGTTTCTGGGCGGGCTCATGGTGGTCCTGCTGTCTCATTTCCTGATGCATTTCGCACTGGGACAGGTGTGGGGCACGGCCATTGCGCTGACCGTCTTTTTCACCGGGTTCAATGTGCTGGAGGCCAGTTTGCCTTCGCTGGTGACGCTGGTGGCCCCTCCCAATGCAAAGGGCACGGCCACTGGGGTCTACAGTACGATCCAGTTTCTCGGCACCTTCAGTGGTGCAACTTTGGCCGGGATGCTGACCCAGCATTTTGGCTCGGAAGTGGTTCCCCTCTTTACGGCAGGCCTCACCTTTCTCTGGCTGGTGGTGGCTTGGCCCATGAACGTCAACAAGCCAGTAGTATCCTGAACGGAGGAGTTTTCGATGGCATCGGTCAATAAAGTGATTTTGGTGGGAAATCTGGGGCGCGATCCAGAGGTGCGTTACATGCCCGATGGCAGTGCCATTGCCAACATCAGTGTGGCTACGACGGATACCTGGAAGGACAAATCCGGGGTCAAGCAGGAAAAGACCGAATGGCATCGCGTGTCTTTCTTTGGTAAAACGGCTGAAATTGCGGCTCAATATCTGAAGAAGGGCAGTCAGGTCTATCTGGAAGGGCGGATTCAGACGCGTAAATGGCAGGACAAGGAAACCGGACAGGACCGTTATTCCACGGAAATCGTCGGCGACCGCATGCAAATGCTGGGCGGACGCACGGGTGGAGGGGGCGATGTGGACTTCCCGTCGCAGGATTCCGGAGGTGAGGGAGGCTTTTCGGGAGGATCTCCTTCTTCAGGGAAACAGGGGGGTAAAGGGGGCGCGAATGCCGGCGGGTTTGATAACTTTCCGGATGACGTGCCGTTCTAAAATATACCTAAGAGGTTTTATGTAAAGTTTAATAATAGCGCCCTGTTTTTACAGGGCGTTTTTTATTCGCCTAATTGTTTCAGAGCCGCTGGAACCTTGCGGATTGGATGGGCGAAAGTGAGCCGAAGCGGCGTCCACACTGTGCGTTAGCGTACTGAATAAATATGCTCGTTGTCGCAATATGATCCAAGGTGAACTGCTTACCTGATGTTTGGTCGGCGTGCCACATTTGACTTAAGGTTTGAGCGAAGTAATCGGCCCGAGGAGAATACAATGAAATTTAAAACAATTTCCGTTATCGTGATGGGATCCCTAATCAATATGGCGGGACTGGTTTATGCCGACGCGAACGCTGGGTATGTGATTGTTGCCTCCGGTATCGGTGATGACAATGGAGTGTCTGCGGGTTCTGCCAACGTATCTGGAACTTCGACCCCCTCAGGAAATGCCGGTAACGGTAACGTCGGCAATTCCGGTATATATGGAACCGGACCCACCGGATCGGGAGCGTCAGACACACCGGGGGGAGGTGTCATTCCTGGAGCAGGTATAGGCGGAACGACTAATGGGCCCACGACCAATGGTAGCGGAGTTGGCGCAGGCGGGATAGGCAATGGCGGGACGACCGGAGGTGGTGCCGAAGGTGGTGCCGGGGGTAGTGCCGCGGGTGGTGGCAAGTAGTTACAATTACCGAATGCCCCCATCGTCAAGACAAATTTTCCACGAGATTGGGTTGTGCGTCTCCGTTGATATCACAGTTGACCAGCGCTCCACCAGCGGCGGAGTCGGCTTGATACTGATAATCATGCTGATTTTGATCCTTCTGGGCTGGATATAGGCAGTATTTTTTTGCGCTGAGTGTGGAACTTACAACAGGAGTAATCGAACATGAATAAGGACCAAGTGAAGGGTGTGGCGAAAGACGTTGTCGGAAAAGTTCAGGAACAAGTGGGCAAGCTGCTTGGAAGCGAGGAACAACAGATCAAGGGACTTTCAAAACAGATTTCCGGTAAGGCGCAGAAAGGCGTCGGTAACGCCAAGCAGTCTGTTAAGGATTTCAGCAAGGATTAGATGGTGGATGGTTTCCTTGGTTTCGTTTCTGACTTCGCGGACTGATTGTGTGATACCGCGCTGCGCCTGTCTAATAATTATCCGGTGACGTTGGTGCTGTTTCTTCGCTATGTGCTCGAAGCCCGGCGGAAAATATGAAATATTTTTCAGAGGGGAACAAGGATCACATCGAGATAATTCAATATGCATCCGCGTCACATAGAACGACACCGCACTAAACGCATAGGCTGGCTACGCGCCGCGGTATTGGGCGCGAATGATGGCATCGTTTCCACAGCGAGCCTGGTGCTGGGTGTGGCAACTGCTCATGTTACCCACAGCAACATAATGGTCGCTGGGGTTGCTGGCCTGGTCGCCGGAGCCATGTCGATGGCCGCCGGCGAGTATGTGTCCGTCCACTCACAGGCAGATACCGAAAAGGCAGACATCGAGCTTGAACGCGAGGAACTCAAGACGGACGAAGCAAAGGAGCATAAAGAATTGGCGGCGATCTATGTCCGTCGGGGCCTTGATCTTGCGCTTGCAAAACAGGTCGCCGATCAACTCATGGCGCATGACGCGCTTGGCGCACATGTCCGCGACGAACTTGGGATCACCAAAGCGCTTAGTGCGCGTCCGATCCAGGCTGCCCTTGCTTCGGCTGCCAGTTTCGCAATTGGAGCTGCCATACCACTGTTGGTCACGTTATTGGTCCCCGCGGCAAGCCTCATCCTGCTCGTCTCAGGTACGTCACTCGTTTTTCTCGCGCTTCTGGGCGGGGTGGCTGCGCACGCCGGCGGTGCTTCTTTGACGGTGGGTGCAATGCGTGTCACATTCTGGAGTGCACTGGCCATGGCGTTAACTGCTGGCGTCAGTGCGTTATTTGGAGCGGTTGTGTAAGCGAAACGGCGCTATTCCACCGAAACACAAGGTCATACAATACCCCGGAAAGCGCGGCCGTTCCAGGCTGTTGCAAAAATTCCGCAAAACGACCGTTTTCCGACTTTAAAGCGCTTGCACAACTTCCATAGATTATGCACAATATAAGCGTGAAAACACGCTTAATCTATAGAGGATAAGATCATGAAAAGCATGACACTGGAGCAGTTGCGCGCCACGGCCAGCGCCGGCGGCGTTGTCGGCGTCACCTTGAAAGGGCAGGGAAGCGGGTTCTTCATGGAGATTGCCACCCGCAGCGGGCAAGATGCTTTTTTGGTGAAGGCACGCAGCACCGAGCCACGCCGTTTCGGTAGCCCGAATTCCGCGCTGGTCGTGTTGCGCGATATTGGCATTGCCGTTGCGAAACTCGATGCGACCAACTGGAACCCCGACCAAAAAGAAGTCACACAGAACCGGGATAGCCGTGCCCAAGCGATGCGCCAAGCGCACGAAGCCGCCGCCTATAACCAGTGGCTAGCCGGCGAGATTCAGGCATCCATTGACGACCCCCGGTTGAGTATCCCGCACGATGAGGTCATGGCCGAAATGGACTCCGACATTGCCGCCTTACCCAAGAAAAAACGCGCATGACGGCCAAGCCCTACCGCATTGAATGGCGCACGATGGCACGCGAAGACTTGCGCGCCATCGTGCGCTACATCGGCAAGGACAACACGACGCGGGCCAAGAACTTCGGCCAGGAGTTGCGCGACAAGACAAAGCCGCTTGCACAGCATCCAGAGCTGGGCCGCCAAGGGCGGCCGGGCTTGCCCGACTGGCTGCGCGAGTTGGTTGTGCATCCGAACTACATCGTTTTTTATCGTGTGCAGGCCGCTACCCGCACCGTCGAGATTTTGAGAGTGAAGCACGCGGTACAACAAACGTCCTGAAAATTAAGGAGTCACTCGGTATCGTAGGCGACAACTACCACCCCTTCATCGAATACATCAAGAGTTCGGGAGTGGTTTTCCGTCAGATGCGAAGGGATTCATTAATGAGCGGGCGGCCTTCAGCGCATCTTCGAAGGCAGGGCGGCGGTAATCCCAGACCGGATCTTCGGGCGGGGGGTGCAGCACCATGGTGGCGTTGGCCTCGAACAGCAGGACATTTCCTTCGGGATCGAGGGCGAAGTCCATCCCCGCATAGTCCAGTCCCAGACGGTCTTGAAGGGCTTCCAGAACGCCGACTGCCGTGCTGCCCAGAAAAGTTCGGTAATCCGCCAGGAAGGCCTGTTCTTCTTCCCGAAAATCCGGGCGGGTACTCATCTCGGCGCTGAAGTAGTGCACTTTCCAGTGCGTGGAGAGGGCCAGGTGAATGGGGTACAGGTTTCCGCCCAGGGTCATGACCCGGAATTTGCGGTAGATGCCGTCTCGCCCTTGCGAGGGCAGGCATTCCAGCACCAGTAGAGAGGGGCCGGGCAAGCGTTTCAGCAGGGCAGGCAGGTCGGTGGCGCCGTGGACCCGTTCGAAATACTGGCCGCCATGAAATCCTGGTGCTCTCAGCAGGAGAGGAAAGATGTAGCCTCGGGCCGCCAGCCAGCGTTCCAGGAGATCGGCGGTTTCCCGAGGGGAAGCTTGGGCCGGGCGCAGGAAACATTCCACGCGGGCGCTGCTCAGACCAGGGATCCCGGCGCTCAGTTGACCCAGTTCGGTCCGTGCCGTGGCGCGAACTCGTTGCGGATCGTTGCGTGCCAGGATCTGTGGCGCACGCCGTTGCCAACGCGGGAGGGCGAGGGCGAGGGCCTCCGGGCAGCGGTCGGCATCGCCCACGGCATTGAAAAGGAGATCATGGGGGGGGAGGGGCGAATTTTTCGGAAAGAATTCCAGGGCCAGGATTCGGGTATGGTGGTGCTGACGGTCCAACAAGGGTTGCCAGGGAATATTGCCGTCGGCGGCAGAGGCCAGAATCAGTACGGTGGGCAAGGCATTTTCCCGTCCAGGCAGAAAAATTTCCGGTTGTGGTCCATAGCCCAGTTGGCGATGCAGGGCTGCCTTGTCTTCCTGTCCCAGGCGACTGGCGCTGGTGGCCAGACCACGATGGGCTTCCAGGGAGTGTGGATCGATCGATAAAACCTGTTCGAACAACTGGGCGGCCCGGTCGTTTTCCTGTTGACCCAGGGCTACTTGAGCCAGATTGAGCAAGGCTCCGGGATGTTGGGGATCGATGGCCAGCGCAGCCATGAAGGCGGTCTTTGCCGCTTCGAGATGGTCGGTATCCACCAGGCCCGTGCCCAGATTGATCCAGGCGCCGAGATGGTGGGGGTCGAGGGCCAGGACGGCCAGATACTGTGCGCGGGCCAGGAGAAGGGCGGCACGGGTCCCTGGTCGGGCCAGAAAATTGGCCCAGTTGAAGCGTAAGTCGGGACTGTCGGGTGCCTGTTGAATCGCCGCTTCATGATGTTGGCGCGCTTCGCTTTCCAGACCCAGATGTTCCTCGGCCAAAGCCAGATTCGCCAGGACCAGCGGATGAGGGTGACGCGCCTCCAGCATCTGGAGGGCCTGATGAGCAAGATGCCAGGCCCCTGACTGGAGAAGGCCGAGCGCAGCTCGAAACTGGGTCTCCTCTTCTCCGGTCAGGGAAGTCATTTAGCGTACTTTGATATGCAGTTCACGCAATTGCTGTTCAGAAACTCCGCTGGGCGCCTGAGTCAGCAGACATTGGGCGCGTTGGGTCTTGGGAAAGGCGATGACATCACGGATCTGCTCTGCGCCGGTCATCATGGCCACCAGGCGATCGAAGCCGAAGGCGATTCCGCCATGGGGCGGGGCACCGTACTGGAGGGCGTCGAGGAGGAAGCCGAATTTGGTCTGGGCTTCTTCGGGGCCGATATTGAGGGCGCTGAAGACCTTGGACTGGATATCGGCACGGTGAATTCGTACCGATCCTCCCCCGATTTCCCAGCCGTTGAGGACCATGTCATAGGCCTGGGCCAGCGCCTGGGAGGGGTCGCTGTCGAGAAAGGCTTCATGACCTTCACGGGGGGCCGTGAAGGGGTGATGCAAGGCAACCCAGCGCTGACTGTCATCGTCGAATTCAAACATGGGAAAGTCCACGACCCATAGGGGTTTCCAGCCGCCCGTGGAGAATCCGCGTTCATGTCCCAATTTGACGCGCAGGGCACCCAGTGCATCGTTCACGACTTTGGCGCGGTCGGCTCCAAAGAAGATCAGATCGTCATTTTCTGCGCCCGTGCGTTCCAGGATCAGGCGCAGGGTGGTTTCGTCCAGGAACTTGACGATCGGAGATTGCAGGCCCCGATCATTGGGTTGGGTGCGGTCATTGACCTTGATGTAGGCCAGCCCCTTCGCCCCATAAATCTTGACGAAGGTGGTGTAGTCATCGATTTCCTTGCGCGTCAGGGAACCGCCGCCAGGAATACGCAGGGCGGCGACCCGTCCATCCTTCAGATCGGCTGCGGCACGGAACACCTTGAAATCCACCTGTTTCATGGCATCGGTCAACTCGGTGAATTCGAGGGGGATGCGCAGGTCGGGTTTGTCCGAGCCGTAACGGTGCATGGCTTCGGCCCAGGTCAGACGGGGGAAGGAGGCGCCGAGATCAGCCTGGATGGTGGTCTGAAAGAGGTGGCGGGCCAGACCTTCCATCATCTCCATGATTTCAGGTGCGGTCAGGAAGGAAGTTTCGATATCGATCTGGGTGAATTCCGGTTGACGATCGGCGCGCAGATCTTCATCGCGAAAACATTTGGTGATCTGATAGTACCGGTCGAAACCGGACACCATCAGCAGTTGTTTGAACAATTGGGGCGACTGGGGCAAGGCATAGAATTCGCCCCGATGAACGCGGCTCGGCACCAGGTAATCGCGCGCCCCTTCCGGTGTGGACTTGGTCAGCATGGGGGTTTCGATGTCGATGAACCCCAGATCGTCCAGATAACGCCGCACAGCCATGGCAGCCCGATAGCGCAACTGGAAATTCTGCTGCATCGCCGGGCGGCGCAGGTCAAGGTAGCGGTATTCGAGGCGCACCTGTTCGGAGAGATGGTCATCGTCCAGCATGAAGGGCGGGGTGAGTGAAGGATTCAGGACTTCCAGTCGGTGGGCCACGACCTCGATTTCCCCGCTCTTCAAGTGGTCGTTGCGGGTGCCTTCCGGGCGCAGTCGGACCTGCCCGGATACCTTCAGGACAAATTCGTTGCGGATGCCTTCGGCGATGGCGAAGGTCGCGGCGTCCTCCGGGTTGGCAACGATCTGAACCAGTCCTGCGCGATCCCGCAGGTCGATGAAGATGACCCCGCCGTGGTCGCGACGGCGATGGGCCCAGCCAAACAGGGTGACGGTGTGATCCAGATAACGGCGGTCAATCAGGCCGCAATAGTCAGTACGCATGAACAGAGGGTCTCAAGTGATGGAACGGGACGAACGACAGCATGATTATATATTCTTCGGGTGGTGCTTCTGGCGGGGTTCCACGACTCCCATGGAAATGATGTGCTTGAGCGCATCATCCACTGAAATATCCAGTTCGATGACTTCCCGACAGGGGACCATGAGGAAGAAGCCGGAAGTGGGATTGGGGGTGGTCGGTACATACACGTTCAGGTGCGGTTCGCCCAGATGGGCCGCCACCAGTTCCTGCGGGATCCCGGTTTGAAAGGCCAGGGTCCAACTGTCGCCATGC
>JAJZDE010000043.1 GCA_021828745.1 Pseudomonadota bacterium
TGCTTGACCAGATAGGCCTTGACGGCATCGGCACGACGCTGGGACAACTTCACGTTGTAAGCCTTGGGTCCGACGCTGTCGGTATAACCGTCCACGTTGATATCGGCTTCAGGATATTGCTTGGAGAAGTCCACGACCTGTGTCAACTTTTCGTCGGCGGTCTTGTTCAACACGGCTGAATCGAACTTGAAGTTGGCCCCATCGAGGCTGACGGGTTTCTCTTCGGTGATGATGCGCCACCGTTCCGGTGCCGGTGCCGGGGCCGCCACGGGTTCAGGTGCGGGGGCAACTACGGGTGCCGGCGCTGCGGCAGCGACGTGGTGGGGCGGTTTGGCTGCGCCGAAGTAGTAGTTCACACCCAAGGTATAGACATTGTTGTTCATGGTGTTGGAATTATTGGACACCGACATGGTGTTCCATTCGCCCGCCACACTCCAATGGGGAGCAAACAGATACTCGACTCCCAGTCCACCATTGGCCCCATTACCCGACAATCCAGAGGCAGAACCAGTTCCAACCAGGTGACCATAGCCCAATTTCGCGTAAGGCATCAACTTGTCGGTGACCGGGATCCCGAACTTCAGGCCTAGGCCGTAGTCGTGGCTACCATAACCCTGGTTGCCTGAGAAATAACCGGAGCGACCGGTTCCGTTGTAGCCATACCCGGCATCGATGCCCAGCACGGTGCGACCCAAGGCCCAACCATAACCGGCTTCGAGCCCAAGGGCTGTGCCGTAGTTTTGATTGTTGGGGATCCCGGGGGTTGCGCCGCCTGTCAAGGCGCGGGGATTACCCACACCCATGTTGGAGTCGTTGACCCCGGCCTTGGCGCCCACATAGGCCCCGGTGAAGGGGCCATGGTAGCGGGTCAGGAAATTATCTACATCACCCATGGCATCCTTGGCACCGTTTTCGACTGTGCTTCCGGCGGTTTCAACTCCGTTGACTACGGTGGTTCCAGCGGATTCCACGCCATTTACCACGGTGGTCCCTGCAGATTTGACATCACTTTCGGTGGTGGACAATACGCCATCGGCAAAGGCCGAGGCAACGGGCAGGCCCATGAGGGCCAACACCAGCAATTTTTTTTCGAATTTCATAGGTACTCTCCATGACTTGGTTGTTGTGACGCTAAGACTACCGCCAGCAGACCATTGGTGACTGGTTTCTGGCTCATTCCCTCCCCACCGGGCGCCGCTATTCAGACAGCCCCGAACTCCGTCACAGTGTAAAGACTTTCCACCTGTGATGCCAGCCACATATGCCGATCGGTGCTTTTGAGCGGGGGGCTCTGTTGTATATTTACAACAATCAAAGGGGTAAATATCCCTTTGATTTTTCGCCCCGGAGTCCAATGCAAGATCCCCCTGTTCAGTGAAAGAGGCAAGATGATGATAGAATGCGCAGTCGTGTCCCCGTAGTTAAATGGATATAACAGCCCCCTCCTGAACATCATTGGGCACCGGTCGTCGAAAGAGGTCGGTGAATGCATTCAAAGTCGGTGAACCCCCTGTGCCTGGCACGAGGCAATACCGAGCAAAGTTCCAGAGCGCTGGAAAATGTGTAGAGACTTGACGGATGCGGCCTGTCATCCCCGTGCGGGATTAGGGTCAAGGTAAAGTCCAGCCCACGAACGAAAGGATTTTCGGCGGCGAAAGCCGAAGTGGGATGAAGGGGCAGTTACAGGTTCGATTCCCGTCGGGGGCGCCACCGCACTTTGTTCAGTAGTTCCGGGTTTTTCTGCCACAGTCGGATAATTTTAGAAATTTCAATCGATTATAGAGTCTTTTTAAAAATATCAGTTCAGTTTTTTCCGCTCCAATCGGAAATTTTTTGCTTCCAATCACGCCAAAATCACGCCATAATTCACGCCAGAAAAACAACATCACCACAGATGTTGTCAGGGATGGGAACCTTCATGACTGGTTGTAGTTCTACTTCTCCCGACAGTCGGCAACTACAGAAAATTCGCCACGTCCAAGGTGATCCATGCCGCTCCAGGCTGCTTCTCCACCACGATCTGCCTGCCCTCCAGTCTGTAGGTCAGCTGGCAGTTGTGCCGGGGGTTGGAAAGCACGGCAGCATTGAAGATGGCTACGTTTTCGCCCTGAGGCCGTCGTACCGATGGCGTCAAAATGCCGGGGTGCCCCTCACGATGAATCCTTGTTCCCACCGACTGACAAAACACATAGTCCGAGGGGTGCAAAAGGTCGGGGTGTTCTTCCGCCGCATTTCGGAAATCGAGTAGCGCAGCTTGGCAAGCCACCCAGTACACCTTGCGCTCGGCGATGACGATTTGTCGGTCAAACCCGGCGTCGCTCAATAAACCCCTATACCAGTGGTAGGCTGACTCATAGACCGTTGTCTCGACCGACTCTGATCCGTACCAGACACCATAGGAGCCATCAGAAAACCGATTGGCCTGCCAATGTTTGAACGGCCAGACGATCGCGTTGAACCAATCGGCGTCTTCAAAAGGCCGATCGATGATCGGCATCCTGGATCGGTAGGGCGGAGGCTTGACCTCGTCCTCCACCTTTTGCGCCAGCAGCCACTCGGCCGGGTCATCGGTGAGATCATCAAACAAATCCTGCGACTCGCGCAAAGACACGATGTTTCGAGCCACGTCCTGGTGTACGTCGGCCAGCGTCAGTTGAGCAAACAGGGAATTCATTCGAGGCTTTGCTCGGGTTGCTCAAACACCACGTGCGCGGTCAAGGTAGCCGCGCACCATCAGCAAGCCCGCAAAACCCCACTCCCTGACCACCTCTACCGGGGTCAGGTTGTCAAAGGCTTTGTTGCGGGTGGTCATCCAGCGGTAGGCCAAGTCGCGGTTCTGCGGGAACAACAAACGCAGGTTCTTGTGAATGCCCAACAAGTGCCTGACGCGCTCGTACTGGTCACGGCTGGTGCCTATCGGTTTGCCGCTGCGGTAGTTTGACAGCGCTGCTCGGTTGCTGGTGGCAATGCCCAGCAATGCAGCCTGATCCTCGGTGCTCAACTTCCAGTGATCCAGCAAAGTCATGACCATCTTGGCCAGGGCGCCACGGTCTTGTGACGCGGTCACTTCACGCTCGGCTACTGCTTCCATGGTCGGCTCCTTGTGACGGGTTGAACACAGGCTTGAGTATAGCGCATCGTTTTGAATAGCACAATTTATGTTTTCATAGAAACAGAATGCCACGCGACACGCGGCTATAGCGGGAAAATTTTGAGTCATGGTTGCGTTTTTCTGCTGCTCGCCCTAGTATTACAAATCGAAACTACAACCTTCTCTTTGTAAATGATTCCCCGTCGAGCTGCTCAAACCCTGAAAAGACTGGCCAAAGGCTTTCCGGTCATTGCTGTGACCGGACCGCGCCAATCGGGAAAAACCACCTTGGCCAAGACGGTTTTTTGCGACAAGACCTATGTTTCCCTGGAAAATCCGGATGAACTTGAGTTTGCCGAGAGTGATCCACGACGATTTTTACAGCGATTAGGTGACGGCGCCATTCTGGATGAGGTGCAACGCTGTCCCTCATTGCTGTCATGGTTACAGGGATTGGTGGATGAGCGGGGCCGCATGGGCAACTTCGTGTTGACAGGATCCGCTCAGTTCGAGTTGATGTCGGGTATGACTCAGTCTCTGGCAGGGCGAGTGGGACGGGTTGAATTGTTGCCCTTGTCTCGGAGTGAATTGGTCGATGCGGAAAAACTTTCTCTCTCGCTGGAAACGACTCTCTACTGCGGGGGGTATCCGGCTTTGTATGATCGTGATCTGGCACCAGAGGACTGGTTTGCCAACTATGTCTCCACCTATCTGGAACGGGATGTGCGTCAACTGATAGCGGTACGTGACCTGACCCAGTTTCAGCGGTTTGTGAAGATGTGTGCAGCGCGTTCCGGTCAGATGCTCAATCTTGCCGCGTTGGGTGTCGACTGCGGCATTTCAGCGGTGACTGCCCGGCAGTGGCTTACGGTGCTTGAAGCCAGTTATTTGGTTATGCGTTTGCCACCCTATTACCGCAATTTTGGCAAACGCCTGGTCAAAACCCCCAAGCTTTATTTTTTGGATGTCGGGCTGATGGCTTGGTTATTGGGTATTCGCCATGCTGCCGCGATTGAAACTCATGCCTCACGAGGCGCCCTGTTTGAAACTTTTGTGGTGAGCGAGTTGGTCAAACAACGGTTCAATGCAGGTCGTCCGCATGACTTGTATTTTTGGCGTGACAATATCGGTCATGAAGTAGATGTGCTCTATGAAACGCCTCAGGGCCTACAGGCCATTGAAATCAAATCGGGAAGTACATTCTCCTCCGATTGGCTGGTTTCCGTGCGCAAGTGGCAGCAATTCGTTGGAGAGGCGACATTGCCTCCTGTCATTGTGTATGGCGGTCACCAGAGCTATGACCGTGAATCTTGTCGGGTAAGGGGGTGGAGTGAACAGGATTGGTAATGAAAAAGAAGTCGGAACCTTGACCAACCCCCCACATTTGTGTCAAAGCGACGAACTGCCTCAGCCAGTTTCTTCCACTATAGCGGCTTCCACCAGGGAATAGTCGATCATTTCCTGTTCCAGCCGGAGGTGATTACGGATCCGGTTATCCCTCAACTCGTCCCCCGACAATACGCGTGCGATCTCGGCATCGATTTCCTCGCGACGCTTGTGCAATTCAGTGATGCGCTTGGCCGGATCGATTTCGGAACCCGCACTCATTTGCCGGAGCAGTTCGAACAGAGTCATCAAACGCGATTCAGTGCCGACGAAACTACGCTCGGTGAGTGTCCCCAGCCAGGCAATGGCCTTTTCGGTAGCCGATGTCAGATCAAATTGCGGTTCATCGGTTCCCTGACGGTAATATTTGCGCAGCCAACCTTTCTCGGTGCTGGCCCAGTCGTTCAGATAATCCATCCCGTTTTTGGGGAAGGCGGTATCACCGAATCGCTGGCGCAATCCGTAGAGTTTATCCTCCAGCATCTCGGCCAGATCAGCGGCATTCATTCCCCGAACATTGGACGACACGAACACCCGATGTAAAAAACTGGCCACCAGTGGGGCATGATCCGAGCGCAGCAATTTCCATGCCGGATGGTGGTTGCGCAAGGTATCCAAAGTAGCATAGTCGAGGGCCATGGTATTCTCTATTCCGCGATATCCAAACCAGGCTCTTGGTCGATTGCGGTGCGTGCGTGTTCGATGCCAGACTGGCGAGCGTGTCGAGCGCATGATGACACCCGTTGGGGAAGTGGTCAACACTCGCCGGGAAAAACGGGAAGACATCGAAACATCTAACCGGAGGTCAGGTGTCCGAATTGATCCCCCTCACCTTGTTGCATGGATTCGCTCGAGTGCCCAGATCGGGTGGGCAGGTGCATTGGCGCCGACCGATTGTGCCGCAGCGCAGAAGCACTTTGGCAAAGGCGTAAAGATTCTGGCCGGTGCGCCAAAAAGTGTCAACTTTGATCGTGCGCGGGCGGGTGCGAAGCAGCAATGGATTACCGGGATCGGCGGCGTACCAGGTTGCCGTCCTGACGCGGGTACTCCACCGTTGCCGTAGAAAGGGCGAGAGTGCCCCCGTCAGGGGTGAACGCGCGCAATTGAACACAAGCGGCAACCGGCCTTGATCCATTCCAGCCACTCGTCCAAACCCTCACCACTGGTTGCGGAAACCCGGATTACCTGAATGTCCGGGTTCACGCGACGCGCATTGGCCATGGCCAGGTCGGCGTCGAAATCAAGGTGGGGCAACAGGTCGCACTTGCTGAGCAGCATCAGGTCGGCGGCGCGAAACATGTCGGGATATTTGAGCGGTTTATCCTCGCCCTCCGTCACCGAGAACATCACCACCTTATGCGCTTCGCCCAGATCAAAACCCGCCGGGCAAACCAGATTCCCGACATTCTCGATCAGCAACAGACTGTCGTTTTTCAGGGCCAGCCGTCCCATGGCCTGCCCCACCATGTGCGCATCCAGATGACAACCCTTGCCGGTATTGATCTGCAGCGCCGGTGCGCCAGTGGCACGAATGCGCGCGGCATCGTTGTCGGTCTGCTGGTCGCCCTCGATGACGGCAAGGGGCTGCATTCCATTCAAGGCAGTGATGGTTTTGACCAGCAGCGTGGTTTTTCCAGATCCTGGACTGGACACCAGATTGAGCGCAAAGATTCCTCGGGATGAAAAGTAGCGACGGTTCTCATCGGCATAATCGTTGTTCTTGGCGAGGATGTCGCGCTCGATTTTCACCATGCGTGCCTGGCTCATGCCGGGGGCATGCGTACCTGCCGGTCCGGCCCCGAAATCGAGGGTGTCAGGGAAAAGAGCGGGGGCGCGCACCGGTGCCCGTATCACACCCTCTTCAGGTGCTCGATAGCGCAGTTCCTTGCCGGGTTTGTGCTGTCGGGCGAAAGCATGGCCACCCCCTGGCCTGCGGCCTCCGACGAGTGTTTGACCCTTTCCGCATCCGCATGTCGTACACATCACTCCACCTCCAGTTCCCTGACTCTCATCTCGTCGCCGCCCGTCACTTCCATCCGGAAACTGCCGCAATCCGGGCAAGGTTCATAACGGGAGGTCACCACCCTGTTGCAGGCGCACTCCATGCACCAGCCAAGTCCGGCGGTCTCGATGATTTCCAGGCGCGCGTCCCGGGCAATACTGTCGCGCGCCACCACGTCGAAGCAGAAGCGTAGCGACTCTGCCTCCACGCCAGCCAACTGGCCGATCTCCAGCCACACCACCTTGACCCTTGCGTACCCCTCAGCCCGAGCCGTATCCTCGATGATCTGAAGCACGCTCTCTGCGATCGATATTTCATGCATGGCAAGTCTCTCTCATGGCAGCTCATGTTGAACCCATAGGAAAAAATTGGCAACTCCCTGCCCCGGTCTGCCGTGCAAAACCCGTGTTCCTGCTGTTCGCACCAATCGTTGTGTCTGGGGGTAGAATGGGACTTGGTGTGCCCCGTGCTGTATGGTTCTGTCGTCCCAAGCACTTTTTGAGCGATTTTCCACCCTGAAACCTGCATGAACACTGTCGACCAGCCTCTTTCTTCCCGACCCGTCTCCCGTGAAGCCCGCCGCTGGTTGATGGGCGGTCGGGTGCAGGGGGTGGGCTATCGCGCCTTCGTATTCAATCTGGCGCTACAGCTCAAATTGACGGGCGTGGTGCAGAATCTCACCGGCGAAGTCCTGGTGGAAGCGCAGGGTGAACCCGCCACACTGGACGCCTTCGCCGCCGCCCTGATTTCAGGCGCCCCCCCATTGGCTCGACCGCACGTCGTTTACTGTCAACTCATCCCGGTTCGCGATTTGCGCAGTTTTGAAATCCTGGCCAGCGCCATCGCTTCGCAACCCGACATACACATACCGCCGGATTATTCCCTTTGCGATGATTGCCGACGCGAGATGCGGGATCCAGACGACAGGCGTTACCGCTATCCGTTCATCAACTGCACGCAATGCGGGCCGCGCTATACGCTGATCACCGCCATGCCTTACGACAGAACTCACACAACGATGGCGGATTTCCCGTTATGTCCGCGTTGCCGTGCGGAATATGAAGACCCCCATGACCGTCGTTTCCATGCTCAGCCACTGGCCTGCCCGACGTGCGGACCGCAACTGAGTTTCGTCGCGGCGCCTGAACGCAGCGAAGGCAATACGGCATTGCAGGCGTGCATCGAATCCTTGCATCGCGGTGAAACCGTCGCGGTGAAAGGCATAGGCGGCTATCACCTGATGTGTGATGCGCTGAATCCCACCGCCATCGCACGACTGCGCGCCAGCAAACACAGGCCGCACAAGCCCCTGGCCGTGATGTTCCCGTGGCAGGGGGAAGACGGTTTGCAGCGCGTACGCGAGGAGTTGCTGCTCGACCCGGCGACTGAAGCCGCGCTGTGTCATGCCGCACGCCCCATCGTGCTGATTCCACGGCACGCGGATTCAACCTTGCCGGATGCCCTTGCGCCGGGTTTGCGCGAAATCGGCGCAATGCTGCCCTACAGCCCGTTGCATCATCTCTTGCTGGAAAATTTCGGATCGCCGCTGGTCGCCACTTCCGGCAATCTCAGTGGCGAACCGGTGCTGACCGATAACGCCGAAGCCGAGGCGCGGTTGGGCAAGGTAGCACAGGCCTTTTTGCACCACAACCGTCCGATCGCGCGCCCGGCGGACGACAGCGTCGTACGCGTGGTCGCGAACAAACCGCGCCTGTTGCGTGCCGGGCGCGGCATCGCACCGCTGGAATTCGATCTGCCCTACACCTTACCGCAACCGCTTCTGGCAGTCGGTGGCCACATGAAAAATTCCATCGCACTGGGCTGGAATAACCGCGCAGTACTATCGCCGCACATCGGCGACCTCGACACGCCGCGCAGCCAGGAAATCTTCGCTCAGGTGATCGAAGACCTGCAGAAACTATACGGCGTCGTGGCCCAGGCCATCGTCTGCGACGCGCACCCCGGCTACGCAAGCAGTCGCTGGGCGACGAAACAGGACTTGCCGCTGCGGCGCGTCCAGCATCACCACTCTCATGCCTCGGCGCTGTCATTTGAGGGCGGGCTGGATAAAACCTGGCTGACCTTCACCTGGGATGGCGTGGGACTTGGCGAGGACGGTACTCTGTGGGGGGGCGAAGCACTGCACGGCAAACCAGGCGCGTGGCAACGCGTTGTCAGTTTCAAGCCGTTCCGCCTGCCCGGTGGTGAACGCGCCGGACGCGAACCGTGGCGCTCGGCTGCCGCACTCTGTTGGGAGAGCGGACTCGACTGGCCGTCGGAAAGACGCGATACGTTACTGCTGAAAAGCGCGTGGCAGCATGGCGTGAATGCACCGCTCACTACTGCGGTGGGCCGCTTGTTCGATGCCGCATCCTGCCTGCTTGGGCTGATCGACACGGCAACTCATGAGGGACAGGGGCCGATGCGGCTGGAAGCTGCTGCAACCCTTGATCAGACCATGGGGGTAATTGAATCCCTAGACTTGCCACTTCATGAAGACGGGCAGGGTTTGCTCGTCGCCGACTGGACATCGCTGCTGCATGCGCTGCTTCGCGACGAGGTGCCGGTGGCACACCGCGCGATGCAGTTCCACCTGAGTTTGGCGCATTCCATTGTCGCTCAGGCAGAACGCATCCACACCCGCAGGGCATTCGAGGCCGTGGGTTTGACCGGCGGCGTGTTCCAGAACAAACTGCTGGCTGAACTGGCGATACGACAACTGAATGCTGCCGGATTCGAGGCATATCTGCCACAGCGGGCTCCATGCAACGACGGTAGTCTGGCACTCGGTCAATTGATCGAAACAGCGTCAAAAATGGGTATCCGGAATCTGTGATTGACTTCCGCATTTTGGATTCGTAAAAAAAGATGAGACGTTGAAATGAATGAGGGGTACATCAGCCTCGCACACGGAAATGGCGGGCATTACATGCGCGAATTGATCGAGAAGTTATTTGTGCGCCACCTCGCCAACCCGTTGCTCAATGTGGATACGGACGCTGTAGCCCTGCCCGAAATGGAGGGCGAACTGATGGTAACCACCGATGGCTTCACGGTACAGCCGCTGGAATTTCCTGGCGGAACGATAGGTTCGCTCGCGGTGTATGGCACGGTGAACGACCTTGCAGTAACGGGCGCCGTGCCCCATTACCTTACGCTCGGCACATTCATCGAGGAAGGCTTCGAGATTGCGCAACTCGAACGCATCGTCATCAGCCTGGCTGAAGCTGCGCGCACGGCGAACGTCGCCGTGGTGGCAGGGGACACCAAGGTGGTGAGGCGCGGCGAAGGCGGCGGCCTGTATCTCTCCACCACCGGCATCGGCGTGCGTCCCAGACATCTGCAACTCGGCCCCGAGCGTATCCGTCCCGGCGATGCAGTACTGGTGAGCGGCCCGGTGGGCGACCACGGCATCGCAGTGATGCTGGCGCGCGAGCAGTTCGGCTTGCAGGGCGAACTGCGCTCGGATGTGGCGAACGTGCTGCCGCTGACGCAGGCGCTGCTTGGATTGAACGGCCTGCGCTTCATGCGCGATCCGACGCGCGGCGGACTGGCCACGGTGATCCACGAAATCTGCCGTTCGACGAAATTGCAGGTGCGATTGAATCAATCCGCCATCCCGGTGCGTGAGCAAGTCACGGCAGTGTGCGAGATGCTGGGCTACGATGCGATGTACCTGGCCTGCGAGGGGCGCGTGGTGGCGGTGGTGGAAGCCGCCCAGGCCAGAGATGCGCTGACGCGCTGGCAGGCGCTACCGCAGGGTTGCGATGCCGCGATCATCGGCAACCTCTGCGAGGGACAGGCGCATGCGGTGCTGGAAACCGAACTGGGGGGTCATCGAATGCTGGAAGAACTGGAAGACGATCCGTTACCGAGAATATGCTGAGGTCGACCGCCAGATCCGGCAGGCGCCTTCCTCCGACACCATGCATGGCCCCACCGGTGTGCGCGGGGTGCAGGCAGTGCCAAAAAGTTTGCATTCAT
>JAJZDE010000044.1 GCA_021828745.1 Pseudomonadota bacterium
CGGGCCAGGGTGGACGGGATGGGGATATCAGTTAGGCTATCTCCCGAGTGGATAAAGGCGTGAATATGCATATGGACCCGCGTTTGAATGGCTACTTGACACGCGCACTCACTCACGAGTTGGCGGCGGTACAGCAATATCTGATGCAGGCCAGGTTGACCGGCCTGTGGGGGTTATCTGCACAGAGCACACAATTCCGCCGGGATGTGAATGAGGAACTGGTGCACGCCGAGCGCTTGATGGAACGCATGTTGGTCTTGGGGATTCCGTGTAATGCAACCCAGTTGCCGCCCATCCGCCCAGGCAGAACGCTGGCGGAAATGCTGGAAATCGATCGCAAACTGGAAATCGAGGCGGTCCGGCTCTACGAAGAAGCGATGCTCTATTGCGCCAGACGCCAGGATGAGGAAACGCAGGCGCTGATGCGCGCCCTCATGGAAGATGAGTTGGGTCATCTCAAGGAATTGGATCAGCAGTTGTCCGAATTACAGGGAGAATAAGGCCATGATGCAAGCCAGGGATTCAGACACGGATATCACCACGTCAGAGGCGCGCAAGCCGGTATTGAACCGGCGCTTTGATTTCGGCAACTATGCCGAGGCGAGGTCCTTCCTGGATAAACTGGCAGAATTGTCCAGGCGCGAGGACTACTATCCGAATTTGAGTTTTGGAAGAACTTACGTGATCGTCAGCATCGATGCCGTGGGTTGGGCTGCGCTGGCCAGCCGGGAATCCGCCTTTATCAGCGAGATGGAAGCACTGGCTGCACCGGGCAAGATCTAGCGGGCTGGCGCGGTAATGGCTGACAGGATCATCGCGATAATCAACCAGAAGGGCGGAACCGGCAAGACCACTCTGGCCCTGAACCTGGCGGCGGGGTTGGCGTTGCGCGGTTCGACTCATCTGGTGGATGCCGACCCCCAACGCTCCGTCAGCCAGTGGGTCGGGATGGGCGCCGGGCATGCCGTCCTGCCGTTGGCCGTGCTGGGAGGCGACTCTGTCGCCACCCTGGCAAAACTGGCGCGCAACCACCGTTATGTGGTGGTGGATTGTCCACCCGCTGTGCAAGGGCCGGTCATCGATGCGGTGATGGCTTCTGCCAACCTCGTGCTGATCCCGGTGCTGCCTTCGCCGCTTGACCTGTGGGCGAGCGTGGAGATGGGGGCGCTGGTGAGTCGGGCGCGGCAGAAAAACCCGGCATTGCAAGCTCGCCTGGTCCTGAATCAGATGGAAACTCGCAATACCCTGTCCCGCGCCATGCGTGAAGCAGTGGCGGCGTTCGATATGCCCGTTCTGGATGCCGACATGCAGCGACGTGCGGCCTACCGCAGCGCTGCAGTGGAAGGGACGAGCGTCTATGGTATGGGCAAGCGTGCGCAAACCGCAGTGGCGGATATCGAAGCGATCATCGAGGAGGTTTTATGTCTGTGAAAAAAATGGGGACAAAACTTGCGCAAGGCGTACATCAGGTCAAAGCCCAGCAGGATGAGGTGCCGCCGGACGAGGGGCTGAACGCCCCACTGGTCGCCAGAACGAAATCGGTGCGGAGTGCAGCCAAACCCGAACCCGCCAAGGTCAGCAAGCCTGGTGCGTTGCACCCGCATCGAGTTTGGCCCGACTGAGCGGTGTGTCTCTGTTCCGCTCTATTTTTCAGGGACGGAGCGAGTAGTCAGACGGGTATAAACCTGCCGACAAGGTTGCTGTTTGTATACCGACCAGAATCTGTTTTGTATCGTGCCGCAATTTGCGACGTGGGGCAGTGTGACATTCATGGCGATGCCAACGACGGCCCCCCACCTACCCACTAAAAGGAGTCACCATGAATGACGTGATCAACCAGTACCGCATCGAAAAAGAGCCCTACTACCATACCGTTGCCGACGAGGTCGATCTTTACGAGGCGGCCTACGGCGTGCGCATGCCGATGATGCTCAAAGGACCGACGGGATGCGGCAAGACTCGTTTTGTCGAATACATGGCATGGAAGTTGGGCAAGCCCCTGATAACCGTGGCCTGCAACGAAGACATGACCGCCTCCGACCTGGTCGGACGCTTTCTGTTGGACGCCAACGGCACCCGCTGGCAGGATGGGCCGCTCGCCATCGCCGCCCGGTTTGGGGCAATCTGTTACCTCGACGAGGTGGTGGAAGCCCGGCAGGATACCACCGTGGTGATTCACCCCCTGACGGACAATCGCAGGGTGCTGCCCCTGGAAAAGAAAGGGGAGTTGGTGCACGCCCATCCAGATTTTCAGATCGTGATTTCCTACAATCCGGGCTATCAGAGTCTGATGAAGGATCTGAAACAGTCTACCAAGCAACGCTTCGGCGCACTCGACTTCAATTATCCCGAGCATGGGATCGAGGTGGAGATCGTTTCGCACGAGACAGGAGTGTCCGGCGAGATTTCCGACAAACTGATTTCGATTGCAGAGCGGGCGAGAAACCTCAAGGGGCACGGTCTGGACGAAGGCATTTCCACCCGGATGCTGGTGTATGCGGGCAGTCTGATCGCCAAGGGGGTAGATCCCAGGAATGCTTGCCGCGTTGCGTTGATTCGTCCGATCACCGACGACCCCGACATGCGCGATGCGCTTGATGCAGCAGTGACGACTTTCTTCTAGACACGGGTCATACAACGGAACTTGCCGGAGCAGAAAGATGGCAATAGAACTCGAAAAGTACCAGGATATATTGGACGAACTCGGTGACCACGCCGGCGAAGTGCTGCGCGCCTCCTGGGGCGAGGCGGCGCGGGTGTTCGGCCCGCGTGGTCTGGAAGCCTATCTGCGTGGCGCAACCAGCCTGAAATCGTTGGGCCGTGGTACTGACCTGGTGGCATCCTTTATCCAGAGTGCACCGGCGGTGGCGCGCGAACTGGGCGAGGATGCGGTGAGCGATTTGATTGCCGCTGCCATCCGGATGTATTCCAAAACCAGCGCCACTGTGATCTCCCTGTTTTTTTCTTCCAGTCCGATCGCTGCTTCCCGGTTGGGCGACCCGGAACTGTTCCGGAGTTATCTACACCTGATCGATACCCTGCTCGCCCAGGCACCGCGTGGTGTACGCCCGATGCTGGATCACCTCGGCACCCTGCTCGGGCAACTGACTCTCGGCGGTCTGCGCCGTTGGGCGCTGTGGGGCGCCCAGGCGCACAAGGCGGATTTTGATGCCCAAGTCAGATATTTCGGCCTGGAGAGCCCGGAATCCTTGGGCGTTCTGCAAAAGGAACGCAAGGGCACCTTGTTTGTCGATGTACAGCGACGCATCGGCATGTACCTGCGCGCCTTGTGGGGGCGAGATTTCTTCATGCGTCCCACCAGCGGCGACTTTGAACAGCGCGAAGGCTACCGGCCCTATATCGAGGGCTACATCATTCACTTGCCCGACGCCTATGACGACCTCGAGACTCCTTCCGGCAAGACCGATGGTGTGGATCTTTATCGGGCAGCCTGTGCCCATGCTGCTGCCCATCAAATGTACACAAAAGACCCTCTTTCCGCCGAAGCGCTCACACCCCTGCAAATGGCGGTTATCGGCATCATTGAAGACGCACGCGTGGAGCAACTGGCGATCAACAGTTTCCCAGGCCTTGCGCCTTTGTGGCAAAAACTTCACCACGCCACGCCCGACCGGAATGCGAGCATTGGCGATTATCTCGACCGTATTGCACATGCCTTGCTGGACCCGGACTACGCAGACCCCGATCCGCTGATTGTCAAGGCGAGACTGCTGTTTGCCGGACAGGCGCATCTGCTTGCGAGCAATCAACTCGCGTGGGACCTGGGTGTGACGCTTGCCCACGACCTGATGCAGATGCAGTTGCCCTATAGCCCACATACCGATGTGCTCAACGCGCCCTATCGCGATGACAATCGGTATCTGTGGGATTTTGACGAGGTCTCGGATTTCGCGCATGCGGAACCATGGAAGGAAAAGCAGGTACGCAAGCATGTCAGCCTCATGGAGTTTGCCAACGAGGTCGAGGTCGAGAACGCAGGTGACGATGCACAGGAAATCTGGGTGTTGTCCAGTGAGCTTTTTCCCTACGAAGATCTTGGAAAGAGTTACAACGAACTGGAAGGCAAGGAACCTCCTCCCCAGCCTTACCACTACGCAGAATGGGACTACCAGATGCAACTGGAGCGCCCGGATTGGTGTACCGTGCTGGAAAAGCACCCGAAACCGGGCGAAGTGGAGGTCATTGACGACATCGTAGTCAAGTACAAACCCATCATCGGCAGGCTCAAGTATCTGATCGAAGCCATGCAGCCGCAGGGGGTGCAGCGCCTGCGCAAGCAGGAGGACGGCGATGAGATCGATCTGAACGCCGCAGTGCGCGCCATGATCGAGATGCGCATGGGTGAGCAGCCCGACCCGCGCGTCATGATGCGCAATGTGCGTAAAGTGCGCGATCTTTCGGTACTGCTGCTGATCGACCTGTCCGAATCCACCAATGATCCCGTGCTGGGTTCGGACAACACGGTGCTGCAGTTGGCGCGCGAAGCCACGGTACTGCTGGCCGATGCACTCGACAAGATCGGTGATCCCTTCGCCATTCACGGCTTCGATTCCAATGGACGCCACGACGTGGAGTACTTTCGCTTCAAGGATTTCGATGCGCCTTACAACGACCTGCCCAAGTCACGTCTGGCGGGCATGAGCGGTCAGTTGTCCACACGCATGGGTGCGGCGATGCGTCATGCCGGCTCGATTCTGAAGCGTCGGCCCAGCAACAAGAAGTTGCTGCTGGTGGTCACTGATGGCGAACCCGCCGACAACGATGTGCGCGACCCGCAATACCTGCGCTTTGACGCCAAGAAAGCGGTGGAAGAGTTGACCCGGGTCGGCATCACCACCTATTGTCTGAGCCTGGACCCCAGGGCTGACCAGTACGTGTCGCGCATTTTCGGCGCCAGGAACTACATGGTGGTGGACCACGTGCAAAGGCTGCCAGAAAAGTTGCCGCTCCTGTACATGGGGCTCACGCGATGAAGAACCTGCCGCACAGTTCCAACAGTCTGTTGATACGCGCACTGCACTGGGCGGAGTGGTTGGGGCTGGTTCTGATCGCCAGGATTCTTGTCACCGGCGTAGGCAAGACGTGCGCCAATGAATCGCTGGAACAGGTTTACACTCATCCGCTATGGGCGGCGGGCGGCGTCTGAACTCGTATGCTTTCGACCGAGAAATTGCTTGCCGCCGTGCAGTGGGCTGTGAAGGCACTGCGCGACGGTGGGCTCGTCGCCTTTCCCACCGAGACCGTCTACGGTCTTGGGGCGGATGCTGAAAATCCCTCGGCTGTAACTCGCATCTTTGCGGCAAAGGGCCGACCAGCCGACCATCCGCTGATCGTCCATATCGCGAGTCCCGAACAAATCACCCACTGGGCCAAGGATGTTCCGCCTGCGGCTTGGCGCCTCGCGGGGCGCTACTGGCCGGGGCCGCTCACGCTGATTCTGCGTCGCGCCTGCCGCGTGCCCGATATTGTCACTGGTGGTCAGGACACGGTGGGGCTGCGCGTTCCCGATCATCCACTTGCATTGGCGCTGCTCGAGGCCTTCGGCGGCGGAATTGCCGCTCCTTCCGCCAATCGCTTTGGCCGGGTGAGTCCCACCACCGCAGCGCATGTGCGCGAAGAACTGGGCGATGCCATGGACTTGATCCTGGACGGGGGGCCCTGCCGCGTGGGCATCGAGTCCACCATTCTCGATTTGAGTGGACATCAGCCCCGGCTATTGCGTCCCGGCGCGATCACTCCTGCCGAGATCGAAGCCGTTCTCGAGCAGCCAATTGCCCGGCCGGATAACGATGCGCCGCGGGCACCTGGCATGCTGCGCTCCCATTATGCTCCGCAAACCCCGGTCTACCTGGTTTCAACTGCGAATCTGGAAGCCGAAGCGCACCGGCATCTCGCACAAGGGCGGCGCGTTGCAGTGCTGTCCAGAGCCGCTCCTATTCTACCCGAGGCTCGTCTCTGGCAGGGTATGCCAACTCACCCGGCGGGATGGGCCCACGAACTGTACGCGCGGCTGCGCGACCTGGATGTGCAATGTTTCGATTGCATTCTGGTCGAGGCGCCACCCGCCGGTGTGGACTGGCAGGCGGTGGGCGACCGGCTGGAGCGCGCTGCTTCGGCGCAAGGTACGGTGCTCCCCAACAACCGGCTCATGAAAAATGCTTACTGATACTTGTCCCGCTGTGGGTATTATTCTGGAACACCTGATCCATTTTGAGGAATTCATCATACGGAATGTAATGAGACCCATCGCATGAGAACGTCAAGCCCACTATCCCATTGAAAATGTTGAGTGTGCCGGAGCGCAGGTATAACATTTCATTCATGAACCGCAGTTCCCTCAGGGTATCCAGCACGGCACGGATCTGCTGGGCGGGCACCAGTGCATCGGTGGGGTAGGGTCGCTTGGGATACGCCATGCAACTGTCTGGATCAGCCAGCGTATCCATGGCCAACACACGATAACGATACGGGTCGTCCATTACCCAGACAACGGCCTGACTGCTGGAGAAATGTAGAATCACATGATAGACACCGTGGTCGAGGATCAACTCTTCCACCACGCTGAGGACCGTATCCAGGTGTCTGTCCATCACACTTTTCGAACGAGCCTGGCTGGGTGCCGCCCCAATGGGGGAGTCGCCAACGAATTGGCGCCAGTGACGGGGTTCTTCATAGAGTTGGTGCGTCTGCGGCAAATCACGCAAGGCAAAATCGGCACCTATGAAACCGAGTACCCTTCCATCGGCATTGCGCACAAATTGAATGGCAGTCAACGAAGGACGCAGCGCCCGCAGGCTGATATAGGCTTCGCACAACAGGAAATCGGTGGCCTGGACCCCTTCACGAAGGTAAGGCCACTGTTGGTAATGCTGTTCGCGGTTCTTGTCAAAAAACCCCGTAGCCAGCAGCGCTTCTCTCATGTAGGGCCGGTCTGACCGTTCCCGCCCGAAATGTTCTGCAACCAGCCCATCGCGGCTTATGTTGGAAGTGAGTTGTACCGCGTTCGTATCCAGTGCATACAGGAACTTGCAGTAAGGCACGGAGGGAAATGCTTCGTTCAGTACCGTCTCCATCTTTGCGCGATCAGCCCAGACATGGCTGCATGCTTCCGCCAATTGATGCAACGGCTCGTACAGTAACTCGGTGAGCATTTCACGCTGCTGAACGATGCTTTTATATAAAGATTCCTTGGGTTGATTCATACCGGGACTCCTTGATAAATTACTACGGAACGGTCATGGATGAGGCCGAGTTTGTCTTTGGCTGAACAAACTATTCCTTCTCCTTGCGATGGCGTCTTTGGAGAAATTTTGGGGTACTGTGGAAATTATGATGAATTTGCAGATTTAATAAAAGTTAATTATATTTACAGTTGTGTTTTACTATGGTTTAATATCAATCATGCCCATTCGTCACGCTACCCTGCACCAGTTCAAGATTTTCAACGCCGTGGCTCGACACATGAGTTTTGCCCGCGCTGCCGAGGAACTCCACCTGACGCCGCCAGCCCTGTCCATTCAGGTCAGGCAACTCGCTGAGGCCGTCGGTCAGCCCCTCTTCGATCAGATCGGCAAGAAGATTTATCTTACCCCGGCGGGGGCGGTTCTGACAGTGGCCAGTCAGGATATACTCGACAGGCTTGAACACGTCGCCCAGGAACTGGCGGCGCTCCAGGGAATAGAGAAGGGCAGTCTGAAACTCGCCACGCTTGCCACTGCCAAATACTTCATCCCCCGCTTGTTGGGCGACTTCTGTGCGAAACATCCCGGTATCGATGCTGCCCTGTTCGTCGGTAATCGGGAGGCCCTGCTGGAACGGCTCGCGCGCAACCAGGACGATCTCTACATCCTGGGCCAGCCGCCGGCACACATGAACGTCACCGCAGAGCCTTTTGCGGATAATCCCTTGGTGATAGTGGCCCGACCGGACCATCCTCTGATGTCGGAAGAGAAGATCGATCCATCGCGCCTGCAGGATATTCCATTCATTCTGCGCGAGCCGGGTTCGGGAACGCGTCTGGCCACTGGGGAGTTTTTCGGCCGGCATGGGATCGCCCTCAAGGCGCGCATGGAGTTTGGGAGCAACGAGGCCATCAAGCAGGTTGTGGCCAGCGGTTTGGGCATGGCCGTGCTGTCTGCCAGCACGATCAGCGCGGAACTCGCCAGTGGGGAACTGGCAGTACTCGACGTGCGCGGCTTTCCTCTGGAGAGAAAATGGTACGCAGTCTATCCTGCGGGAAAGCAACTCACCCTGACCACCAAGGCATTCATGGAATACTTGTTCGCTGCCGCGCACCAAATCGATAGGCTCCCGCATGCTATAGCGACCCCGGTCGGGCGCAAGGAGCGGAAACCGGCGTCCGGCTCAGGGAGTTTCGGTATTCCATGACGTGGTGAGCGGACGTCGCGTTCATTCATTCGTCCTGCCTCCAGGCAATCGCTCTTCGTTCTGCAAGGACAATCTGCCCGTGACCGGGTCGTAATAGATCGGTTGCGTGATCCGGAGCGGGTGACGGGTATCGAGTCGTTCGATCTCGGCGCGAACCTGTTTCTCTGGCGTGTCGTGGGTAAAGGCCGGTGAATAGCGGCAGACTCTCCTGGCATCTCCCCGCGTGAGCGCGAATAGCGCATCAAATACCCTATCGTGGGACAACCCCATGTCGGTGTTTTCCCATGGATGCACGTGCTCGATTGACGCAACTGCCCAGACCCCCCACAAGGAAAAACTTTCATGCACCGCCAGTACGATTGCCTCGTCAGTGGGTAACCGTAACGTCATCTCCCGGGGAAGTTCGGTGACGGCATGTTCATCGATCCAGGCCCCCAGCAACCGTCCATCGGCGAATGAGCCACTCTGGCGACTGCGGCAATACGTGAGAAATTCTCCTACCTGTTGGCAGGCGCAGGCAAGGTCATCCGTTGTGCGTACGAAAATAAGCAGGCTCGTTATTCGTCCATTCTGCGTTTCATTGGCATTCATTCTCATAGGCTTCAGCCTCACGGGTTGCAGAAGTCGCAGCGGCCCGCCTGAGCCACCTTCTCGGGGCGCTCCACCCTCACCTGATGGCCGCATCTTACGCAACGGTGGATGTCTGTCCGGACTTCGCGGGTCGGCGCACCGCAATTCTCGCAGGGCAGCCCTGGGACGCACTCCATGACCTGGAAGCCGGGCGCGTCACAGGCGGGGCAAAGGGTGCAGAGTTTACGTGCGAGATCTTGAGCAGCTTGGCCGATCCTTTCCATGCGTGTGGGATTGGCATGGGCGCGCACGTCGGTTTCAATGAACACCCGTCCGTTGGTCGATTCTGCGAGCGCCCAGGTAAAGACGGCCTCGAGTTCCGCCCAAGTGGCGATTTCCTTGCGGATGCGCGGGTCCTCCTCGTCTTGTGGACGTACCACCAGATGATGCTCGGGGAATCCGGTCCGGTGGCCGAATCGTTCGGCTTCCTCCCATCTTGCGGTGAGCAGATGAGAAAAGCCGGTCGACCCCGAGGCCACACCAGTCACCTCGATGCCCAGTATGTCGTCGATCCAGACGATCATCTCCCTGTTCCAGGGGAGCATCCCGGCAAAGTGATCTGGCCCGAAACTGCCCTCGCTCGCCAGCCCCAGCGGCAGGCCGGACAGTTCCATGCCGATGCGTGCCTTTTTGCGTGCTGCTTCCAGTTGGGTGCCGGGGCGCGGGATATCGCGGGTGAAGGTGCCCAGGGTATCCGTATCGAAGCCGCTTACCCGCTCGATCCGGCAGCCCAGGGCGGCATCCAGCACCGGCAAGATCACCCGCTCCTTGCCATGCTGGGTGAGCAAGGCCGCAGTCGCACCGTTGTAGACGGATTTTTTTCCTGAATTCATGACCTTTGCATGCCTGCAGTGAGTGCGGCTCTGGACCTCAGTGCTCGGACGACACTCGTTGCCATTTCCCGTCCGTATTGCGCTGGTGGATGCTTCCATGTTCGTCGTCGATGTGAAAAAGAAACAGCCATCGATTTTCGACGAGTTCGCGCACGAGTTCGTGTTTGGCGATGATTCGATCGATCTCCGCCTTTGGGGCTTCGAGAAATACGTTCAATCTCAAGGGTTCGTGTACCCACTGCTTGCCATCATGGAGCGACTGCAGGGGAAGGCCGACGCGCAGGTCGCCCCCATTGCCCTCGAATACACCGATGGACCCACCCACGACGTTATGCAGTACTTTATTGCCGCTGCCGAATCTCTGGTTGTCGACGACGGATCCGTAGTACTGCATGTTGATCCAGTTGGCAACCACCATCGGTGCGGTCATGATGAGTTCC
>JAJZDE010000001.1:0-19296 GCA_021828745.1 Pseudomonadota bacterium
TGAAGGTCCTCCTTTCACTCAACCGGTTTCAGCATGGTTTCGAGAAACGTTTTACGGCCCTGAGGTGGGGATATACCAGTTTGCTGGAGCGCGCGGTGAGCAGTCGCAAACGTTTCATCCCCATCTATATGTCCGTGGTCCTGGTTTCCTTTGTCCTGCTCCCGTTTTTGGGTAGGGACTTTTTTCCTTCGGTGGATGGCGGGCAGATCAAAATGCATATCCGCGCCCAGGTGGGAACACGGGTGGAAAGTACCGCCGCGTTGACAGACAAGATCGATGCTTACATCCGGACGGTCATTCCCTCCAAGGAACTGGAAGGAATCGTGGATAACATCGGGCTGCCCGTGTTCCCCATCAATTTGTCATACATTAATACGGGAACCATCGGTCCTCAGGATGCGGACATCATGATCTCCTTGAAGGAAGATCATCATCCCTCGGAAAACTATGTCAGAAAACTGAGACGTGAGTTACCAAGACGCTTTCCTGGCGTAGAGTTTGCCTTCCTGCCTGCGGACATGGTGGGACAGATCCTGAATTTTGGCTCTCCGGCCCCCATCGATATTCAGGTGGGCGGCCCCAACTGGGATGAAAATTACAAATACATCCAGATGATGCGCAGTAAACTGGAACTGATCGATGGAATCGCCGATGCACGGGTTCAGCAATCCACCAACTACCCCCAGTTCAATGTGAACGTCCATCGGATTCTGGCCAAAACTCTGGGCTTTTCGGAAAAGGATGTGACGGACAGTCTGGTCAGCACGTTATCGGGAAGTTTTCAGGTGGCGCCGACCTTCTGGCTCAACCCCCAAAACCGCGTATCCTATCCGATCGTGGTGCAAACCCCCCAATATCGGGTGGATACCTTGTCGGATCTGGAGAACACCCTGGTGAGCAGTGCCAGCACGCACAAAGTACAGGTGTTGGGTGCTCTCGCGAGCATCACGCGGGACCGGGGCGATGCGGTGGTCACCCACTACACCATCATGCCCAGTTTCGACTTGCTGGCGACGACTCAGGACCGCGATCTGGGGGGCGTTTCCTCGGATGTGCATAAACTCATCGAAACGACCAAGGGAGCCATTCCCAAGGGGGCCACGGTGCGGTTGCAGGGTCAAGTACCCATCATGGAATCGTCCTTTTCGGGACTGCTCATGGGTCTGGTATTTTCCATCGTGTTGATTTACCTGTTGATCGTTGTGAATTTCCAGTCCTGGCTGGACCCCTTCGTGATCATCACGGGGTTGCCGGCCGCGTTGGCGGGTATCGTCTGGATGTTGTTCATCACCCACACGCGAGTCTCTGTGCCTGCACTGACGGGTGCCATCATGTGTATGGGCACGGCAACGGCCAACAGTATTTTGGTGATCAGTTTTGCGCGGGAACGTCTGAACATCAATAAAAATTCCACGCTGGCCGCAATCGAGGCCGGGTACTCTCGCTTCAGACCCGTCTGTATGACGGCATTGGCCATGATCATCGGGATGGCGCCGATGGCATTGGGGCTTGGAGAAGGCGGAGAACAGAATGCTCCCCTGGGGCGCGCAGTCATCGGGGGGCTGATGTTTGCGACCGTGACGACGTTATTATTCGTTCCGGTTGTGTTCAGTCTGGTCCATGCCAAGGACAAGTTTGATACGGAAAGCGATGAGGGTAACGGTCTTGAAGGCCGATCAGAAGAAATGAATGGAGCCAGCCATGCAGGATGAAGATCTGTTTGATATCGATGAACTGAAAAGTCTTCCCAAAAAAAGCATCAAACCGATGGCATGGGTCGTAGGGGTACTGGCCATTTCCTTGGCGGTATGGGGGATTTTTTCACGCAACCGCGATGCCCGCGAATTGCATGTATGGACGGAAGCCCAGGCCATTCCCTCAGTCAAGGTATTGCACCCTTATCGCAGCGATAGAACGGCCAGTCTGGTATTGCCCGGGACCATTCAGTCCTACTATCAGGCGCCAATTTTTTCGCGCGTCAATGGTTATCTCAAATTCTGGTATCGTGATATTGGTGACCGGGTGAAAGCAGGGGATATCCTGGCCGTGATCGATACGCCCGATCTGGACCAACAATACGAACAAGCCAAGGCCAAGGTCCTCAAGGCCAAAGCGGATGAAAACCTGGCTCAGATCACTGCGGATCGCTGGCAGAAGTTGGTGGTGACCGATGCGGTCTCGAAGCAGGAACGGGACCAGAAAGTAGCCAATCTGGAAGTGAAAAAGGCGGAGGTGAAAGGTGCCGAAGCAGATCTTGGGAACATCCAGGCTTTTGAAGAATTCAAAAAGTTGCGGGCCCCGTTTGATGGGGTGGTAACCGCCCGGAAGACGGATATCGGTGCGCTGATCGATGCGGGTAAGGGTGAGGAGTTGTTTACCGTCTCTCAGATCAACCCATTGCGTCTTTATGTCCCAGTCCCGCAGTTCTATGCGCCCATGGTCAAGTTGGGGATAGAGGCCACGTTGCAGGTCCCCGAGTACCCGAATAACATATTCAATGGCGCCGTCATACAAACCTCAAAAAACATCAGTCAGAAAACCGGGACCATGCTGGCAGAACTGATCGTGGATAATTCCGATCAGCGCTTATCCCCAGGCGACTATGCGGAAGTCAAGTTCAGTTTGGCCGGAAAAGAAAACAACAGTCTGCGTGTGCCTTCCAGCGCACTCATTCTGAGAACCGATGGCATACGGGTGGCCGTGGTGACCAAGGATGACCGTATCCAACTGAAGAAAATCAATGTAGGTCGCGATTTCGGCCGGGATGTGGAGGTGCTGGCGGGTGTCACTACCTTGGATGATGTGGTGGATAGCCCCCCCGATTATATTTTTGAAGGCGAGAAAGTCACAGTGATGCCTGCCAAGGTAGTTCCAGGAAAATAACATGAAACTACTGGGCACATTCCTCTATTCGGCGGTAACCATTGCCCTGTTGGGCGGGTGTTCCTTCATTCCCGACTACCATCGTCCTGACAACTGGAAAAGTGGCGTATTCAAGGAAGATGGGCCATGGCGTCTGGTGCACCCGGCGGATGCACAATCGCGGGGAGACTGGTGGACGTATTTCAATGATGCCACGTTGAACCAGATGGAGAAGGAACTCAACAGCGATAACTTTGTGATCCAGGAAGCGCTGGAGCGGTATGACCAGGCCACGGCATTTCTGACACAGCAAGATGCCCAGTTGTATCCCCAAATCAATTTTGTGGGGGATGTCACCACCAACCGTCAATCTGCACACCGCTTGTACCGTAACGGGAATCAGGCCAATGTCAATGGCGATACGATCGGGGGCATCGGGTTCGTCTACGAGATTGACTTTTGGGGAGCCATCAGAAGTGCGATCGCTTCAGCCGAAGCAACGGCACAAGCCAGCAAGGCGGATATCGAGTCGGCGCGTCTCAGTCTAGACGCCTTGCTGGCCAGCGATTACGTCAAGTTGAGGGGACTGGATGCGGAGATCGGTTTACTGGAAGTGACGGTCAAGGATTACGAGCATGAGCTTGAATTGATGCAACAGCGTCATGACGTGGGGATTACCTCAGGCCTCGATGTGGCGCGTTCCCAGGCGCTTCTGGAAGAAACCCGGGCGCAGGTGGCCAAGACGGTTGCTGCACGGGCGATCTACGAGCACTCCATCGCGGTATTGCTGGGGCGGGAACCGGCCACCTTTACCCTGAAGGCGGACAACGACTGGATTTACCGTGCTCAATATGGGGCCATTCCCAAGGTCATCCCCTCGGAAGTTTTACAACGGCGACCGGATATCGCTGCGGCAGAGCGGAATATCGTGGCGGCCAATGATCAGATCGGTGTGGCCAGAACCGCTTTCTTCCCGACGATCTCCTTGATGGCGCTGGCCGGGTTCGAAAATAACGGATATGGAGCGTTGGCGTCCGCGCCCAATACGTTCTGGTCCCTGGGGCCCCTGGCGTTTTACAATATCTTTGATGCAGGGTTGCG
Organism: Pseudomonadota bacterium; assembly: GCA_021828745.1. Next base: position 3,964 of record JAJZDE010000001.1, read on the forward strand.
TCAGGCGGTGGTGGATCAGGCAACTTCCAAGACGCGTCAACAGACCGATAAATATCGGCAGACCGTTTTGACCGCATTCAAGGAAGTCGAGGACAGCCTGTCCCAGATCAATAATCTGGGAACGGATGATGAGCACCAGAAGTTGGCCGTAGTCGCAGCGCGCCAAACCTTTGATTTGGCGAATCATCGGTACATCGAGGGCGCATCCAACTATCTGGACGTGATCGATGCCGAAGCCATACGATTGCGTACTGAACGCGAGGAGATCTATGTTCGGACGGCGCTCAACCAGTCCGTGGTAGACCTGGTGCGCAGCATCGGCGGATCCTGGTAAATCGGGCTCGAGGGGTGGAGGATCCCGAAGAGGGGCGAGAGGCGAAAGAAAAAGCGGAGGGGAAATTCCCCTCCGCTTTTTCTTTCGGAGCATTGGATGTTACATGGGGTAGAAACGAATACTGGTGAGGATCATGTTGTCGAAGGTATAGGGGGTGAAGGCACCGCCATATTGGCTGGCACGCACCGAGAAGGCGCTGACTCCGGTATGAGAATACTGGACCCCGACCTTGGCGGCACCATAATAACCTTTGTAGGCTGCCCACCAGAATCCCACGGTTTCCTGGGTGACGCTGTTCAGATTATAGGGCGTGTATCCTGATATGGCTGCGGAGCTGGTAAACTGCCCTGGGTTTGCCAGGACATTGTTGCCATACCCGTAGGTTTGGCCGCCCTGGGTATAGGTATACCCGTTGATCCAATCCCGCCCGATATCGGCATAGATATCGAAAGTGGGTTTGACATGCAAGGTCAGTCCGGTCAGGAAGGATCCGCCGCGCATTGGGGTCAGTTCGCCGTTGGGTCCAATGGTGGCATCGTTCAGCGTGGAGGTCCCATACCGTCCGACCCCATTCCCATACAATCCGCTGATCTTGAAATCCAGGGTATGGGGGATGATTTTCAGGACGGATCCGAAGCCCATCGAGCCGGCCCAACTGCTCTGTCCGGCCGCCGTCACGTTGGGATTGGTATAGGTCCCGTCAAAGTTGCGCAGCATGCCAAAGACTTCGTAGTGACCCAACTCGGTTTCCATGGCCAGTTTGCCAATGATGTCCGGAAACTTGTTGACCGAGTAATTGCCGGGAGTCAACAGTCCACCCGCCTGGGCGGGAAGAGTGTAATTGTTCAACACCCCCGTGGGGGTGGATCCTGCCACCCCGGAAGTCTGGGATTGTTCCAGGGAAATCGCTGCCCAGTATTTCTTGTCCCAGTCTTTGACGACGCGAATCTGGGCTTGCCGGTTCCACACGAAGCCGGGCATGTACTCCGCGTCGATGACGACGGGAATTTCTTCATTGCGTGGGGTGACCCCCTGGGTATTCAGGACGGCAAGGGACCAACTCTGTCCCGCCAGTAGATGCCATCCTATGTCCGTCCAGTCGATGTTGGTATACAGATGCCGGACCCGCGCCGTATAGGAATTGCTCTGGGTTCCGTTGGCCGTCGGGCTGTCTCCCAACCAGTCCATTTCGTAGTATCCGGTCACTAGGGTATTCTTGTCTGCATTGCCTTGGGCCATCACCGAGAAGCGGGACTGACGAGCCGTGGCATTGAAACTGGACTGATTGTAATAGCCTGAAGCCGCCGCCTGACTTTGTGCCGGCGTGAGCAACAGATTGCCGGGATTGGGGTTGAAGGGGATCTTGCTGAAGGGTGAGTTGATGTCTGCTTGCAGATTGCTGCTGCGTATCGCATTTTCTTCCGCCAGATACCCGCCGAAGGCCAGGGTGACGCCGTCCATGATAAAACCACCCTGATTTTTATTGGTGGTGGGGATCAGGTCCCACTGGTCTTGAATGGCCTTGAACTTTCCTGAAATCTCGAAAGTCTGGGCCTGGAGTTGCTGGTGCTGACCTTCGAGTTCCTGGTTTTTATTGGAAATTTGTTGGGTCGTATTCACAATCTCCTTGTTTTTGTCCGCGATTTCCTTGTTCTTCTTCTGGATCTCTTCCATTTGCGCCTTCATTTCCTGCAGGCGTTGTTCCAATTCATTGACTTGCTGCTGCATCTGCTGGATTTGTGGGTCATCCGCGAAGGCCGTGGGGAGTACCAATGCCGACAGTAGGGCCGCAACGGTCCGCTTGGTCGTTAAACCTCTTTTCGAGGGGCCTGGACAGGTTCTCGAAGGAGGTGAGACATTTCGTGTGTTAGACATGGAAATTTTTTCCAAATTAATAGGTTAAGTGCGGTACTTCCTTGATCCCGTAACACTTTGACACAGGTTTATGACAAAAATATGACACATGAATGACACTTTTGTGACAGTGGAAACAGGGTGACAGGAGGGAAATTTTGGGTGGCCGAGTTCTGAGGTAGAATGGCGCCATTGCTTTGGAGTGTTGCCATGACCGACTTGTCCCTCTCTGCCGATCTGAAAAGTACCGTCCTGATCGAGGCGTTACCCTATATCCAGCGTTTTCACGGCAAGACCATCGTGATCAAGTACGGGGGGAACGCCATGACGGAAGTCGCGCTACAGGAAAAGTTTGCACGCGACGTGGTATTGCTCAAACTGGTCGGGATGAATCCGGTGGTGGTCCATGGGGGCGGGCCCCAAATCGGTGAATTATTGAAACGGGTCGGCAAGCAAAGCGAGTTCATTCAGGGGATGCGGGTCACGGACGATGAAACGATGGACGTGGTGGAGATGGTACTGGGTGGACTGGTCAATCAGGACATCGTCACCCTCATCAACAAGGCGGGCGGGAATGCGGTAGGACTGACCGGCAAGGACGGCAACTTCATTCACGCGCGCAAACTGATGCTCAAGGCGCCCGATACTTCGGAGGAGGCCATCGATATTGGCCAGGTGGGGGAGGTAGTGCGCATCGACCCCGGCATCGTCAATCTGCTTTGCCATCAGAACTTCATCCCGGTGATTGCGCCGTTGGGGGTGGGCGAGCAGGGAGAAGCGTACAACATCAACGCGGATCTGGTGGCGGGAAAATTGGCCGTGACCCTGCAGGCGGAAAAATTGCTCCTGCTCACCAATACGGCGGGCGTTCTCGATCAGGCCGGTGAGGTATTGACCGGATTGAATGCCCATCGGGTGCAGGCATTGATCCAGGATGGCACCATTCGTGGCGGCATGTTGCCCAAGGTGGCCTGTGCGCTGGATGCGGTGCAGAATGGGGTCAAGACCGCCCACATCATCGACGGGCGGGTCCCGCACGCAGTGCTCCTGGAAGTATTGACCGACGAAGGGATTGGTACCCTGATTCGCGGGGCCGCAGCCAACCGGGGGTCCTGAGCAAGCCAGCCGGGCCTCAAGTCAGATCAGGCATGATGCGTTTCATGAATCCGTCGAAGAGGGGAACGGTGAATCCCGTGTCTCCATGATTGGGGCTCCAGACCATGCCTTTCGCGATGAGTTGGCTGCGCGTGGCGGCCATTGCCGATGTCGCGGCTCGTTCGACATCCTTTTGGGTAATGGGCGATGATCGGGCGATTTCCCAGGTATGCTTGCCCCATTCCTGCAGGAAGTAGGGGTACCCTTGGGTGTCCTGGATGATTTGCACCAACGCGGCTTCACTGATGGTGACACCCTCGCTGGCTGCAGGCTTGACCAAGGCCAGTCGCGATGATTCGGGGTCGAGAGGGCCAATCTGGGGAAAATCGAACAAGCGCTCGGCATAGGATTTTGCCTTGCCCATCTGTCCCCGTAACTGTGGCAAGCCCGCGCCCACCAATTATAGAAGGTTTATCTAAAGTTATCAAAAAAACCTAAACTTGCTATAAATGAAATCTTCCGGTCCGGCGAGTGGCAAATGGTGGGGGGCAAATTGACGTAAACTTTTGGCATTTTCAAGGACCCTATGGAGAAAAAGAGGTATCATGACCGTCAGTCTTGGGGGAGGAATCCATGGATGATCGGGACAAGGAAACGGTTCGAACAGGGACAGGACGGAACACGGTACTGGCAGGTTTAATGGATAAAGTGAAATTGCCCCGTGGCCTGTTTGCGGGAGTTGAGTTTGAAGGACGCCATCACAGTCCCCTGGATCGGATCCTGGAGGAATTTGATCGAGCCTTGCGAACCCTGGCTGCCCCTGCCCTGGGCACGCGCCCGAATCCGGCGCGCGGGTTGCCGGAAGCCGATCTCGATGCGCAGGCGCGCCAGCATACGGCTCGCCTCATGCGCATCAATCATACCGGGGAAATTTGCGCCCAGGCGCTCTATCAGGGGCAAGCGCTGACGGCCCGCATTTCCGCCAACCGGGATGCCCTGCGCGGGGCTTCGGCCGAAGAGGTGGACCATCTGGCGTGGTGTGAAGCGCGGATTGGTGAACTGGGAGGACGTACCAGTTTTCTCAATCTGTTCTGGTATGCGGGGTCATTGGCTCTGGGGGTGGCGGCAGGGTTGGCCGGAGATCGTTGGAGCCTGGCCTTTCTCAAGGAAACAGAACGGCAGGTGGGAGGGCATCTGGCGGGACATCTGGCTCAGATCCCTGCTGCCGACCAGCGCACCCGCGCGATTGTGGAACAGATGAAAAAGGACGAGGCCGGACATGCCGAGTTGGCCCAACGCCTGGGGGCTGCAGAATTTTCGCCGTCCCTCAAATGGGCCATGCGCCTGTCGTCCAAACTCATGACCCGGTCGGTTTATTGGGTTTGAGTCAGCGGGGAAATGCGTCTCCAGGCCCCCGAACGCCAGCGCGTCCAGAGGGCCAATCCCAGACAGAAGGCATAGACGAAGGCGGCCATCCATCCCCCGGTGGCGCCCCATCCCCATTGAGGCAGGAAATTGACCCAGCCCTGTCCGGGGGAGAAAGTCAGGGCATGACACAGGGGCAGGAATATCCCCCAGGAACAGGCCAGCAGGAGCAGGGTGGGGACTTTGACATCGCCCGCGCCCCGCAGGCAGAAGGCGCTGGACAGGTTGAGCGCATCAAACACCTGATATCCTGCGGCAATCCACAACAGGGAAACGCAGAGCGCCATGACCTGCGCCCCCTGGGGGTCGCCTGGCGTGAGAAAGGGGGGGACGACCCAGGCTGCCGACAGAGCCAGCAGGATGCCGACCACCCCCATGTAGAGTACGGCCATGCGAATGATGACGCGGGCGCAAGCCTCGGCCCAGGATTTGTCTCCCGCCCCGATGGATTGTCCCACGAGGGTGGTGCCCGCCAAGGCAATGCCGATGGCAGGAAGATAGGAAACCGAGGTCAGCATCATGACGATCTGGGTGGCGGCTCCGTCCACGGCACTCAATTTGACCTGCATGAGTTGGAAAAGTCCCAGACCCACCACATCCATGGCGGGGAATAAACCGGTGGGAAAGCCAATGGCGAAGACCTGTCGAATCGAGGGCCAATGGGGTCGCCAGGTTCGACCGGTATGGAAGCGGGCGCGGAAAGCGGGACGCAGGAAAACAGCCATTGCAATGACGACGCCGATGGTCTGGGCGCCGGTGCTTCCCCAGGCGGCGCCGGCCATGCCGAGGTTCCAGTGAAATATGAACCACTCGTTGAGCAGGGCATTGCTGAGGGCGACCAGTGCCATGATCCAGAGGGCGTGACGGGGTTGGCTGATGCCATTGAAAAAGGAATTCAGAGCGAAGAGCAGGGTGGATAGAGGGCCACCCAACAGGCGCGGGAACCAGAAAGATGCGGCAAGGTCGTGGACTTCGGGGGGGAGGTCAAAGATGCCCAGCAGTGCCGGTCCCGCATATCCGATCAACAGAAACAGGGGAGTGGTGGCCAAGGCTGCCCATAACCCACTCCAGGTGGTGCGTCCGACGGCAGGGGCGTTTTCTGCACCGAAATGCTGCGCCACGATGGCCTGGACACCGATACCGACGCCCCCCAGCAACAGGAAAAACATGAAAATCAGGTAATAACAGGCTGCCATGGCGGCCATGGCAGCGGTGGAAAGGTGTCCGATGAACCAGGTGTCGGTCAGGTTCAGGACGACCTGCAAACTACTGTTCAGGAACAGGGGCAAAGCCAGCGCCAACACGGCGCGCAGGTCCACGTGGCGATGTCCCCGCGCGTCCAGGCGCAGGGCGGGAAGGGCATGTCCGGGCATTACTTGCAGCGCACGCGGGCAAATTTCCGTTTTCCTGCCTGCAAGGTCATTTCAGTGCCGGAAAAAAAACGCAGAGACTGATCCGTGGCCCTTTCTCCATCGATGCGAATGCCGCCATTATCGATCAGGCGGCGGGCTTCGGAGGTGGTGTTGGTCAGCCCGGCACGGTGCAGCAGTTGGGAGAGCAGCAATCCTTCGATGCCCACCGAAATCTCGGTGAGGGGCAGATCATCGGGTAGGACATGGTCCCGAAACCGGGATTCAAAGTCTTCCAGGGCTCGCTTGGCCGCGTCGTGGCCATGGAAGCGCGTGACGATTTCCTGGGCCAGGCGAACCTTGATGGTACGCGGGTTGAGTCCTTCTTCAACGGCGCGCTTCCAGTGGGTCAGGGTAGTCAGGGGTTCGAAGGAGAGCAGTTCCAGATAGCGCCACATGAGCGGGTCGGAAATGGACATCAATTTTCCGAATTGGGTGGCGGGCGGGTCTTCGATGGCGATGAAGTTGCCCTGGGATTTGGACATCTTGTTTATCCCGTCGGTCCCTTCGAGCAAGGGCAGGGTGAGGATGCACTGAGGGCGTTGCCCATGATGCTTCTGCAATTCCCGGCCCATCAGCAGGTTGAATTTCTGATCGGTACCGCCGAGTTCCAGGTCGGCTTCGAGTGCCACGGAATCATATCCCTGAACCAGAGGATAAAGAAATTCGTGGAGAGCAATGGGTTGTTCCATGCGATATCGTTTGGAAAAATCATCCCGTTCCAGCATGCGCGCCACGGTATGGGTGGCCGCCAGGCGGATCAGGCCGGCGGCGCCCAGTTCGTTCATCCAGGTGCTGTTGTAGGCCAGGGTCGTCCGTTGGGGATCGAGAATGCGAAATACCTGGCTTTGATACGTGGCGGCATTGAGCGCAACCTGCTCCGGGGTCAGGGGAGGGCGAGTGGCATTACGCCCGGTAGGATCGCCGATCAATGCCGTGAAATCGCCGATCAGGAAGAATATTTCGTGACCCAGGTCTTGCAGAGTCTTGAGTTTATTCAACAGGACGGTGTGACCGAGGTGTAGGTCCGGTGCCGTGGGGTCGAACCCTGCCTTGACCCGCAGGGGCTTCCCTTCCCGAAGCCTCAGCAGAAAATCTTCTTCGGGGAGGATTTCGTCGGTCCCCCGGCGAATCTCCTCCCAATGGTCGATAGATGATAACTTTTTGTCATTCATGGGGAATTGTGCCTGCGGCAGGTTTCTGTTAGACTGGCGCGCATGAACTCACTCAAGCAACGTGCGCAAGCGCTCAAACACTGGATTCTAACCCAAAACGCCACCATCGATACGACGGATGCTCGCCGTAGCGGACAGGTTGCGACCCTCCTCATGATGGTGTTCGGGGTGGCGATGGCCTTTGGAATGACCCCCGGGGTTTCCATGCAGACGGTTCCCCTGGCCCCGGTCATCGAGGACATGACGGCGGATCTGGGGACGGCAACCCCCACACCGGGCACGTTCATTCAGCAGGACCAGATTCGTTCGGGCGATACCCTGGCTGCCCTGTTGTTCCGCATGGGCGTGAGCGACCAGGCTGCCCTGGATTTCATTGCTTCCGATTCCAAAGCGCGCGTCATCTATCAACACATGGCGCCCGGCAAACCCATTCGCGTGGAACATGCAGCCAACGGCGACCTGGTTTCCCTGCGTTTTCCCTACGGCGACAAAGGGACATTGGTAGTTTCGCGCACCCTTTCGGGGTTTTCCTCCAGTCTGGTGGGAGAGGGAGACTTGCACCGCGTCATTCAGGCCAACGGGACTATCCACAGTTCCCTGTTTGCTGCAGCGGACAGCGCGGGCATTCCGGACAGCGTGACGCGTCAGTTGACCCACTTGTTTTCCACGGATATCGATTTTCACAATGATCTGCGTTCCGGGGATACCTTTTCCGTGGTCTATGAAGCTACCCAGAATGACTTCGACCAGTTGGTGCCGGGCAAGATCCTGGCGGCCGAGTTCGTCAACAAGGGGGTGACGATCCGCCGCGTCTATTATGAAAATGCGGAGGGAGGTGACTACTACACGCCGGACGGACATGGTTCCAAGGCCTCTTTCCTGCGCTCTCCCATCGAATTCTCGCGCATCACCTCGGGTTTTTCTGCGGCGCGCTTTCATCCTATCCTGAAAACCTGGCGAGCCCATAAAGGCATCGATCTGGCAGCCCCCAAGGGGACCCCCATCGTGGCCGTGGCCAATGCCACAGTGACCTATGCAGGATGGCGCAATGGCTATGGAAACATGATCGAGTTGCATCATGCCAATGGGATCGATACGGTTTACGGGCACCTTTCGGCTTTTGCGGGTGGGTTGCATTCCGGAGAAAAAATTCATCAGGGTGACTTGATTGGTTATGTGGGGATGACGGGTTGGGCGACCGGTCCTCACCTGCACTATGAATTCAAGATCAATGGGGTTCAGCATGATCCGCTGGGTCCCGAGGTGCCGCGCTTTGCCAGCACAGACCTGACCGGCCATGCCCGTACCCAGTTTCTTTCGGCCACGGCGCCCTATCTCAAGCAACTCGATGCCGTACGCGGCAGTGCCTTCGCCAGTTTCGAATAATTCCGGATCCTCACTCTATGTGGGGTTGATGTCAGGGACCAGTCTCGACGGTGTCGATGGGGTTCTGGTGGATTTTTCCATGCCGGTTCGGCCCAGGGTCCTGGTCCGGGCACAGCGTTCTTTTTCCGTTGACCTGCGCAGGGATCTGCTGGATTTGACCCATCCGGGGGTCAATGAATTGGAGCGTGCTGCTCGCCTGTCCCGGACACTTTCCGCGCTTTATGCCGAAGTGGTTCATGAGTTGGTTCAACGGGCAGGACAGGGGGATTTTCCCGTGGTTGCGGTGGGCTGCCATGGACAGACGGTACGTCATCGTCCAGAACAGGGATTCAGTCTCCAGTTGGTGAATGGGGCTTTATTGGCCGAATTGACTGGTATGCCGGTCATCACCGATTTCCGTTCGGGAGATATCGCGGCCGGTGGGCAGGGGGCACCGCTGGTTCCCGCCGTTCACGCCGCGCTGTTCCGGCATCCCTCGATTCCCCGTCTGATTCTCAATCTGGGCGGCATCGCCAACCTGACGTTGCTCATTCCGGGACTGGCTACCCGAGGTTATGATACCGGCCCAGCCAACCTGCTGATGGATGGCTGGATCGACCGGTGCCTGGGGTATCCCTTCGATCCCGACGGTCGTTGGGCGGCGCAAGGTCATTGTCATCCGGCTCTGCTGGATTCCTTGCTGGCCCATCCTTTTTTTCAGCGCAGTGCGCCCAAGAGTACCGGACGCGAAGATTTTTCACTGGAGTGGCTGGAGGGGCGAGGGGAGTGGGTGTCTTCACTGCCGCCCGAGGATGTCCAGGCGACTTTGCTGGAATTGACGGCACGCTCAGTGGCTGCTGCGGTGCAGGCGGAGTGCCGGGGGTACAAGGGTACAGAACTGTATGCCTGTGGGGGCGGAGCCCTGAACACCCAACTGATGGAACGCTTGCAACTCCTGATGCCCGAGGTTCGGGTGCGACGCACGGACGAATTGGGGGTGCCGGTGCAACAGGTGGAAGCATTGGCTTTTGCCTGGTTGGCATGGGCGCGCGTGCAGGGGAAAGCGGGGAATCTGCCCGAGGTGACGGGCGCGCGCCATGGCGTCGTGCTGGGCGCGCTTTATTCGCCTTGAGGCGTGAGGCGCCGACGCCGGGCGCGTGGATGCGCCTGGTCATAGACTTGAGCCAGATGCTGGAAGTCGAGGTGGGTATATACCTGGGTCGATGTGATATGGGCATGCCCCAACAATTCCTGTACGGCGCGCAGATCGCCGCTGGACTGGAGCAGGTGGGAAGCAAAAGAATGGCGCAGGACATGGGGATGGACCCGGTCATCCAGACCCAATTGGCGTGTGCGCAATGTCACGCGCGCTTCGATGGCGCGCATGCTCAGAGCTGAACCGCGGATACTGACGAACAGGGGGGTCTCTGGTTTCAGAGGATGCAGGGGGTGATGGGCCAGCCAGAGTGTCAGGGCTTCCCGCGCCTTTTGGCCCACGGGGACGATGCGGAATTTATGTCCTTTTCCCAGCACGCGCACCAAACCCTCACTCGAGTTCAGGTCCTGTATGCGCAGATGGGCCAATTCTGCCAGACGCAAGCCGGAAGAGTAGAACAATTCCAGCATGGCTCGGTCTCGTTCGTCCAGCATGCGATCCCCCGGTATGTTCATCAACTTGCAGGCTTGGTCCGGGGAAAGGGCGTGGGGCAGGGAGCGGGGGGATTTTGGCGGAGGGACTCCGTGACAGGGATTGAGGGCGGCGTGATGAAATTTCACCAGATAGTCAAAAAAACCGCGCCAGGCCGACAGGCTACGAGCCAGGCTGCGTCCGGACAACCCTTGCCCATGTAATTTTCCCAGGAGGCGACGGATCTGCTGGGCGGTGACTTGAGTAAGATCGGCGTGGTCATCGATCAATGAGTTCAAGTCGCGCCGGTAACTGGAAATCGTCTGCGGGGACAGGCCTCGTTCGAAGCGCAGTTGATCGAGATAGGTGCGGATCAGAGCGGGAGAATCAGGACTGTTCATGGGCGCGCAGGGCCGTACTGATCAGGTCAGTGATGCGCTGCAGGTAGAAGATGCCCATGTCTGGATAAAAGCGGTTTTCATCGGGCGAGGCCAGCAGCAAGGCGCCAAAAGTTTCACTGTCACGCAGGGGCAACAAAGCGAAGGATTTCAGGCTGGGGGCCAATTCACCAAACCACTGGTCGCATTGCACGGGCGTGTGGTGCCCACAGCGGGGGGTTTCCACATGGGCAATGGCTTCCTTCTGGATCTGGGCTACCGGTTGGAAGGCGGGATGTTCCAAAGTATCGCCCTGAATCCCCCAGAGGCGCAGGGTGACGTGGGGGACCTCGAAATGATGCAGCATTTGATGCTGGATGGTATCGAGAACGCCTTTCAACGTGCGTTGAACCAGCAATCGCACGGCCAGTTGGTGAACCTTGCCACTGATGTTGTCATTGGTTTCAGCATAGCCGATCAATTCGGACAAGCGTTGTTCCAGCGTGCGGTTCTTGTTGCGCAGGGTCAGCAGTTGGCGCTCGCTCAGAGAAACGGTATGGTTTCCGTGCGGATGCGGAATCTGAATTTCATTCAATACCGCTCCGTGCAACACAAAAAATTCCGGGTTGTCCTTGAGCCAGGAGGCAACGATTTCAGCGTCCAGCATGGGTAAGTTCCTCAATGTTCGGGATGTGGACGATCCCGGTGTAGACAGTGACAGCAGGGCCGGTCATCCACACAGGATGTCCGGTGCCCTGCCATTCGATGAGCAGTTCTCCGCCGCGGGTCGTGACGTGCACGAGGGGATCCAGTCGCTCCAGACGTTGACCGGCTACAACGGCGGCGCAGGCCCCCGTACCGCAGGCCAGGGTCTCCCCGGTGCCGCGTTCATAAACACGCAGGTGGATATGGGTGCGGTCCACGATCTCCATGAATCCGGCATTGACCCGCTCCGGAAACGCGGGATGATGTTCGATCAGGGGGCCCTCCGTGTCGACGGGCGCCTGGGTGATGTGTTCGACCACCTGCACGGCATGGGGATTGCCCATGGAGAGTACGGAAAAAGTGCGGGTCACCTTTCCGAGGGACAGATCATAGGTGGGTTGGAGAGCGGGGGACAGAAAGGGGATTCGGACAGGATCGAAGAGAGGTTCGCCCATGTCGACCCGTACGTTGCCATCGGGCAGCAATTCCGGTTCAAGCACGCCTGCCAGGGTTTCGACGCGCAAGCGGGTGCGCTGCGTCAGGTTTTGATCACGAACATAACGGGCGAAGCAACGGACCCCATTGCCGCAGTTGGCGACTTCTCCCCCATCGCGATTGAAAATTCGGTAACGGAAGTCATTCGTAGCGTCTTGTGCCGGTTCTACCCACAGGATCTGATCACAGCCTACGCCAAAATGGCGATCAGCCAACCAACGCAGTTGAATCGGGGTCAGAGCGAGGGTGGCCCGCACTCCGTCGAGTACGACAAAATCATTGCCCAAGCCCTGCATTTTGGTGAAAGGAAGTGTCCCCATGGTCCCCGTATTGGGTGGTGTCGAAGGTGAAATGCTACGCTTTTTCTGGCTCACTGGGTAGATTGGGACTTCGCAGGGTCATCGTAAGGAGACGTTTCTCCGGGGGGGCGGGTCTTGAAGCGTTTATGGGACCATAGATAATTGGCAGGTTGTTCGAGGATGCGTTCCTCGATGAAGTGGTTCATGCGGCGGGTATCCATTTCATCGTCGCCGCTGGGAAAATGTTCCCAGGGAGGGAAGAAGGTGACTTCAAAATGCCCCGCCTCGAAATCGAGGTGGACGACGCAGGGAACGACGGAGGCCTTGGCTAATTTGGCCATCCGGGCCAAAGCGGGGACGGTGGCCGCCTTGACTTTGAAGAAATCCACAAAAAGTGAATCTTTGGGGCCAAAGTCCTGGTCCGGCAGGTAGTAGAGCAACCAGCCCGGTTTGAACGCCCGTAGTACGCTACGCAAACTGTCCTGGCGGGCAAAGATCAGTCCTTTGCCCCAGCGCAGTCGACGTTCACGGATCAAGGTGTCCAGGGCAGGGTGCTTGATTTTTGAGTTGATGGTGATGACGTCGAAATCCAGGGTCAGGAAGGGACCAATGGTGTCCACTCCGAAGAAATGGGGCGTGAGCAGGATGACCGGCCCTTTTTTTTGGGCGTGACGTACCTGTTCCAGACCCTGAAAGTGAATCATGGCGCGCAGACGCCGTTCAGAAGCGAACCATGCTATCCCGAGAGCCAGGGCGCTGGTCACGAATCCTTGAAAATGACGGAGGGCCACTTGACGGCGTTGGGCATCACTCCACTGGGGAAAGCACAATGCCAGGTTGATGAGGGTGACGCGACGCCGTTCGCGGGCGAGGACGAAGGCCAGGGTGCCGAGTAGACGACCAGGGATCCACAGGACCTCGAGGGGCAGCCAGTGGAGTAACCAAAGAGGGAAAAAAATCAGGCGCATCATGGCGCTAACGGGATTGCTGGTACAATTCCCGGCTGCGGTACTTTTCCAATTTTCGATAAAGGGCAGGGTTTGCCATGAGTGAGTATATTTTCTCTTCGGAGTCGGTATCCGAAGGGCATCCGGACAAGGTGGCCGATCAGATTTCTGACGGGGTTCTGGATGCCATTCTAACGCAAGATCCGCGCGCCCGGGTAGCCTGCGAAACTTTGACCAGTACGGGTCTCATCGTCATTTCCGGCGAAATCACCACCAAGGCACAGATCAACTACATCGATGTGGCACGGGACGTGGTACGGCGCATCGGCTATAACAGTTCCGAGATCGGTTTTGATTACCAGACCTGCGCGGTGTTGACGGCCCTCAATCGGCAAAGCCCGGACATTGCCCAAGGGGTGGATGAAGGGAGTGGACTCGACCTCGATCAGGGGGCGGGCGACCAGGGGTTGATGTTCGGTTATGCCTGTGATGAAACCGATACGCTCATGCCTTTGCCTATCCACCTGTCTCATCGCCTGATGCAGCGCCAGTCCGAATTGCGCAAGGACGGACGGATGCCCTTTTTGCGTCCGGATGCCAAATCACAGGTGAGCGTTCGCTATGTCGATGGGCAGCCCATCCGTATCGAGACGGTGGTTCTGTCGACCCAGCATCATCCCGAAATCTCTCATCAGCAACTCACCGAAGCAGTGATCGACGAGATCATCAAGCCGGTACTGCCCGCTCACCTGCTGGGACCCAACACCCGATATCTGGTCAATCCCACTGGCCGTTTCGTGATCGGAGGTCCCATGGGAGACTGCGGCCTCACTGGACGCAAGATCATCGTGGATACTTACGGGGGCGCTGCGCGCCATGGTGGAGGGGCGTTTTCGGGTAAGGACCCCTCCAAGGTGGACCGTTCTGCGGCCTACGCCATGCGCCATGTGGCCAAGAATATAGTGGCTGCCGGGTTGGCCCGCCGATGCGAAGTGCAGGTGGCTTATGCCATCGGGGTCGCCCGTCCGGTCAGTTTGATGGTCAATACATTTGGAACCGGGAAACTTCCCGATGAAAAACTGGCCCAACTGGTCGAGCGGCACTTCGACTTGCGTCCCAAGGGAATCATTCAGTCCCTCGATCTGCTCCGCCCCATTTACAGCAAGACGGCGGCCTATGGTCACTTTGGGCGGGAAGAGCCAGAATTTACCTGGGAAATGCGCGATCGCGTCCAGGCCCTCCAGGCCGATGCCTGAGTTCTGGAATGAGCCAATACACAACGAATGAATGGAGAGTTTCAATGAACGCAATTTCACAGACTTTGGCCAGTGACTTCAAGGTTGCCGATATGACGTTGGCGGCATGGGGGCGCAAGGAAATCCAGATTGCCGAGAATGAAATGCCGGGGCTCATGGCCCTGCGTGCAGAATATGCCGAGCACCAACCGCTGCAGGGAGCACGCATTGCCGGTTGTCTGCACATGACCATCCAGACTGCCGTCTTGATTGAGACCTTGGTGGCCCTGGGGGCGGAAGTCCGCTGGAGTTCCTGTAATATTTTTTCCACTCAGGATCAGGCTGCGGCAGCCATCGCTGCAACAGGGGTTCCGGTGTTTGCCTGGAAGGGGGAAACGGAAGAGGAATTTTGGTGGTGCATCGAAAAAACCATCTTTGGGCCGGAAAACTGGTTGCCCAATATGATCCTGGATGACGGAGGGGATCTGACGCTGGTGATGCATGACAAGTATCCTCATCTGCTCGAGTCCATTCGGGGGATTTCCGAAGAAACGACCACCGGCGTACATCGTTTGAACGAGATGCTGAAGCGCGGAGAATTGAGGTGCCCGGCGTTCAATGTCAACGACTCGGTCACCAAGTCCAAATTCGACAATCTGTACGGATGTCGCGAATCCCTGATGGATGGAATCAAGCGGGCGACCGATGTGATGATTGCCGGAAAGGTGGCCGTGGTCGCCGGTTACGGCGATGTGGGTAAAGGGTGTGCTCAGGCCTTTCGCGGGCTGGGTGCGACGGTATGGATTACGGAAATCGATCCCATCTGTGCCCTGCAGGCGGCCATGGAGGGGTATCGGGTGGTCAACATGGACGAAGTGGCTGCTTTGGGCGATATCTTCGTCACGGCAACGGGCAATGTGGACGTCATCACCCACGCCCACATGCAAGTGATGAAAAATGATGCCATCGTGTGCAATATTGGTCATTTCGA
>JAJZDE010000001.1:19306-55679 GCA_021828745.1 Pseudomonadota bacterium
TGCTTCCCTGCGTAACTACCATTGGGACAACATCAAGCCGCAGGTGGATCATGTCATTTTCCCCGATGGCAAGCGTCTGATCGTATTGGCGGAAGGGCGTCTGGTCAATCTGGGGTGTGCGACGGGACACCCGAGTTTTGTGATGTCTGCTTCTTTCACCAATCAGGTCATGGCCCAGATCGAATTATGGAACAATCACGGCACCTATCCGGTGGGTGTGTACATTCTTCCCAAGGCGCTGGACGAGAAGGTGGCACGCCTGCATTTGAAGCGCATTGGCGTGCAGCTCACCTTGTTGACGGAAAAGCAGGCCGAATACCTCAACCTGCCGGTCACGGGGCCCTACAAACCCGAGCATTACCGGTATTGAAGCCATGAATCACGTGCATCACGAGCGGGTGTTCAGTTTTGAATTTTTCCCCCCCAAGACCTCCGAGGGGGCGGAGAAACTTCGTCACACCCGGCGCCAGCTGGCGCAACTCGAGCCTGCTTTTTTTTCCGTGACCTATGGCGCGGGGGGGACTACCCAGGACCGTACCCTCGAAACCGTGATAGAGATTCAGCAGGAGGGATATCCTGCTGCGCCCCACCTGTCCTGTATCGGCGCGACACGAGACGGTTTGCGCCAAGTCCTGGCACAATACCGTCACCACGGTATTCGTCATTTGGTGGCCTTGCGCGGGGACTTGCCTTCCGGCACTCTGGGTGGTGGCGAATTTCGTTACGCCAGCGACCTGGTACGTTTCGTGCGTGAAGAAACGGGCGACCACTTTTTCATTGAAGTGGCCGCCTATCCCGAGGTGCATCCGCAAGCACGCTCGGCGCAGGAAGGCATTCGCCACTTTCGGGAAAAAGTCGAGGCGGGCGCTGATTCGGCCATTACCCAGTATTTTTATAATCCGGACGCTTACTTCAGTTTTGTGGAGGACTGCGATGCGGCAGGGATCACCGTGCCGATTGTGCCAGGGATCATGCCCATCGCCAATTTTTCACAATTGAGTCGCTTTTCCGAGGCCTGCGGTGCTGAGATTCCGCGCTGGATCCGCCAAAAAATGCAGGGATACGGGGATGACAGCGCTTCCATCAAGGCCTTTGGCCTGGAAGTGGTCACTCACTTATGCGACCGGTTGCTGGAGGGAGGAGCGCCTGGGCTACACTTTTACACCATGAACAGTGCCGGGCTGACTGCAGTCATCTGGGAACGGCTGCATTTGACTTGAGAGGGGGCGAGTTTTCTGACCCTTACAGTCCCAGACGGATCAATGCCGACTCATTTTCGGGGCCCCGACCCAGTACCAACACCTTGAACAATTCGCCCATTTCTGCCGGACTCAGGAGTTTTTGGACCGCACTGACGGCGCGATAGTCAGTATTGGTTTCTCCGTGTACTTTTTCCAGTTCATGAAGAATCCCTTCTTCAATTAACCAGGCCGCCTGTGTCTGCCAGGTTTCGACGTGCATGCCTGCCCGACGGGCCGCCCGGACAACCCGGGTAAAGTCCACATGAGCCGTGATGTCCTGAAGTCCGGGATAAAGAAAAGGGTCGCCATGGGCATGATGTCGATAGTGACACATCAACGTACCGCCACTGCGTTGGGGATGGATGAATTCGCGTGCCGGAAAACCGTAATCGATAAAAAAAGCCCGACCGGCCTTCAACGTCTGGCCCAACAACGTCATCAGCCCTTCTGCAGCCAGCGCAACTTCCGTGTCATAAGGTTCGGGGTAGCCGGCCATGATTGGCATTCCCTCGAGGATGGGGGAACCCTCCGGGAGGGGGCGAGTTTGCCAGCGCCAGCCCTCTTCTCCCACCGCGATGCCCCATTGGTGCCATTGCCCATCCTGCCAACGTACTCGCTGGACGGGTAGGGCATCCAGCACTTCATTGGCCAGCACGACCCCTTCGAGTTCCGTCGGCCAATGTTCCAGCCATTCCACTTTGCGTTGCAAGGCCGGAGGCAACTGACGGATTTTTTCCTGCTGTCGCTGTCGCAAGTCAGTGCTTACTTCCAGGATGGCATAACGTTTCGGCAGGCAATCCTGTTTTTCCAGGGCTTTCAACAGGTCTTGGGCCAACTGTCCCGTTCCGGCACCCAATTCAAGTATCGTGGTTTCCTGTGAATTCAATTGCCCGAGGGTGCGCGCGAGGGGGTGGGCCAAGGTACGGGCAAAGAGGGGGGTCATCTCCGGGGCCGTGGTAAAGTCTCCGGCGGGGCCTAATTTGACCGATCCTGCCGCATAATATCCCAATCCGGGGGCGTAAAGAAGTTGGTTCATGAAATCGGCAAAGTCGATCCATCCCCCGGCCCTGTCGATGGTTTCGTTGATATGCCGGATCAGTTGCTGACTGTGTTCTTTCGCTTCGACACTCGGCAACCATGCCTGGGTGGAATACCATTCCAACGGTTTAGCCCTCAAATAGCGCGCATCATACTCCCATTTGGTAGTATGGCGATGTTTACAAGATTTCAGGACATGACGATGAGTTTTTTCTGGCAGATTGCGGGGTTCTTCCTGCTCCTGAATGTTGCTTGGTACCTGACCTATTCGGACAGATTCTGGGTATACGTCAGCGGGTTTGTGCTCATGGGGTTCCTCATGCTCTACTCCCTGTTCATCATCTTCAAAATTCTGCGCAAGGACGCACGCCCCTCTTCCGATGAATGACACCCGCAGTTCCACCTTCATTCGCTTGCAGGAAAGACTGCGCAGTGCCTTGGGCAAGGCATTGGGAGATTACGCCATGATTCAGGATGGGGACACAGTCATGGTCTGTCTGAGCGGAGGGAAGGATTCGTATGCCCTGTTGACGCTTCTGCTGGATCTGCAAAAGCGCGCGCCCATTGCTTTCAAACTCATCGCCGTCAATCTGGATCAGAAGCAGCCGGATTTTCCTGCGGATGTTCTGCCCACCTATCTGGATCGGTTGGGCGTGGATTACCGAATCATCGATGCCGATACCTACGCCATCGTCAAGGAAAAAATCCCGGCGGGGAAAACCACCTGCGCTCTCTGTTCACGCCTGCGCCGGGGGGTCCTGTACCGTACCGCCAAGGTATTGGGGGCCAACAAGATCGCCTTGGGGCACCATCGCGACGACATGGTGGAAACCTTCTTTCTCAACCTGTTTCATGGGGGACGACTGAAAGGCATGCCTCCCAAACTCGTGACCGACGACGGACATCATGTCGTGATCCGGCCGCTGGCCTATTGTCGCGAAGAAGATCTGGCCCGCTACGCGCGCGGGATGGGCTTTCCCATCATTCCCTGCAATCTGTGTGGTTCCCAGGAAAATTTGCAACGCCAAGCCATCAAAAAGTG
This sequence comes from Pseudomonadota bacterium, assembly GCA_021828745.1. Next base: position 22,628 of record JAJZDE010000001.1, read on the forward strand.
GTTGCAGGCGCAGGAAAAGGCGAATCCGGGACGAACCGACAATATCTTTCTGGGGTTGCAGTCGGTCACGCCCTCGCATCTGGCTGACCGCGCGCTCTTTGACTTTGCCGGCTTGATTCCCTCGCACCAACCAGAACCGGGAGGAGATACACTCTTCGATCCCGCCGGTGAGCGAGGGGCACTGCATCTGTCTCATGCCGAAGGACGACATCTGCACTTCGTGAAAGCCGGAAATTTTGCTAGAATGAAAGATTGAATATGGAGAATGCGCCCCAACGGGCGCTCGAGGACCCCCGATGACTATCCAGTATCTTCCCCCCAGGAAAATCACTTCCTTCTATCCCCCCCAGCGCACCCTGATGGGCCCGGGCCCATCAGAAATCGCCCCTCGGGTGCTGGCGGCCATGTCCCTGCCCTGTATCGGGTACCTCGACCCGGTCTTTGTGGACATGATGGATGAATTGAAGATGCTGTTGCGTTATGCCTTTCAGACGGACAACGCACTGACTTTTCCGGCTTCTGGCCCTGGGTCCGTAGGCATGGAAATGTGCTTCGTCAATATGGTCAATCCTGGAGACAAGGTCATCGTGTGTCGGAACGGAGTGTTCGGTGGCCGCATGATCGAAAATGTGACACGCTGTGGTGGGACGCCTGTCGTCGTGGAAGATACCTGGGGTGAACCGGTCGATCCGCAAAAACTTGAAGATGCCCTGAAGCAAAATCCGGATACCAAAGTGGTGGCCTTCGTCCATGCCGAAACCTCCACCGGTTGTATGTCCGATGCACGGACTCTGGTGGAAATCGCGCACCGCTACGGTGCCCTGACCATCGTGGATGCCGTCACCCAACTGGGCGGTGCGCCGCTCTACGTGGATGAATGGGATATCGATGCCATCTACTCGGGTAGCCAGAAGTGCCTGTCCTGCACCCCGGGGTTGTCTCCCGTCTCCTATAACCAGCGGGTGGTGGATCTGGTCAAACAACGCCAGACTCCCTCCCAGAGTTGGTTCATGGACCTCGACCTGGTATTGGGGTACTGGGGAAACACCAATCGTACTTACCACCACACGGCCCCCATCAATGGCTTGTTTGCCCTGCATGAATCCCTGGTGCTGCTGCGCGAGGAAGGTCTGGAAAATGCCTGGGCCCGCCATACCCGCCATTACCTCGCACTCAAAGCCGGACTGGAGGCCATGGGACTGACCTATCTGGTCAAGGAAGAATACCGGCTGCCCCAACTCAATGCCGTGCGTGTACCCGAAGGGGTAGATGAGGCCAGGGTGCGCAAAACCCTGCTCAGCGAATTCAATCTGGAAATCGGTGCAGGGTTGGGCCCCTTGGCCGGAAAAATCTGGCGCTTTGGACTGATGGGCTATTCAGCCAAGTCGGAAAATGTCATGTTATGTTTGTCCGCTCTGGGTTCCGTTCTCATGGATATGGGCTATCCCATCAAGGTGGGAGTGGCCGAAGCCGCCGCACATCAGTCTTATGCCGAGCAACACGCTCAGGCAGCCAAAAAAATCAAGGGATCCTGAAAGGCTCGCTGCGTTGTGCCGGCGGGAGCGCGCACAGCGCAGCATGACGGGCATCGTGCACTCGTTGGGGAATGTCTGCCGGGGTCGGCGCCGAACGCACGAGTGAGGGAAGATCCAGTGCCTGACAGGCGGCGAGAGCGGCCTCACCCCGTGCGCTCAGGTTGGGTTGGAGATCTTTGAGAACTTCGCCCAGGCATTCTTGTAATTCAAGAAAGCGAAGGAATCTCTGCGGTCGCCTCCAGGCATCACATCCTTCCAGAATGGGAAGCCATTGCGCCGGCTGCTGAGGAGACAAATGGCGACTGACGGGTCCCAGCGCGCAGGACAGTTCCGCCCACTGGCGTTGTTCCTTGCTCCAGCGCAGGTTTCTGGACCAGGTTTCAAGGAGTGGACGCCAGATTTGAAGGGAACTTCCGTGAAAGAGTGCCGAGAACCAGGCCGCCCAGCGCAGGGGTGGTCCCAATTGTCTCTGGGCTGCATGATCCACGGCATTTTTAGCCAGATCGCCCGTATGGATCCATAGGGGGTCGATGGCGGGAAAGAATTTTTTCAGGGCCCCCCATTCGGCCAACGCGGCGAACATGCGCGCAGGGTTGGCCGTTTCCATGCCCTTGTTCAACTCCTGCAGAATGCGTTCGGGGACCAGGGCGTCTACTTCTCCGTTGTTGACCATTTGTCTCAAGAGCGCGATGGTTTCGGGGGCGACGGTAAAGTCAAAAGGCGCCAGTTTGGCCAGGAAGCGTGCAACGCGCAGAAGCCGGACCGGATCTTCGCTGAAAGCCGGGCTGACGTGACGCAGGGTACGATTTTCCAGATCAGTCAGTCCGCCGTAGGGATCGATCAACCGATGGTTGGAGTCCCGCGCCATGGCATTGAGGGTGAGGTCACGGCGTTTCAGGTCTTCTTCCAAGGTGACAGTGGGGTCGGCATGAAGAGTGAAGCCGCGGTAGCCCGGGGCGGTTTTGCGTTCAGTGCGGGCCAGGGCGTATTCTTCGCGGGTGACAGGGTGCAGAAAAACGGGAAAATCCCGGCCGACCGGCTGAAACCCCCGAGTTTCCAACTCTTCTGGGGTGGCGCCTACCACGACCCAATCCCGATCGGTGCTGGGCAGTCCCAACAATTCATCACGCAGGGCCCCCCCTACTTCATAGATCTGCATTATTGGGCAGCATCCGATAAATTGTTCAGGAGGGTATGCAAGCGGTGACTAAGCGAGGGATGGAGGCGCTGTTCATAGACGACCTGATTGTAGAGCACCTGCTGGACATAATCCCGGGTTTCATCAAAAGGAATGTTTTCAAGGAAGGCGCGCGGGTCACCAATGCCGGCGGAAGCCCAGGTCTGCGCACGCAGGGGACCGGCGTTATAGCCCATCGTGGCGAGAATCGGATTGCCCAGAAGTTGGGTCAGATGATTCAGGTAATAGGTTCCCAGAAGAATGTTGGTGTCGGGTTGATCGACATCTTCGATGCGATAGTTCTTGAGACCGCTGCGTCGGGCTGCCCAGCGAGCCGTTGCCGGCATCAGTTGCATCAGGCCCTGGGCGCCGGTACGCGAACGGGCGATACTGAAAAAGCGACTCTCCTGCCGGATGAGCGCAAGGATCCAGGCTTCAGAGAGATGGTATTTGGAAGCATTGGCCTGAATTTGAGAGGGATAGGGATAGGGAAAGAGCAGGGTGATGTCTTTGGGTGAATCCGCACGCTCCGCGCTATGAATGCTTCGGTCATACCAGCCCAGTTGAAAAGCTTGCTGGGCGGCAGCCAGGCGTTGCAGAGGGGTCAGTGCGGACTCGATCTGATTCCACTCGCGCTGGGCCTCCGGCAGCAATCCCAGACGATAGAGGCGCAGGGGGCGCTCCAGTAGGGAGCGGGTTTCTTTTTGAACCTCCAGGTTCGGCTGTGCGGGGCGGGGCGGCAGGTGCAGATCCTGCCCCCGCTCTTCCAGAGCCAGTAGTCCATAATAGGACGAAGATTGAGCGACACGCTCGAGCAGGGTTTGAGCTTCCGCCGTGCGGTGTTCGCCTTCCAGGGCGCGCGCTTTCCAGTATTGCCAGACGGGTTTCTGGGCTATGGTGATCGGTAGGCAGGCCAGGGTGTCCAGAACGGTGGCCCAGTTCTGCTGGCGCAGGGCAACCCGAATTTCCCAGGACAGCCATTCGGCATCGGTGGGTTGGGGGGTTACCTGCTGAAACCACTCCAGAGATCGAGGATCCAGGTTCAAAGCTCCTTGAAGTGCAATCTGTTGCCAACCCCAGGTCCGATCCTCAGGGTCGAGATGGGCGGAAGTATCTGCCCACCAGGTCGCTGCGGCTTGTGGGTCATGGGCGGCCAGGCGGAGTGTGGCGTACAGCATGAGTTCACGTTGGGCACGGATGGAGTGGGCATCCATGGGGGGCGCATCATCCAGAAACTGGCGCGGACGGCCTGTGGCCAGTTTCAGGTCATCCTCATTCAAACCCTGGAAGGGCGGAAAGAAACTATTGATGTAACGCGCTTTTCTCAGTTGATTGCGGGACAGGGCGTGCCGCAGTGCCAGCCAGAGGTCATCCGTACGAATGCGATGGGCTGCGACCAATTGCCGGAATACCGGGTCACAGGAGTCGGGCCAGGGAGCATCGGAACGCCAATAGGTCACGGCTGTATCGAAGAAGTCCGTCTGAGCATTGGCGAAGAGGGCTTGCCAGTGATAGCACTGAAGTGCAGGTTGGTGGGCGTCTTCCGGGCGGAACTGGGTTTCAAAGGTTTTCCAGTTTTGGTTTTGTCCCAATTGGGACAACCAATGGGCGCGCAACAAGGGCGTGAGCGGGCTGTTGGGGTAATCGCTGAAGAATTCCTGCATTTCCGGGACCAGATAGGCATTTTCCTGCATCAACCGTCCTTCCAGGGCCCAATATCGGGGATAATCGGACAGTTGACCTTGCGCTCGTGCTGCGATGGATTCGAGAGTGGTTTGATCATGCTGATCAAAAGCGTGCCGCGCGCGCAGCAATTCGTCATCGGTCAGAGGCTGCGCGGGAATGGGTTGCGCAGTGGCCGGTGGGTCGTCGGGCATGACCAGATCTGTGGCAGGGACGCTCAAGGGAGCAAGCCCAAGGAGCAGAAAGAAGAGACGAATCAGAAAACCGGACAAGACGTGAACCTCATGGGAAAAGCAGAACAGCGCCATCATTATGCGGGAATTTTTTCGGAAAAGGGAGGGGCTATGCAGGAAGAACAGGAACAGCGGCAATTGCTACATCGGCGTGTCATCGAAGTGAATGGTTACGCACGGCCGGATGGCTGGTACGATGTGGAGGGCGTGTTGAGGGATGTCAAGGGGCATGATGTGGACATGGCAGAGGGATCTCTGACGGCTGGAACGCCCATTCACGACATGTTTTTGCGCCTGACCGTGGACGATGCCATGATGATTCGCGAGGCGGAGGCGCGCATGACCAGCCGACCCTATCCGGGGACCTGTGAAAAGATCGTTCCTGAATATTCCTCGTTGAAAGGGGTGACCATCGCTCCAGGATTTACCCGGATCGTACGGAATCGACTGGGCGGTATTCATGGGTGTACGCATTTGACGGAATTGGTGGGGGTCGTGGCGACGGTGGCTTTTCAAACCCGTTATGGCACGCTCTCGCCAGAGATGAAAGAACGCCCTCCTCATCTGGATGGATGTCACGCCCTGGTCAGTACGGGCGAGGTGGTCGCGCGTTTTTACCCGCACTGGTCGCGGGCACGCGTCGAATAGCGGGGAGGTTTTCAGGTACAATCCGTGTTTACAGGCTCCTTTCCTAGAGAAGACGTAGACCATGAAAATCCATGAATATCAGGCTAAAATGCTCCTCCAGCGTTTTGGGGTGGCGGTTCCGCGCGGGTTTCCTTGTTTCACGGTCAGTGAGGCCGTGGCAGCCGGGCAGCAATTGGGTGCAGGAGTGCGTGTGGTCAAGGCGCAGATTCATGCAGGCGGGCGAGGGAAAGGTGGAGGCGTCAAGGTGGTGCGTACGGATGCTGAACTGGAAGATGCGGCGCGCCGGATGATGGGGATGCAACTGGTGACTCATCAAACCGGCCCTCAGGGGCAAACCGTTCGCCGCCTGTTGGTGGAAGAAGGGGCGGATATTCGTCAGGAACTCTATATCGGCATGGTGGTGGATCGCACTACCCAGCAGGTTGCCTTGATGGGTAGTGCGGCAGGGGGGATGGATATCGAGGACGTGGCCGCCCGCCATCCGGAAAAGATTCACACGGTACAAACAGATCCGGGGCAAGGTTTATTGCCGACCCAGGCTGAGGTTCTGGCTCGCCAGATCGAGGTGCCGGAATTCCTGGTGCCGCAGGCACGCGACCTGATGCTGGGCTTGTATCGTGCTTTCGTCGAAAGCGATGCCAGTTTGGCCGAAATCAACCCCATGGCGGTGACGGGAGATGGACGAATTCTGGCACTGGATGCCAAATTCAACTTCGATGACAATGCGGCGTTTCGCCATAGCGAATGGCAGGATTGGCGTGATTTCGATGAGGAGGATCCCAACGAGATCGCAGCCTCACGTCACGGCCTGTCGTATATATCGTTGGATGGCAATATTGGATGTCTGGTCAATGGTGCGGGTTTGGCCATGGCCACTATGGATATTGTCAAACTCTACGGCGGAAACCCGGCCAACTTTCTGGATGTCGGAGGCGGAGCCACCACGGAGAAAGTCACGGAAGCCTTCAAATTGATGTTATCCAATCCGGAAGTACAGGCCATCCTGGTCAATATTTTTGGCGGTATCATGAAGTGCGATGTGATTGCCGAGGGCGTGGTGGCGGCTGCGCGACAGGTTCATTTGACCGTCCCCCTGGTAGTCCGTCTGGAGGGGACCAATGTAGCGTTGGGGAAACAGATTCTGGCGGAATCGGGACTCCCCATTCTGTCAGCGGCCAACATGGATGACGCGGCGGCCCAGGTGGTCGCCGCAGCGCGGAGATAAAGCATGGCCATTTTGATTGACAGGAATACTCGGGTATTGACTCAGGGAATCACCGGCAAGACGGGCATGTTTCATACTCGACTGTGTCGTGAGTATGCCTTTGGCAACGAATGTTTTGTCGGCGGAGTGACCCCGGGCAAAGGCGGTCAGGATTTTGAAGGGGTACCGATTTTTGATTCGGTGGCAGAGGCACGTCGGGAAACCGGCGCCAATGCCTCGGTGATCTATGTCCCTCCTCCCTATGCGGCAGCGGCCATCGATGAAGCCGTGGCAGCGGGGATCGAGTTGGTGATCTGTATTACGGAAGGGATTCCGGTGCGCGACATGATCCAGACCCGGTATCGCATGCGTGGCAAATCGACCCTTTTGGTGGGCCCGAACTGTCCGGGGGTAATCACCCCCGGACAACTCAAGATCGGCATCATGCCTGGACACATTCATCAGCCCGGTCCCATCGGGGTGGTCTCTCGTTCCGGGACGCTGACTTATGAAGCTGTGGGGCAATTGCGCGAGTTGGGGCTGGGTCAATCCAGTTGTGTGGGGATTGGGGGCGATCCGGTCAACGGAATGAAACATCTGGACGTGATGCAGCGGTTCAATGACGATCCGGCGACCGAGGCGGTCATCATGGTGGGAGAAATCGGTGGTTCGGACGAGGAAATTTGTGCGCGCTGGATCAAGGAACACATGACCAAACCCGTGGTGGGGTTCATTGCCGGGATGACGGCACCGCCCGGAAAAAGAATGGGACACGCGGGGGCCATCATTTCAGGGGGTCAGGGAACGGCTCAGGAGAAGTTGGCTACGATGGAAGAATGCGGCATCAAGATTACGCGCAATCCCGCCGAAATGGGACGGACCCTGCAAGCCATGCTCAACGGGTAGTCTTTGGCGTGCGATGCGGACAGGAGGGGCGCTGGCAGTCGGCGTAGATCTGGAGGGAATGGTCCTGAATCGAGAAGCCTCGTTGTTGTGCAATCTGGGCTTGGCGATTTTCGATCTCGGGGTCGAAAAACTCCTCCACGTGGCCGCATTGCAGACAGACCAGATGGTCATGATGGGTTCCTTGATTGAGTTCAAATACGGCCTTGCCACTTTCAAAATGATGACGGATCAACAAGCCGGCTTGTTCAAACTGGGTCAGTACCCGGTAGACGGTGGCCAGACCGATGTCCATGCCTTCTTGCTGAAGACGGCGGTAGACTTCTTCAGCACCCAGATGGCGGGTGGTGCTGGTTTCGAACAGAGCCAATACTCTGAGACGGGGAAGGGTGGCTTTGAGTCCGATGTCCTTGAGATCTTGGGGGGCGCTCATATTGCCTCGCAGGGGGGAGAGATTGGTCTATTATAAAAGCATTCAGGTGAACGGGATGATAAAGCGTACGACAACGATGGGCATGCTGGCTTGTGCCGGGCTGTTTCTCTCGGGGTGTTCCGGTTGGTCGTGGTATTCGATTCCCGGGGTCTCCTACCTCAAGCCCTATACGCTGGATATCCAGCAGGGCGTGATCATCGACTCGGACATGGTTGCGCGCCTGAAGGAGGGCATGACCCGCCCGCAGGTCGCCTATACATTGGGGACCCCCTTGCTCAAGGATCCTTTTCATAAGGATCGCTGGGATTATGTCTACTTTGTGCGGGAGGACGGGCGATTGAGCCACCCTCATGATTTGACGGTTTATTTCAAGGACGACAAGATGGTTCGTTATGTCACGGATTATCCGATCGGTGCGGCGGCGACATCGGGGGCTCCTCCGGCGGTTCCTGTGACCGGTGAGACTCCTGCTGCTCCTGTTGTTCCTGCTGGTTCCTCTCCGGTAGCGCAGGAGGGGAATTCTGATGGAAATACCGGACCGGTCTCCGGGGGGGCCAAGGGCAGCGTGCTCGATGCCGGGAAGACTGGAGAATGAGCGCGCTCGTTCTGGGCATCGCAGGCAGTGGTGGGCGCATGGGGCGAGCTTTGGTGGAAGCCATTGCGATGGCTCCGGATCTGCACCTGGGACTGGCGCTGGAGCAAGCGGACAGTCCCTTCATCGGACGTGATCCCGGGGATTGGCTGGGTATGCCCCTGGGTCTTTCGATTACCTCTGACGTTCAGGCAGGGTTGGAACGATGTGCGGTGCTGATCGATTTTACCCGTCCTCAGGCCACCCTCGAGCACTTGGCATCCTGTGTGCGGTCCAAGCGGGGCATGGTGATCGGCACCACCGGCTTCAGCGCTTCGGAAAAGGCGCAGATTCAGGCGGCCAGCCAGGAGATTCCCATCGTGTGTGCGCCCAATATGAGCATGGGGGTAACCGTGGCTCTGGCGTTGCTGGAGCGAGCCACCCAGTGGTTGCCCGCCGATTACGATCTGGAGATCACGGAAGCCCATCATCGTCATAAAGTGGATGCCCCCTCCGGGACGGCATTGCGCATGGGTGAGGTGGTGGCCAAGGTGCGCGGTTGGGACTTGCCGGAGGTGGCGGTGTATGGGCGCCAGGGGACCACGGGTCCGCGTCCTTCCAAAACCATCGGCTTTGCCACGGTGCGTGGCGGGGATGTGGTGGGCGATCATACGGTGTCTTTCATGGGGGAGGGGGAGCGTCTGGAAATCACCCATCGTGCCAGCAATCGAGCCACCTTTGCCCAGGGTGCAGTGCGAGCGGCCCGTTTTGTGGTCGGTCAGGCGCCGGGACTTTACGACATGCGCTCCGTGCTTGGGTTGTAATTAATTGAAATAATTAAGTTATTTTTGTTTTCCCCGGGGTTGTTCCGGGGTCCGGAGTTGCTTTTTGGCGTATTTTGCGCTAACATTCCGACAATCGGAAACGGGAAAGGTGCGCATCGATGCGTCTTTCCCGTTTTTTCACATCACCCCCTTCAGGAGTTAGTCATGGCTGTAGAACTGCCCTCGTCCGTTCGGGTGCCTGCTTTTCTTGTGTTGGCCGATGGCAGCGTTTTCAGGGGCTATTCCATTGGAGCCAAAGGGCACCGAGGGGGGGAGGTGGTGTTCAACACGGCCATGACCGGATATCAGGAAATCCTGACGGACCCCTCCTATTGTCGTCAAATCGTGACCTTGACCTGTCCGCACATCGGTAATGTGGGGGTCAATCAGGACGACGAGGAAGCTGCCGGAGTATTTGCGGCAGGGCTGGTGGTCCGCGACATCCCGCGTCAGCTTTCCAATTGGCGCGCCCAGGGCGGGTTGCCCGAATATCTCGAGGCACGGGGCATGATTGCCATGGCAGGCGTGGATACCCGGCGCCTGACCCGCTTGTTGCGCGAAAAAGGCGCGCAAAACGGCTGTATCTGGGCGGGAGAGGAAAACATTCCCGCTGCTCTGGAAGTGGCTCGTGCTTTTCCCGGGCTGAACGGCATGGATCTGGCCAAAGAGGTCAGTTGTACCCAACCGTATTCCTGGACGGAAGGGGTCTGGAGCCGGCTGGGTGGAACGACGCAGGCCGGGAAGCGATTCCGGGTCATCGCCTATGATTTTGGAATCAAGCGCAACATCCTGCGCATGCTGGTGGAGCGGGGATGTGACGTGCAAGTGGTTCCTGCCATGACACCGGCTCAAGAAGTGTTGTCCCGGCGCCCGGATGGGGTTTTTCTGTCCAATGGACCGGGTGATCCCGAGGCTTGCACCTACGCCATTCAAGCCGTTCGTGAGTTTATGACGGCACGGGTTCCCCTTTTCGGGATCTGTCTCGGGCATCAATTGCTTGCCTTGGCTTCGGGGGGGCGTACCCTCAAGATGAAATTCGGGCACCATGGAGCCAATCATCCCGTTCTCGATCAGCAAACCGGACGAGTTCTGATCACCAGCCAGAATCACGGGTTTGCGGTGGATTCCCGGGATTTGCCCGCCCATCTCACGGTTACCCATGTCTCTCTGTTCGACGGGAGTGTGCAGGGGCTTGCCCGGACGGATGTTCCGGCCTTCAGTTTTCAGGGTCATCCTGAAGCCTGTCCGGGGCCACAGGATGCGGCCCCTCTGTTCGACCGCTTCATTGCGCTCATGCAAGAATCTGGAATCTGACCATGCCCAAGAGAACCGATCTCCATTCCATTCTGATCATCGGGGCCGGCCCCATCGTTATTGGCCAGGCCTGTGAATTCGATTATTCCGGGGCGCAGGCGTGCAAGGCGCTACGCGAAGAAGGGTATCGCGTCATTCTGGTCAATTCCAACCCGGCGACCATCATGACGGATCCGGGCATGGCCGATGCTACCTACATCGAACCCGTCAACTGGAAGACTCTCGAGCGCATCATTGAACGTGAGCGCCCGGATGCAGTATTGCCGACCATGGGAGGGCAGACGGCACTCAACTGCGCCCTCGATCTGGCGCGGGAAGGCGTGTTGGCGCGTTATGGCGTCGAGATGATCGGGGCGTGCAAGGAGGCCATCGACATGGCCGAAGATCGCGAAAAATTCAAGGCGGCCATGACGCGTATCGGCTTGTCCACGCCCCGTTCCGCAGTGGCCCATAGCCTCGAGGAAGCCCAGCAGGTGCAGGCCCAAATCGGTTTTCCGGCCATCATCCGTCCCTCCTTTACCATGGGGGGAAGTGGAGGAGGCATCGCCTATAACCAGGAAGAATTCATGACCATTTGCGAGCGTGGTCTGGAGGCGTCGCCGACCCGGGAGTTATTGGTGGAAGAGTCGGTGATTGGCTGGAAAGAGTACGAGATGGAGGTGGTGCGCGACCGTAACGACAACTGCATCATCATTTGTTCCATCGAGAACCTCGATGCCATGGGGGTGCATACCGGAGATTCGATTACGGTGGCTCCAGCTCAGACCCTGACGGACAAGGAATATCAGGTGATGCGCAATGCTTCCCTGGCAGTATTGCGTGAGATTGGTGTGGAAACCGGGGGATCCAACGTCCAGTTTTCCATCAACCCCAGGGATGGACGCATGATCGTCATCGAGATGAACCCGCGCGTTTCCCGCTCTTCGGCGCTGGCCTCCAAGGCGACGGGATTCCCCATCGCCAAGGTGGCAGCCAAACTGGCCGTGGGATTTACGCTCGATGAGTTGAGCAACGAGATCACGGGCGGAATGACGCCCGCTTCTTTCGAGCCCACCATCGATTATGTGGTGACCAAGGTTCCGCGCTTTGCCTTTGAAAAGTTTCCGCAAGCCAATGACCGTTTGACCACCCAGATGAAATCAGTGGGTGAAGTCATGGCCATCGGACGTAGTTTCCAGGAATCCTTGCAGAAGGCTCTGCGTGGACTGGAAACCGGCGCCGATGGACTGAACGAGATGACCACCGAGCGTACCACTATCGAAGCCGAGTTGGCCAATCCTGGCCCCCATCGGCTGTGGTATCTGGCAGATGCCTTTCGTATCGGTCTGGAGCGGGATGAAATCCACCGTTTGTCGCATGTGGACCCCTGGTTTCTGGCGGAAATCGAAGATCTGGTGTCAGAAGAACAACGGATACGCGGGCTGACGCTCGCGATGTTGAGCGCATCGCGTTGGCGCGAACTGAAAGGCAAAGGGTTCTCTGACCGGCGCATGGCTTACTTGCTGGGCAGCACGGAACAAGCGGTGCGCGCGACGCGACATGCCCTGAATGTTCGTCCCGTATTCAAACGGGTGGATACCTGTGCGGCAGAGTTTTCCACGCAAACCGCTTACCTCTATTCTACCTATGAAGAAGAGTGCGAAGCGCATCCCACGGAGCGACGCAAGATCATGGTGTTGGGCGGAGGACCAAACCGCATCGGTCAGGGAATCGAATTCGATTATTGCTGTGTCCATGCGGCCCTGGCCCTGCGCGAGGATGGGTACGAAACGATCATGGTCAATTGCAACCCGGAGACGGTTTCCACAGATTATGACAGTTCGGATCGTTTGTATTTCGAGTCGCTGACACTGGAAGACGTGCTGGAAATCGTGGCGCTGGAGAAACCCGCAGGCGTCATCGTCCAATTCGGGGGGCAGACTCCGCTCAAATTGGCACGCGGACTGGAAGCCGCCGGGGTACCCATCATCGGAACGACACCGGACAGCATCGATCGCGCTGAAGATCGCCAGCGTTTCCAGCAACTGTTGCATGAACTGGGTTTGCATCAACCGGATAACCGAACCGCAGGTCATCGGGATGAAGTCCTGGGAGCAGCGCAGGCGTTGGGATATCCCCTGGTCGTTCGTCCCAGTTATGTGTTGGGGGGGCGTGCCATGCAGATCGTCCATACCCCGGCGGATCTGGAAAAATATTTGCGCGAGGTCATTACGGATGGCGAGGGGATGCACGGTGTGGCGATTTCCCCTCGCTCTCCCATTTTGCTTGACCGCTTTCTGAACGATGCCATCGAAGTGGATGTGGATGCGGTCTGTGATGGACAGGAGGTGGTGATTGGTGCCATCATGGAACACATTGAGCAGGCAGGCGTTCATTCGGGAGACTCGGCCTGTTCCATTCCGCCTTACAGTTTGACTCCTGCCGTCCAGGACGAACTCCGCCGCCAGACCAAGGCCATGGCGCGTGCCCTGGGAGTAGTGGGGTTGATGAACGTGCAGTTTGCGCTTCAGGGAGATACGGTCTATGTTCTCGAGGTCAATCCCCGTGCTTCGCGTACTGTCCCTTATGTGGCCAAGGCGACCAGTCGTCCTCTGGCCAAAATTGCGGCGCGCTGCATGGCAGGGCAAAGCCTGTCTGATCAGGGAATTACCGGCGAGTTGATCCCGGACTACTATTCGGTCAAGGAGGCGGTGTTCCCCTTTACCAAATTTCCCGGAGTGGATCCCATTCTTGGCCCGGAGATGAAATCCACGGGCGAAGTCATGGGCGTCGGAGCGACCTTTGCCGAAGCCTTCGTCAAGTCCCAATGGGCGGCAGGAGTCAAATTGCCCACTGGGGGAAAGGTTTTTCTGAGTGTCAGAAATGCGGACAAAGCACCCTTGGTGGAGATTGCGCGTCAATTGGTGGAATTGGGATTTGCGCTGGTGGCGACGCGCGGTACGGCAGCAACCCTGAGTGCCGCCGGCCTCGAGGTGGTACTGGTCAACAAGGTCATGGAGGGGCGTCCGCACATCGTGGATATGATCAAGAATCGCGAGATTTCCCTGATCATCAACACAGTGGAAGAACATTCCCGGGCCGTCCAGGACTCCTGGTCGATTCGCAATGCCGCGCTGCAGGGACGTATCACCTATTACACCACGGTGGCCGGGGCACGGGCGGCCTGCATGGGGATGCGCCTCGGACAGTCCGGTGATGTCCATGAATTACAGGCATTGCACCGAGGGTTGAAAATCTGACCCCTCGATGGGGGCTCAGGCCATATAACATGTAATTGAGTAGTGAGGAAGGAGAAGCATGAACAAGACACCATTGACGGTACGGGGCGCCGAAAAACTCAAGGAAGAATTGCACCAGTTGAAGCATGTGCAACGCCCGGCAGTGATCCAGGCCATCAGTGAGGCGCGCGCTCAGGGAGACCTGTCGGAGAATGCCGAATACGATGCGGCCAAGGAGCGCCAATCGTTTATCGAAGGGCGGATTGCGGAATTGGAATCCAAGTTATCTCATGCCCAGATCATCGATCCGGCAGCGTTGGATGCAGACGGACGGTGCGTTTTTGCGGCCACGGTGGAAATGGAGGACCTGAACACCGGTGATGTCCACACTTATCAGATCGTGGGCGATGACGAGGCGGATATCAAGGAAGGCAAGATTTCCATTGGTTCTCCCCTGGCTCGTGCCCTGATCGGAAAATCAGCGGGAGACGTGGCTGAAGTCCATGCTCCAGGGGGAATGCGTGAATATGAGATCAGGGAAGTACGTTATGGTTGAGCGCCGTAGGTCCGCGTCCTCTCCCGTATCTGCGTGGCGCGCAGAACGGCCTCGAGTTTCCAGGGGAAAGAGCGGGGTCAGGAAAGTTTCCGCCAAAAAAGTGCTCCCCCCTGCTGTTGTGCCTCCTTTGAAGCTACCGGAAGCGGGGGCGACGTTGGCGTTGTCGATGGCTGATCGGGTACGCCTGCGTCAGGAAGCCCATCGCCTCGATCCGGTGGTCCTGATGGGGCAATCCGGCGTGACGGATGCGCTTCTCCTGGAAATGGAACGGGCCTTGCGTGCCCATGGCCTGATCAAGGTCAGGGCCAGCGGGGTGGAGACGGCAGCGGCGCGCAGTGCCCTGGCAAATACCCTAACGCAGCGTCTTTCAGCCGCATTCGTTCAACAAATCGGCAAGATCCTGGTTCTTTATCGCCCCCGATGAAACCTACCCGGACCAGCAAGGCCTGGATACGGGAACATATCAACGATCCCTTTGTCCAACGAGCGAAACGGGAAGGGTATCGGTCGCGCGCTTCCTACAAATTATTGGAAATCGATGAGCGGGATCGCCTGTTGCGTCCCGGGATGTCGGTGGTGGATCTGGGGGCCAGTCCCGGAGGGTGGTCGCAGGTGGCGCGTCAGCGTATGGGCGTGCACGGCAAGGTCATCGGGGTCGATGTGTTGCCCATGGAAGCACTGGAGGGGGTGACTTTTCTGCAGGGGGATTTCATGGCCCCAACGGTGCAGGAACAGATGAGAGCCTTGCTGGGGAGTCGACCGGTGGATCTTGTATTATCGGATCTTGCCCCCAATATCAGTGGTGTCACCCTGTATGATCAGGCACGTGCGGCCGAGTTGTGGGAAATGGCCCTGGAGTTTTCTCTCGAAGTACAGGGACCCGAAGGGAGGTTTCTGGTCAAGGCTTTTCATGGAGCGGATTTTGAATCCTTCGTGCGACGCATGAAGCAGTGTTTTGTCCGGGTAGTGACACGAAAACCCGCTGCATCCCGAGACCGGAGTTCAGAGGTGTATTTATTGGGGCAAGGATTGAAACCGCAGCATAAGGGGTAGGTTGGTGAATTTTGAACGGGTGGACGCGCTTGAGCGTACAATGATCCTTCGGAGTCTGGGGGAGTTGGTCAGATCGACTTGGAGGAAAGAGTCTTGAATAGCATCGTTAAAAATGTCTTGGCCTGGCTTTTTGTAGGATTGGTGCTGATGTTGCTGGTCAGTCAATTCCAGAACCATCAACCGTCGGGCGATGTTCTGAGTTATTCCTCTTTCATTGAAGAGATGAAAGCCGGGCATGTCACTAAAGTGATCATCGATGGACGGGCGCTGCGTGGCGAACGTTCAGATGGCAAACCTTTTACCACATATACGCCTTCAGATCCATGGCTGGTCAGTGACTTGCTCAAGTATGGCGTGAATGTGTCGGCCAAGCCAGAAGAAGAACCGTCCTTCTTCATGAATATGCTCATGTCCTGGTTCCCCATGCTGTTATTGGTGGCAGTCTGGATATTTTTCATGCGTCAGATGCAGGGAGGCGGGCGAGGAGGGGCTTTTTCTTTCGGTAAAAGTCGTGCGCGCATGCTGGATGAAAACACCAACCCGGTGACTTTCGCGGATGTGGCGGGGGTGGATGAAGCCAAAGAAGAAGTGAGCGAGTTGGTCGAGTTCTTGCGTGACCCCGGGAAATTCCAGAAATTGGGCGGACGGATTCCGCGCGGCGTGCTCATGGTGGGTAATCCCGGAACAGGGAAAACCCTGCTGGCCCGTGCCATCGCAGGGGAGGCCAAGGTTCCTTTCTTCAGTATTTCCGGCTCGGACTTTGTGGAGATGTTTGTCGGGGTGGGGGCCGCCCGCGTGCGCGACATGTTCGAACAGGCCAAGAAAAATTCGCCGTGCATCATCTTCATCGATGAAATCGATGCGGTGGGCCGGCAACGCGGTGCTGGCCTGGGGGGCGGCAATGACGAGCGGGAACAGACACTCAACCAGATGTTGGTGGAAATGGATGGTTTCGAAGCGACAACGGGCGTCATCGTCATTGCCGCCACCAATCGACCCGATGTCCTGGATCCTGCACTGCTTCGACCAGGACGTTTTGACCGTCAGGTGGTGGTTCCTTTGCCGGATATCCGTGGGCGTGAACAGATCTTGATGGTGCACATGCGCAAGGTTCCCATTGCGCCGGATGTTCGGGCCGATATCATTGCACGGGGCACGCCTGGATTTTCAGGGGCGGATCTGGCCAATCTGGTCAATGAATCGGCACTCTTCGCTGCGCGTTTCAACAAGCGTCTGGTGGACATGGATGATTTCGAACGAGCCAAGGACAAGATCATCATGGGCGCGGAGCGGCGTTCCATTGTCATGCCGGAGCAGGAACGACGCAATACGGCTTACCATGAGTCCGGACATGCCGTGGTAGCCCGCATGCTGGCTCTGACCGATCCGGTTCACAAAGTGACCATCATTCCGCGCGGGCGAGCCCTGGGTGTGACCATGCAGTTACCCACGGAAGACCGCTACAGCATGAACCGCGATCAGATCCTGCAAAATATTGCCGTATTGTTTGGGGGGCGTATCGCAGAAGAAGTGTTCATGAATCAGATGACCACGGGGGCCAGCAATGACTTCGAACGTGCCACCGACATGGCACGCCGGATGGTGACTCAATGGGGGATGTCGACTTCCATGGGACCCATGGTCTATGGAGAAAACGAGGGAGAAGTTTTCCTTGGACGGACGATTTCCACCCATAAAAATGTATCGGAAGCCACGATGCAAAAGGTGGATATGGAAATTCGTCGCATCATCGACGAACAGTACGTTCTGGCGCGGGGCATCATCGAAAGCCACCGCACCGAAATCGAGGCAATGACCCATGCCTTGCTGGAATGGGAAACCATCGATGCGGAACAAATTGAAGACATCATGTCAGGACGCCCTCCCCGTCCGCCCAAACCGACTGCGCCGGTGACGCCCAAAGCGCCTCCCCCCAGCGCTTCTCCCCCTCCCGCCCCCGCGTCCACGGCTCAACCTGCTCAGGGAGTCTGAGACCGGAGGGAGTCGCCCGTGCGGATTCCCGGGGCGCTGGGGGGGTCTCCCAAACCGCTCCCCGCAGTACGCTGCGGGGAGTTTATTTTGTCCCTGGCGCGACCTCGGATCATGGGCATTCTCAACGTCACTCCCGACTCATTCTCGGATGGCGGGGCGCATCTCGATGCGCTGGCAGCCATAACCCGCGGACAAACCTTGGTGGCACAGGGAGCCGACCTGATCGATGTGGGAGGAGAATCCACCCGCCCCGGAGCCCCTGAAGTCGGGTTGGCCGAGGAATTGCGGCGGGTGATTCCGGTTATTGAAGGATTGGTGGATACCCTGAAGGTGCCGGTTTCCATCGATACCCGCCATCCCCAGGTCATGCAGGCAGCCATTCGGGCAGGTGCCACCCTGGTCAATGACATCGAAGCCCTGCAGGTCCCCGGAGCCCTTGAATGTATTCTCGAGCATGAAGTGGGCATTTGCCTGATGCACATGCAAGGACAACCCTTGACGATGCAGCAGTCGCCCCATTATCCTCGTGGAGTGGTATCCGGGGTATGTGATTTTCTTGCGGCACGGGTTGCTTTATTGGAACGGTACGGTGTGGAACGCACACGCATTCTGATCGATCCGGGGTTTGGTTTTGGCAAGACCCGCATCCATAACCTGACCTTGCTGCAGCAGTTACCGGTTTTGGTGGATTTGGGATACCCGGTATTGGTGGGGCTGTCACGCAAATCCATGCTGGTCGGTCAACCCGGCATTCCTCCGCGCGAACGTCTGGGGGGTGGTCTGGCCGCGGCTTGCTGGGCCATTCAGGCGGGGGTACATATTTTGCGCGTTCATGATGTGGCTGCAACGCGTCAGGCAGTGGATTTATGGATGGATACCTTGACTGTGGAGGAGTAATGAGCCGTCGTTATTTTGGAACGGATGGAATGCGTGGGCGAGTGGGCAGTGAGCCCATGACCCCCGTGATGATGTTGAATCTCGGTTATGCGGCAGGTACGGTCCTGGCCCAGGGGGCGGCCGCCACGCAACAGGATCGTCCGGTGGTGATCATTGGCAAGGACACGCGCATTTCGGGCTATATGATCGAGTCAGCACTCGAGGCCGGACTGTCTGCGGCAGGAGTGGATGTCATTCTGCTGGGCCCCATGCCAACCCCTGCGGTTGCCTACCTGGTTCGCGCCTTGCGTTTGCAGGCAGGGGTGATGATCAGCGCCTCCCATAACCTTTTCGAGGATAACGGGATCAAATTCTTCTCTGCCGACGGGATGAAGTTGCCCGATAGCGTGGAACTGGACATTGAAGCCCAACTGAATCAACCCTGGTCTTGCCGTGATTCGGCCCAACTGGGGCATGTCCGCCGCATGAATGATGCCGCAGGGCGTTATATCGAGTTCTGCAAGAGTACCTTTCCCTCCAATCTCGATCTCAAAGGATTGAAACTGGTGGTGGATTGTGCCCACGGGGCAACCTATCATATCGCGCCTCTGGTGTTTCACGAACTGGGTGCCGAAGTCGTCGCCATCGGCAATACCCCCAATGGCATCAATATCAATGATCACTGTGGGGCCACTCATGTCGATACCTTGCGTGAGGCCGTGCGTGCGCATCAGGCCGACATGGGGATCGCTCTGGACGGCGATGGGGATCGTCTCATCATGGTAGATGAGACAGGAAAAAGTTATGACGGAGACCAACTGCTCTATGCCGTGGTCAAACACCGTCAGTCTTTGCCGGGATTCGCCGGCGGAGTGGTGGGGACCTTGATGACCAATCTGGCCGTGGAAAAAGCCTTCGAACGGCGACGGGTTCCCTTCGTGCGGGCCAGTGTAGGGGATCGCTACGTTCTGGAAACGATGTTGGAACGGGGCTGGCTCTGGGGGGGAGAGAATTCCGGGCATTTGATCTGTCGGGATAAGCACAGCACGGGAGACGGCATCATTTCAGCGCTTCAGGTGTTGGCGGCTTTGGCCAGCCAGGGGGTGACCCTGGCCAGTTACACGGCTGAGGTGGAACTCTATCCCCAACGCCTGATCAATGTGCGCACTGCCCACCCGGTGGATTTCAAGACGTCTCCACAGGTTCAGCAGGCAGTGATGGCCGCAGAAGAGAGTATGGCTGGACACGGGCGGGTGCTCTTGCGTGCTTCTGGTACGGAACCCTTGATTCGTGTCATGGTGGAAGGGGAAGATGCAATCCAGGTGGAACGCTGGGCAGAAACCATCGCAGCGGCTGTGCGTGAATTGGCTGCCTAAATCAGTTCGGGATCGATCACTGCACGCAGGATGAGTTGGGGTCGCCCATCCCGTTCGCGCTGCGTGAGCCACCAGAGCGCTCCCTTGCGGACACTCCAGGGCGCGGGTTCGCCAGTCAGCAGCCAGGCCGCAGTTTCTCCCAGGGTGGGTTGGTGACCCACCAGCAAGGTGTACGGATCGGCGGGGGTAGGCCAGGCGCAGGCCTGCAACAGATCGCGCGGACGGGCGTGGGTTCCCAGATGCGACACGGTTTCAAAGTGTCTGGAAAATGCACTGGCGGTTTGCTGGGTGCGCTGTGCCGGGCTGACCAGAATGCGGGGTTCGAGCGGCAGATGGATCTTCAACCAGTGCGCTACCTGCCGTGCTTGTCGGTGACCTCGTTCAGTCAGGGCGCGGACATGATCGGGGAATCCTTCCTCTGCTTCGGCATGACGCCACAGGATCAGATGGCATTGACTCATGATGAGGAAGATTTCCGGCTCAAACGCTGCAAGAGAAAGTCGTGGACCCGGAAGCATGAACTGCCGCGCCGTGGATGGGTTCGCGCATATTGTCCCTCGCCGTTCATGATCCAGGCTGCGTGGTTGTCGCGCAGATAGGAACGGAGTCCTTCGCTCAGTATTCGTCGTTTGATGCGTGGATCGAGGATGGGGATACAGACTTCGATGCGGCGAAAAAAATTGCGGTCCATCCAGTCGGCACTGGCGATGAATACCTCGTGGCTTCCTCCGTGACGGAAATATATGACCCGATGATGCTCCAGAAAACGACCGATCAGCGAGCGTACCCGGATATGTTCGGATAACCCCTTGACACCGGGACGGAGCAGGCAGACGCCCCGGATGATCAGGTCGATTCGAACCCCCGCCTGACTGGCTTCATAGAGCGCATCGATCAGTTGGGGTTCCGTCAGCGCATTCATTTTTGCAATGATGTGGGCTTTTTCACCCTGTCGGGCAAACTGGGTTTCACGGGTAATGGCCTGCAGGGTTCCCGAGTGGAGGGTGAAGGGGGCTTGCCAGAGGTGACGCAAATGTTCCTGCTTGCCCAGTCCCGTAATTTGCATGAAGATGGCGCTGACATCGGCCGTGATTTCCGGATGGGCGGTAAACAAACCAAAATCGGTGTAGGTGCATGTGGTACGGGCATGATAGTTGCCTGTCCCCAGGTGGACATAACGTCGTAGTTCGCTGTGCTCGCGCCGAATGACGAGACACATTTTGGCATGAGTTTTGTAGCCGAAAACGCCGTAGACTACATGGGCCCCTGCGGCTTCCAACTTTTCTGCCCAGTTGATGTTGGCTTCTTCGTCGAAGCGGGCCAGTAGTTCCACCACCACGGTGACCTCCTTGCCCTGGTGGGCCGCCTCGATCAGGGCTTCGATCAGTTCGGAGTCCGTGCCTGTACGGTAGACCGTCTGTTTGATGGCCAGTACCGCAGGGTCCCGAGCGGCTTGTTGGACGAACTGAATGACGGGCATGAAGGGCTGAAAGGGATGATGCAGGAGGAGATCGCGTTTTTTCAGGGTTTCGATGAGGGGAACCGATTGATCCAGTTCGTGGGGCAGTTGGGGCTGAAAGGAAGGAAACTTGAGGTCGGGACGGTCGACCAGATCGGCGACCCGCATCAGGCGCACGAGATTGACGGGGCCATCCACTCGATACAGATCCGTCTCCTCCAGTTCAAAAGTCTCGAGCAGGAATTGAGCCATGGTTTCGGAGCAATTTTCAGGAACTTCAAGGCGTACTTCATCGCCGTACTGGCGGTGGCTCAATTCGCCTTGCAAGGCGAGGCGCAAATCACTGACTTCCTCATCTTCCAGAAGTAATTCGCTGTTTCGGGTCAAGCGGAATTGGTAGCATCCTTCGACGGTCAGTCCATGAAAAAGGTCGCCTACGTTGGCATGCAGGATGGAAGATAAAAAAATGAACCCATAGGGACAGCCACAAATTTCTTCGGGCAGTTGTATGAAACGGGGAAGGGCACGGGGGGCTTGCACGACGGCATGGGTACAGGGACGGCCAAAAGCGTCGACTCCCGAAAGTTCCACGGCAAAGTTGAGGCTCTTATTGAGGATTCGGGGAAAAGGATGGGCTGTGTCCAATCCGATGGGAGTCAATACCGGTTTGATTTCGCGCAGATAATAATTGCGTGCCCAAGTATGCTGAGCCTCGGTCCAATGATTGCGACGGTGGAAGCAGATTCCCTCTTCTGCCAAACGCGGCAGGACACGCTCATTCAATAAACGATATTGATGAGAGACGAGTTCGTGTGCCACGCTACAGACCAGACGGTAAACCCGTAAGGGAGGCAGGCCATCCGGGCCGGTTTTGGTGATTCCTTCGCGAATTTGTTGTTTCAGGCCGGCAACCCGAATCTCAAAAAATTCATCCAGATTGTTGCTGACGATGCACAGGTAGCGCAGTTGCTCAAGGAGAGGAGTCTCGTCATCTTCCACCAGATTC
Organism: Pseudomonadota bacterium; assembly: GCA_021828745.1. Next base: position 44,689 of record JAJZDE010000001.1, read on the forward strand.
AAAACGCGCCGATTGAATGCCAACAGGCCCAACTCCCGGTTGAGAAATCGGGATGCTGCTGTAACGGGATTGCTCATAAAGTCGGTCAAGTGTAGGGGCCATCGGACGCTTTCAGTGTACCACCCCCCGAGTATCAGGAAAACCCTTAGGATGCAGGCCTGAATCAAGGGAGACGGAGGAGGGTTCACCGTCACGAATAATTCACGGCAGGTTCATGGTGGGGTAACAAGGCCAAGGCAAAGTGGGTAACCATTCGTTCAGATGGAGAGATCCATGCCCCAACTTGACCAGAGTCTGCAGAATGTTCGTCAACCCCGTCTGGTATTTCAATATGCGCGCTCTTCCGTGGATGTACGGGCGGCTCAGCAGTTGCGTTGGCAAGTCTTCCATGAAGAGATGGGGGCGCACTTGCATTCCGCCGAACCGGGGTTGGACCAGGATCGATTCGATGCGCTCTGCGACCATTTGATTCTGCGCGATACCCGCAGTCATGAAGTGGTGGGCACTTATCGGATAATCAACGCGCAACAGGCGGTGAGGGCTGGAGGATTCTATTCGGAAGGGGAATTTGATCTGACGCGTCTGGCCCATCTGCTTCCTCATGTCATGGAGGTTGGGCGGGCCTGCGTTCATCCGGATTACCGCAATGGTCTTTCCATTGCGGTGTTATGGGCCGGTCTGGCCGAATATATCCGGGCTCATCGAGTGCAATACCTGATGGGCTGTGCCAGTATGACCATGATCGATGGCGGTCATACGGCAGCCTCGCTCTACCGTCAGTTGGAACTCATGCATGGTGCGCCTGCGGAATGGCGTGTTTATCCGCGTTGCGCATTGCCTCTGGCGGCGCTCGACAGCACGCGCGTGGTGGATATTCCTCCGCTCATCAAGGCATATTTGCGGGTGGGCGCCTATGTTTGTGGGGCACCGGCGTGGGATGCGGATTTCAACACGGCGGACTGTCTGCTTTTGTTGCCCACGGCCGCCATGGATCAGCGTTATTCGCGTCATTTCATGAAGACCTCGGCTGCGGGGAAGACTTCCTTCTGAGTGCACATCAACTTTTGTGAGTACGCTACCGGGTTTGTCCACGGGCGCCTCCGCTGCGATGATTTCCGGAACAGAGTAGTTCATCCGTGCATGATCTGGTAGAGTGAGGTTTTTTTTGAGGGTTGTGGGATATGCCCCAAGCGATCATCGCGGCGGTAGACTTGGGCTCGAACAGTTTTCGTCTGCAGGTGGCGCGCGTGGTGCAGGGGCAACCCTATACGCTGGATGCGCTCAAGGAGTCGGTGCGACTGGCAGCCGGATTGTTGCCCGACAACACGCTGGATACGGTGACACAGGAACGCGCATTGGCCTGTTTGCGGCGTTTTGGTGAGCGGTTACGGGCCGTTCCCCGAGAGGCCATCCGGGTGGTGGGGACGAATACCTTGCGCGTTGCCCAACAGGCAGAAACCTTTCTGGAAGCGGCACAGGAAGCCCTGGGTGTTCCCATCGAGATCATTGCGGGTCAGGAAGAAGCCCGCTTGATTTATGTCGGTGTGGCGCACAGTCTTCCTAGCCATCGAGGCCGTCGACTGGTGGTGGACATTGGCGGAGGATCCACCGAAATCGTCATTGGTCGCGGGGTCAAACCGCAGCGTCTGGAAAGTGTATACATGGGGTGCGTCAGTTACACGCAACAGTTTTTTGCCCAGAACAAAGTGACGGAACGTCACTGGGCTGCCGCCAGTTTGGCGGCAGCCAATGAATTGCAGGCGCTTTCAGCTACCTTCGGGCGGGAGCAATGGGATGAGGCCGTGGGTTCTTCCGGGACGGCGCGCGCCCTGGCTGAATTGCTGGAATTGAACGGGTTCGTGGGGCAAGGAATTACCCGGGCCGGACTGACTTTTCTGCGAGAAAAATTGTTGGAGGCCCGCGACCCGCACCATCTGGTTTCCATCGGTTTGCGCATGGAGCGGGTACCGGTACTGCCTGGAGGGCTGGTCATCATGAGTGCCGTGTTCGATCACTTGGGGATCGAACAGATGCAGACGACAGACTGTGGGCTGCGCGAGGGTGTCCTGTATGAGATGCTGGGCCGCCTGGAACACCGGGATGTTCGGGAAGAGACCGTGCGCCATTTCGTCCAGCGGTATCATGCGGATTCCCTGCAGGCAGAGCGGGTAGAAAAGTTGGCGCTCACGCTCTATCGTCAGGTGACGGCTCGCCCCCAATACGCACATTATTCACCCTATCTGCGTTGGGCTGCCCAGTTGCACGAAATTGGGCTTTCCATCGCTCATGGGGGTTACCACCGCCATTCGGCCTATATCGTCGATCATGCGGACATGCCTGGGTTCTCCAAGATGGAACAGGCCATCGTGGGCGGGTTGGTCCAGAATCATCGAGGGCGTTTGGTCAAGGGGGCAGAACGCATCACCAATCGGGAGGGCTGGCGTCTGGTGCTGTGTCTTCGTCTGGCCGTGTTGTTTTGTCGTGGTCGCTCCCAGTTGGGGCGAACCCCCCGTTTTCACCTGGCGGATGAGGGGGATGCAGGGTTTTGCCTGCGGGTCAATCCCGCATGGCTGGTCAGTCATGCCCTGGCAGCCGCCAACCTGGAGAAGGAATGTCAGCAGTGGCAGGCTCAAGGTATTTCCTTGAGGGTGGTTTGACCCGGAAGATTCATGAGTCTGTAATCAATCTGTCATATTTGATGGTTACCCTGTTCCCGTGCACTTGCGTTTTTTTTCTATGGAGATTTTCATGACGATTCGGTTCCTCTTGCGTCCCTGGATGGTAGCCAGTGCTTTGTTGATGTCAGCCTGGGAGGCCCAGGCAACGGATATCACCGGTGCGGGCTCCACTTTTATCTATCCGGTCTGCGCCAAGTGGGCCGAAGGATTCAGAGTAGCCACCCGGAATGGTTTGAATTATCAATCCATTGGTTCGGGTGGAGGAATCAAGCAGGTAAAAGCCAAAGTGGTGGATTTTGGGGCGACGGACAAACCCCTGACCCAGGAAGAACTGGACCGGAGTTCACTGGTACAGTGGCCGCTCGTGATGGGGGGCGTGGTTCCCGTGATCCATGTGGAAGGGATCGCTCCCGGACAAATGAAACTCGATGGGCCGGTGTTGGCCGACATCTATCTGGGCAAGATCAAACGCTGGAATGATCCGGCCATCCAGGCGCTCAACAAAGGGTTGAGCCTGCCCGCACAGGACATCGTCGTGGTTTCTCGTACCGATGGTTCCGGGACGACCTTCATCTTTACGAATTATCTCTCCAAGGTCAGTGCCGAGTGGAAAAATAAGGTAGGGAGTGATACGGCCGTCAGATGGCCCACGGGCATCAATGGCAAGGGAAATGAGGGGGTGGCTTCCTATGTGCGCCAGCAGGCGGGAGGAATTGGTTACGTGGAATATGCCTATGCCCTGCAAAATAAGATGAGTCATGTTCAGATGAAGAACCACGAGGGGCAGTTTGTGGAACCGGATATCGAAACGTTCAGCGCTGCAGCCAGCAATGCTCGCTGGAAACCGGAAAATGGGTTTCACGAAATTCTGACCGATGAACCGGGAAAAAACAGTTGGCCCATCACCGGAGCCACCTTTGTTTTGATGCAAAAAGTGCAGGAAAACCCCGAACATGCCAAAACTGCCTTGCGGTTTTTCGATTGGTCCTACAGGAATGGTCAGAAAGTCGCCCTGGCGCTGGATTATGTTCCCTTGCCCGAGGATGTGGTCAAGTTGATCGAAGCCCAGTGGAAGATTGAATTGAAGGACAGCGCGGGCAAGGCGCTCTACTGAGAAGACTTCAGGAAATTTCTGTGGATACGGGAGGGGGATCCCTCTCACCCGATTGCGCGATAATAGGAAAACCTCGGTACTGGGGGTATAATCGCTCCGTTCCTGACTTGACATTTTGCCCATGGCCGTCTTATGAACCCTATACCGACCCAACCTGTTGAACGCGCGTCCACGCGTTCAGGGCAGGCGCGTGGTTTTGGCCATCTTGCCGATCGCTTGTTCGAGTGGCTGACCCGGTTCTTCGCTTTTTTGGTGTTGTTCACGCTACTGGCTATTCTGGCTTCTTTGGTGGTGACCAGTGCGCCTTCACTGAAAGCCTTTGGTTTTCATTTTTTGTGGTCCGATGACTGGGATCCCGTGCAGGATAAGTATGGTGCCTTGATCCCGGTTTACGGAACCTTGGTCAGTTCTTTCGTGGCCCTGCTGATTGCGGTTCCCATCAGTTTCGGGATTGCCGTCTTTCTCACGGAAATGTCTCCTCCCTGGCTCAAACGTCCGCTCGGGACGGCTATTGAATTACTGGCCGCCATTCCCAGCATCATCTACGGGATGTGGGGGCTGTTTTCCTTTGCCCCGATTTTTTCCCGGACCCTGCAACCCTTCCTGATCGAAACTTTGGGCAAAATACCCTTTGCGGGGCAGCTTTTTCAAGGCCCACCCCTGGGGATCGGTCTACTGACGGCCAGCATCATTCTGGCCATCATGGTGATTCCTTTCATTTCCTCGGTCATGCGGGATGTCTTTGAACTGGTGCCCGCCGTACTCAAGGAATCGGCTTATGGTCTGGGGGCCACCACCTGGGAAGTGGTCTGGCGGGTGGTATTGCCCTATACCCGTGCCGGTGTGGTAGGTGGAGTCATGCTGGGGCTGGGGCGTGCCTTGGGAGAAACCATGGCGGTCACCTTCGTGATTGGCAATACCCAGCATCTCAGTCCCTCGCTGCTGGCTCCGGGAAACAGCATCGCCTCGTCCCTGGCCAACGAATTTGCCGAAGCGGTGGGCGACCTTTATACCTCTGCGCTGATTGAATTGGGACTGCTGCTTTTCATCATTACGGCTATCGTGCTGGCCATGGCCAAGTTGATGTTATTGCGCATGGGTCAGCGTGAAGGGACGCGGAGTTGACCATGCGCTATACCACGCCTGAAATTCGCCGTATCTACCGTCGCCGCCAGTTGACCAATCGTTTTCATCTGTTCATGTCGGTGTGTGGCATGGGCTTTGGTCTGTTTTGGTTGGTCTGGATTCTCTGGACCTTGTTGTCCAATGGTTTTGAAGCGTTGAGTTGGTCCCTGCTGACCCATCCGACGCCCGCTCCCGGGGGCGAAGGGGGGCTGGGCAATGCCATTTTGGGTAGCATCATGATGGCCGGTCTGGCGACCTTGATTGGAACGCCGGTGGGCGTGTTGGCCGGGACCTATCTGTCCGAATATGGCCGACGCGGGTGGTTGGCTCCCACCACCCGTTTCGTCAACGACATTCTTCTCAGTGCACCCTCCATCGTTCTGGGGCTGTTCGTTTATACCGTGTATGTGGCTCGTTTTCACCATTTTTCAGGGATTGCGGGCGCTTTGTCCCTGTCTTTGATCGTGGTTCCCGTGGTTGTCCGAACCACCGACGACATGCTGCGTCTGGTGCCGGACAGTCTGCGCGAAGCCGCCATTGCGCTGGGAGCACCCCGTTGGAAAATGGTGGTAATGGTGGCTTATCGAGCGGCTAAAAGCGGCATCGCTACGGGCGTGCTGCTGGCGGTGGCACGAATCAGTGGTGAAACGGCACCGCTCTTGTTCACCGCACTGAATAATCAGTTCACTACCTGGAATATCAATGAACCGATGGCCAATCTGCCGGTGGTGATCTTCCAGTTTGCCATGAGTCCCTACGATGACTGGCACCGTCTGGCTTGGGGCGGGGCCATCCTGGTGACCCTCAGTGTGCTGACCATCAATGTGCTGGCGCGTTTGCTGTTCCGTCAAAAAAGTTCTTGAGCAGGGGTTTCATGAGCCATACCGAGGTTTTCAATCTTTCTTCCATCGCACCCGAAGTGCGTATTGCCATTCGGAATCTCAATTTTTACTACGGTCGCTTCCATGCGTTGAAGAATGTCACCATGGATATACAGACCAACAAGGTGACGGCTTTCATTGGCCCTTCGGGATGCGGTAAGTCCACTCTTCTGCGGACCTTCAACCGTTTGCATGAACTTTATCCGGCCAATCGAACCACGGGTCAAATCCTGCTGGATGGCAAGAATGTTCTGGATCGTCGAGAAGATCCCACGTTATTGCGGGCTCGTGTGGGGATGGTCTTCCAGAAACCCACGCCGTTTCCCATGTCGATTTATGAAAACATTGCTTTTGGCGTGAGATTGTACGAAAGGTTGACGTCCATGGAAATGGACGAGCGGGTGGAATGGGCTCTGAGGAAGGCGGCGCTGTGGCCTGAAGTGAAAGATAAACTGCGTCAGAGTGGTAACGGGCTTTCCGGAGGACAGCAACAGCGTCTGTGTATTGCCCGTTGTATCGCCATCAAGCCGGAAGTGATCCTGCTGGATGAGCCCTGTTCAGCGCTTGATCCTATTTCTACGGCGCATATCGAGGAACTCGTGCACGACCTGAAGAGCGATTACACCGTGGTCATGGTGACCCATAACATGCAGCAAGCCGCTCGAGTTTCTGACTATACCGCCTATATGTATCTGGGAGAGTTGATCGAGTTCGACGAGACGGATCAAATTTTTACCAAACCCAATCAGAAGGCGACGGAAGACTATATCACCGGGAAATTTGGTTGATTTTCGGGTTTGCGGCTCACGGCTCATTGCAAGGAAGGCCATTTCAAGGCATCATCCTGCCCAGACATTAATTTCATGCAAGGTTTGGAGCAGACACATGCGTAATAAACTCATTGCAGGCAACTGGAAAATGCACGGTTCTCGGGTGGCAAACGAGGCATGGGTGCGGGCATTACAGGCAGAACCGACTTTGGATGCCGTTGAACTGGTGGTATTGGTTCCAGCACCTTATCTGGCCCAGATGCAGCAGTTGCTGGGCGGTTCGGCCTGTGCCTGGGGAGGACAGGATATCAGCGATCAGGAACGCGGCGCTTTTACCGGAGAGGTGGCGGCTTCCATGTTACGCGAATTCGGATGCCGGTATACGGTGGCAGGCCATTCGGAACGGCGTCAACGCCATGGTGAAACCGATGTCCAGGTGGCAGCCAAGGCGCAACAGGCGTTGGCTCAGGATCTGATTCCCATTCTCTGTCTGGGAGAGTCGCTCGAGCAGCGGGAGGCAGGAAAGACGGCGCAAGTGATGCGCCACCAGTTGGGGGTGCTTCTGGATATATTGGGCGAAACCGGCATGGCCCGTTCGGTACTGGCCTATGAACCCATCTGGGCTATCGGTACGGGACGAAGCGCCACTCCGGCACAAGTTCAGGAAGTCCATGCCTGGCTGCGTCAGCAGTGCGCTGAAGCGTCGCTGGATCTGGCCGAAAATATTCAAATTCTCTATGGTGGTAGCGTCAAAAGTGCCAACGCGGTAGAATTGATGGCCTTGCCCGATGTAGATGGGGCACTGGTGGGGGGCGCTTCCCTGGTAGCGCAGGAATTTTTGGCGATCGCGCGCGCAGCAGCGAAAGCAAGTCAAAGGACTGAGTAATGGAAACGGTGGTTTGGGTCGTACATGTGGGGGCCGCGCTTGGAATCATCGGATTGGTTCTCATGCAGCATGGCAAGGGTGCGGATATGGGAGCGGCTTTTGGGAGCGGTTCTGCGGGGGGGGTATTTGGCGCATCGGGCGCATCGAACTTCCTCAGTCGCAGCACAGCCATACTGGCTGCGGTGTTTTTTTGCACCAGCATGCTGCTGACTTGGTATTCGGGGCACGGTAACAAAGGGACGAGCGTGATGAACGAAGCCAATGCGCTCAAGACCCCTGTGGTTTCGACGCCAGTGAAAGAGATTCCCACAAAATCCAACGAGATTCCGAAATAAGGTACACTGGTACCCCCCAGTCAAAGGGGATGAGTTTTGAGCCGATGTGGTGAAATTGGTAGACACGCCGTCTTGAGGGGGCGGTGGCGAAAGCCGTAGCAGTTCGAGTCTGCTCATCGGCACCATGGAATGATCGAGAATGGTTTGGTGGAGATTCTGCCAAACAGATGTAATGCTGTCATAATGACGCTTTATGGAGGTCGAGTTTCTGGAGTTGTGCAGAACTCGGCGGGTCTTCTCCCGGTAGTTGGGGGAGGTGCCCAATGATAATAATCGCACCCGTCCTATGAGGGGGTGCAGGAACACTGCGAGTATGTGATGTCACAACATTATTTGCCGGTATTGTTGTTCATTCTGGTGGGTGTGGGCGTGGGTGTGGTCCCCGCGGCTCTCGGTTGGTTTCTCGCGCCGCATCGCCCCGACCCGGAAAAGAATTCCCCCTATGAATGTGGCTTCGAGGCTTTCGAAGACGCGCGGATGCGTTTTGACGTGCGCTATTACCTCGTAGCGATCCTCTTTATTCTATTTGATCTGGAAATTGCCTTCCTCTTTCCCTGGGCTGTGGTACTGAAAGATATTGGCGGGTTTGGTTTTCTGGCCATGCTGGTGTTTTTGGGGATATTGGTGGTAGGGTTTGCCTACGAGTGGCTCAAGGGCGCGCTCGAATGGGAATGAAGCAACGATTGCCGGGTTGATCCATACAGGGAGGGGAACATGGCACTGGAAGGCGTGCTCAAGGAAGGTTTTGTCACTGCGAGTCTGGATACGGTCATCAATTGGACCCGTACGGGTTCCCTTTGGCCCATGACTTTCGGGTTGGCCTGCTGTGCGGTGGAAATGATGCACGCCGGGGCGTCCCGTTATGATCTGGATCGCTTTGGAATCGTTTTTCGCCCAAGTCCCCGTCAGTCCGATCTCATGATAGTGGCTGGGACTCTCTGTAACAAAATGGCCCCGGCCCTGCGCAAGGTATATGACCAGATGGCTGAACCTCGTTGGGTCATCTCCATGGGGTCCTGCGCCAATGGTGGAGGGTACTACCACTATTCCTATTCAGTGGTGCGCGGTTGTGACCGTGTGGTGCCGGTGGATGTCTATGTTCCGGGTTGTCCTCCCACGGCAGAGGCCCTGTTGTTTGGTTTGATCCAGTTGCAACAAAAGATCCGCCGTACCCAGACCATTGCGCGGGTGGCCTGATGAGTTTGCTGAATCGTCTTGAAACATTGGCAGGTGCCCTGGATCAAGCCTTCGGCGAGGTCCTGGAAGAATCCTCGATTCAACTGGATGAACTGACCGTCCGGGTGGGGACGGCGCACTGGCTGGCAGCGGCTCTGCGTCTGCGTGACGAGTTTGGCTTCGAGCAACTCATCGATCTGTGCGGGATGGATTATTCCACCTACCCCGACTGGTCCCGGCCCCGTTTCGGGATCGTGGTCCACCTGCTCTCGATCCGGCATAACCTGCGCCTGCGCGTCAAGGTGGCCGCGCCGGAGGGTCCTGTTCCTCTGGTGGAATCGGTGGTTACGGTATGGTCTGTGTCCAACTGGTTTGAACGGGAAGCTTTTGATCTGTTCGGGATCGTTTTTTCCGGGCATCCCGACCTGCGCCGCTTGCTGACGGATTATGGTTTTGTGGGACATCCTTTCCGCAAGGATTTCCCCATTTCCGGATTCGTGGAAATGTGTTATGACCCGGAACAAAAGCGGGTCATCTATCAACCGGTCAGCATTCCGCCGCGTGAAGTGATTCCACGCAAGACGCGTCCGGAACATTATGGGGATACGGCATAATGGCTGAAATACGTAACTACACCATGAACTTTGGTCCGCAACATCCCGCAGCACACGGGGTGTTGCGCCTGGTTCTGGAACTGGACGGCGAAGTGATCGAGCGGGCCGATCCCCATATCGGGCTTTTGCACCGCGGGACGGAGAAGTTGGCGGAAACCCGTACTTTCCTGCAAAGTGTGCCCTACATGGATCGTCTCGACTACGTATCCATGATGTGCAATGAACATGCCTATGTCCTGGCCATCGAGAAATTGTTGCAGGTGGATGTGCCGATCCGTGCACAATACATTCGCGTCATGTTTGACGAGATTACGCGCATCCTCAATCACTTGTTATGGATTGGCGCACATGCGCTGGACATTGGCGCCATGACGGTGTTCCTCTATGCTTTCCGCGAACGGGAAGATCTGGTGGATTGCTATGAAGCCGTTTCCGGCGCTCGATTGCATGCCGCCTATTATCGTCCCGGCGGGGTGTACCGGGATCTGCCCGAGCGCATGCCCTTGCACCTGGCCAACAAGGAAATTCGGGGTGGACGTTCGGATGCCAAGGCGCAGCGCTTGAACCGCAATCGTCATGGGTCATTGCTCGATTTCATTGAAGATTTCGTCGATCGTTTTCCGAACTATCTGGACGATTACCACAATCTGTTGACCGACAACCGAATCTGGAAGCAACGGACGGTGGGGATCGGGGTCGTGACGCCAGAGCGCGCGTTGTCCCTGGGGTTTACAGGACCCATGTTGCGCGGGTCGGGAGTGGCTTGGGACCTGCGCAAGAAGCAGCCGTATGAATCCTACGCCGAGATGGATTTTGACATTCCGGTGGGCGTGAATGGCGATTGTTACGACCGTTATCTGGTGCGGATGGAAGAGATGAAACAATCCAACCATATCGTCCGTCAGTGTATCGACTGGTTGCGTCGCAACCCGGGGCCTGTCATTACCGATAATCACAAGGTGGCACCGCCTGCACGGGAATCCATGAAAGAAAACATGGAAGAGTTGATTCACCATTTCAAACTCTTCAGCGAAGGCATGCATGTGCCGCCGGGAGAGGCCTTGGCCAGTGTGGAGGCACCAAAGGGTGAATTTGCCATTTACCTGGTCTCCGATGGAGCCAATAAACCTTACCGTCTCAAGATTCGGGCCCCCGGTTTTGCCCATATGGCCGGTCTGGATGAAATGTCGCGTGGGCATATGATTGCAGACGTGGTCGCCATCATCGGGACCCAGGATATCGTTTTTGGAGAAGTGGACCGCTGATCATGCTGAGTACGGAATCCAGACAACAGATCGACCGCGAAGTCGCCAAGTATCCCCCGGACCAGAAACAGTCGGCAGTGATGTCGGCCCTGCGTATTGCCCAGGTCCAGCATGGCTGGCTGTCGAAGGAAGTCATGAACAGTGTGG
>JAJZDE010000045.1 GCA_021828745.1 Pseudomonadota bacterium
TGAAGGATGCCACCTGCAATACCACCGACAGGGTTTCCAGCACGAATACGCCACCCATCACGAACAACACGATTTCCTGTCGTACGATCACCGCCACCAGACCCAAAGCGCCTCCCAAAGCCAGAGCGCCCACATCCCCCATGAAAACCTCGGCCGGATAGGCATTGAACCACAGAAATCCCAGTCCCGCTCCCGTCATGGCAGCACAGAAGATCACCAGTTCACCCGCCCCCGGAATACTGGGAAATCCCAGATAACCTGCAAACACCTTATTGCCGGCCACATAAGCAAATATGGCCAAAGCCCCTGAAATCATGGCGGTGGGGAGTATGGCCAAACCATCCAGACCATCGGTCAGATTGACCGCATTGCTGGTGCCCACGATGACAAAATACGTCAGAATCACAAATCCCACTCCACCCAGGGGCAAAGCCACCGTCTTGAAAAAAGGCACGATGAGTTCGGTTTCCGCCGGTGTGGCCGCCATTTTCAGCAAAGCAACCGACACGACCACCGCAATGAGGGATTGCCAGAAATACTTGGCTTTGGCAGACAGCCCCTTGGGGTTACGATGAACCACCTTGCGGTAGTCATCCACCCAACCCACGGCCCCATAGCCAAGAAAAGTCAACAATACCAGCCAGATGTAACGATTGGTCAAATCAGCCCAGAGTACCGTCGTGACAGAGATCGCCACCAAAATCAGAGCGCCGCCCATGGTCGGCGTGCCGCTTTTGACCAAATGGGTCTGGGGCCCATCGCTGCGTACTGTTTGTCCGATCTTGTACGCCGTCAACTGACGAATCATGGCAGGCCCAAACAGAAAGGATATCCCCAGAGATGTCAGGGTTGCCAGCACTGCTCTGAGAGTCAGGTACTCGAATACGTGAAATCCTCTCACGCTGGCTGCCAGCCAGTGGGTCAATGCCAGTAACATGGATCGTTTCCCTGATCAACATTCATTGAATCAATCCCTCGACGATCGCTTCCATGCGCATGAAACGCGATCCCTTGACCAATACCACCGTGTCCGCATTCAGTTGAGGACGAAGCACCTGAATCAGATGCTGGGCATCAGTTTCATGCCGGGCAGAGGGCCCAAATGCCAAACTGGCTTCCCGTGCCAGATTTCCCAGCGTATAGAATTCGTCGATCCCCAAAGTACGCACCAACTGCCCCACTTCCGCATGGAGCGCGGGACCCTCGGGTCCCAGTTCACCCAGATCTCCCAGCACAAAAATCCTCCGTCCCGAACGCTGGGCCAAAACATCCAAAGCCGCTTGCACCGAATCCGGGTTGGCATTGTAGGTATCATCCAGAATGAGGGCCCCCAAAGAAGAAAAACGGCTTTGCAAGCGCCCCGGTATCCCCGCAAAACCTTCCAGACCCAGCTGCACTGCCCCCATGTCCACCTTCAGGGCCAGAGCAACCGCTGTGGCCGCCAGGGCATTTTTTTGGTTATGTTGTCCCGGAACCTGCAAACGCACGGTCACGGATTCCGCCGGCCCATGAATGTGCAACAACCCCCGGTCAAATTCTCCACGCACGCTCGCATGCTCTTCAAAACCAAAGGTCAACATTTCATGGGAGGCCGCCGCGCTTCGCAGTACCGTGCCATGGGGCCCACTTTCCGGAAGAACCGCCACTCCCCTGACTCCCAACCCTTCAAAGACTTCTCCCTTGGCCCGCGCAATTTCTGCCAATGAACCCAGGTGTCCCAGGTGAGCGCGCTGTACATTGGTGACCACCGCCACGTCCGGTTCAGCGATACGGGTCAACTGGGCAATTTCACCGGCATGATTCATGCCCATCTCAATGGCTGCCCAGCGGTGTTCGGGGCGCAGCGCCAACAAAGTCAACGGCAACCCGATGTCATTGTTGAAATTTCCTGGAGTTGCCCACACGGCTCGCGCGCCAGCGGGGTCAAAAGCACGAAGAATGGCGGCCACCATTTCCTTGACGGTGGTCTTGCCATTACTTCCCGTCACCGCCACCACACGCGGATCGAACTGGCGACGCCGGGCTTGAGCCAGTCGTGCCAATGCCGCGCGCGTCGAATCTGTCCGCCAGCAGCAGTCCCAATCCCGTACTGCCGGAACATCACGTTCGATGATGGCCCCAGCCACCCCTCGGGCACGCACCTCTTCCAAAAAGTCGTGCCCATCAAAAAATTCACCCTTGATGGCGATGAACAGGTCCCCCGGCCCACAGTCCCGACTGTCGGTACTGATCCGCAACAATGCCGGATTGCTGCCCTTGGGCACCCCCCCCAGAAGATGGACCACCTCGTACCAGGTCCAGTTCATGAACGATCCTCCAGCCATGCCTGGACGATCTGCACATCACTGAACGGCCTCTCTTCACCCCGTGCCAGAATCTGCACCGTTTCATGCCCCTTTCCCGCGATCAACACGACATCCCCGGAACGGGCCGCCGCCAGCGTACCCTGAATGGCTTTGGCCCGATCTTCCTCGATGAGAAAAGCCGGGGCCTCCATCCCTTTTTCGATCTGCTGGAGAATGTGCCGGGGATCTTCATCGCGCGGGTTGTCGCTGGTCAGGACGACCCGCTCTGCCCCCTGTTCTGCCACACGTCCCATCAACGGCCGTTTACCCTCGTCCCGTTCACCACCGCAACCGAAGACCACCCAGAGTTTTCCACCCCGCGCTACCCGACTGCGCAGGGTTTCCAGGGCTTGACTCAGTGCATCGGGGGTATGGGCATAATCCACCACCACCCACGGATGATCCCCTCCCCCAAAACCCTGCATGCGTCCTGCCGGCGCCTCCAGGTTCGGAGTGGATTCTGCCAATACCGCCAGGGGAATCCCTTCCATCAAGGCCGCGCCCAGCACTGCGAGCAAATTGGACAGGTTATAGTCCCCAAGGATGGGTGCCTCGATCTGCGCCTTTCCCCAGGGACTGACCAGTTCGAAACTCACTCCCCGAAGGGTCCAGTGAACAGAACCGGCCACCAGTCGATCGATCGGCAGGTCTACCCGTGCCGTTCCGCGCGTGTAACCGATCACCCGGTTCGTGGTCCCTCCTCGCGTGTAAAGTGTTTTCGCAAAAGGGTCATCCAGATTGAGCAAGGCATAATCGAGATCGAAAGCACGAAAAAGACGCGCTTTGGCTTCCCCGTAAGCCTCCAACGTCCCGTGGTAATCCAGATGATCCCGGGTCAAATTGGTAAAGATCGCCCCGCGAAAGGAAACCCCAGCCACGCGTTCCTGCGCCAGCGCATGGGACGACACTTCCATGACGCAATGTTGCGCACCCAGATCCCGTATCCGCGCCAACCATTCCTGTAACTGGATGGGCTCGGGGGTCGTATGGGTCGTGGGCATCAATTTTCCCGGAAAACCGTTTCCCAGCGTACCGATCACTGCACTGGAACGTCCCTGCCGTTCCAGTAGTTGCGCCAACCAGTGACTACAGGTGGTTTTTCCATTGGTCCCCGTCACTCCGGTAACCCGCAGCGAGCGGGAAGGGTGCCCCCATTGTTGTCCCGCCAGGGCACTGATCTGGCCCCGCAATCCCGCTACGGGACGGTGAGGGACGAACCATCCGCCCTCCCATTCAAAATGGTCACTTTCCCACAACACATTGGCCGCGCCGCGCGCAATGGCCTCTGGAATGTAATGTCGTCCATCCCGAACTTCTCCGGGATAGGCCACAAAAGTTCTCCCGGCGCAGACCTGCCGACTGTCCGAACACAGGTCCAGACAACGCATTCCCTCAACCCAAACGGGTTCGGGCCTGGCGAGATTTTCTCCATCCAGGCCCGCTGTTTGCACGGTTTCTTTGGAGAGGATCATGTGCGTCCCCCGACAGAATTGGGAGAACTGGCCATGGTGGGGGGTTCCGGCGCATCGGGCGGAATGTCCAGAAGTTGCATAACTCCGCCGGTCACTGCAGAAAATACTGGCGCCGCCACCTGTCCACCATAGTAACGGCTTCCCGCCGGTTCATCGATCATGACCGCCACCACGATGCGCGGTGCAGAGACCGGCGCAAAACCGATGAAGGACGCCACATACTTGTTCACATAATGTCCCCGTGCAACCTTATGGGCCGTACCGGTCTTACCTGCCACCCGGTAGCCTGCTACCCGTGCCTCAGGAGCCGTTCCTTCCGCACTCACCACCGTTTCGAGCATTGCCGTGACTTCCCGTGCCGTGCGCACGGACAATACTGAACGCCCCGGAGGAATGGCGCTCACCTTGATCAAGGAAAGAGGGCGCAGGATTCCATCATTGGGAAATACCGTATAAGCCCGCGCCATCTGCACCAAACTCACGCTCATGCCATTGCCAAAGGCCATCGTCGCTTGTTCGATGGGTTTCCAATCCTGATAGGGGCGCAGCCGCCCCCCTGCCTCTCCGGGAAAGCCCAAACGAGGTTTCTGACCAAAGCCCACATCCGTGAAGAGATCCCACAGAGTGACCGGGGGCAGATCCAGTGCTATCCTTGCCGCACCCACATTGCTGGAATGCTCGATGACTTCGGAGACGGTATAAGATTCAGCCACATGATCGTCATGAATCAGATGATTGGCGATGGCCAATACGCCTCCGTGGGTTGAGATGACCGTGTCGGGTCGAACCTTGCCCGCTTCCAGGGCCGCAGCAATAGTAAAGGGTTTGATGGTCGAACCCGGTTCATAGGTATCCGTAATGGCGCGGTTGCGTAATTCCGCCCCCGATAATCCCACGCGTTGATTGGGATCATAGTCAGGGCTGTTGACCAGCGCCAATACTTCCCCGGTACGACTGTCCAGCACCACGATGGCTCCTGCCTTGGCATGGCTGGATTCAATGGCCCGCTGAAGTTCACGCGCGGCCAGATGCTGGATGCGGGCGTCCACGCTCAGCGAGACATCCTGCCCCTGGCGCGGCGAGCGAATGTTCTCCACATCTTCAATCACATGCCCTGCCCGATCCCGAATCACCCGGCGCGCGCCCGCCAGTCCCTCGAGTTGTGCCTGATACGTCAGTTCCACCCCTTCCTGACCCTTGTCATCCGCATCTGTAAAGCCCACCAGATGTGCCATTTCACTGGATTTTGGATAGGCTCGATGAAAACCGTGCTGCAGATAGATCCCGGGAATCTTGAGATCCATCACGCGCTTGGCCTCATCAAGCGGCAATTGCCGTTTCAGATAGACGACCCCATCCTCGCCTTTCAAACGGCGCGCAATTTCCACAGGATTTTCGTTCAAACAATGAGCCAGTGCGCGGCGTTGTACCTCATCGATCTCCAGGTCCTCACGATTGGCCCAAACCGATACGGCGGGAATACTGATGGCCAGAGCCTGTCCATTGCGGTCCCGAATGATGCCCCGACTGGCGGGAATCGACAAAACCCGGCTGTACCGCTCTTCACCTTTCTGTTGCAGAAAACCCGCGTGTATTCCCTGTAACCAGAAGGCACGCATGCCCAACACCAGAAAACCACTCAACAATAGCCCCTGGATCAGGAAGGAACGCCAGCGTTCCAATCGAATTTCCAGTTTCCCGACCTTGGGAATCCCTTTGCGCACTTTCATCGTGTCTCCTCCCCGCTCAGCGGAGCCACCACCAGCAAATGTTTCTGGGCGGGAGTGGGCAACTGCATGCCGAGTTCATGCAAGGCATGCGCTTCGATACGATGGCTGGCGGAGAGCGTACCCTCCTCGATCTGCAACTGATCACCCTCGGTTTGCAACTGCACCTGATGGTCTTTTTCCTGTTGCAAATCGATATACAGACGGCGAGTCTCCTGCTGGCTCTGGATCACTCCCAAAGCCAGGCTCAGGACCAACAGAAAAAGCAGTCCATCCCGTCGTGTCATGCGTTCGTCCTTTCCGCGACGCGCAGGATGGCACTCCGGCTGCGCGGATTACGGGCCACTTCAACACGGCTGGCACGCTGGGCCCGTCCCACCAGACGCAACAGCGGTGCAGGCCGGTCGGATTCGCGCACAGCCATGCCCCTGGGAATCTCCGGCGGGCGAGAATGCATCTGAAAATACTGTTTGACCATCCGGTCCTCAAGCGAATGGAAACTGATGATGACCAGACGCCCTCCGCTCTTCAATACATGCAGGGCCTGGGGAAGCACCGCCGCCAATTCATCCAGTTCGTGGTTGACATGCAGGCGAATTGCCTGAAATGTACGCGTCGCCGGGTCCTGTCCTACTTCCCGTGTACGCACGGCCGTGGCCACGATCTGAGCCAGTTGGCGTGTGGTTTCGAGTGGTCGCTGGGCACGGGCCTGAATGATGGCGCGAGCCACCTGGCGAGCGAAACGCTCCTCGCCCAGCGTGTGAATGACCTCGGCCAGTTCTTTTTCCTCCGCCTGGTTGAGCCATGCAGCGGCCGTCATCCCCTCGCCCGGGTCCATCCGCATATCGAGGGGACCTTCCTGACGAAAACTGAATCCACGCTCTGCCTGATCCAGTTGGGGTGAAGATACCCCCAGATCCAGAAGTATTCCATCCACCTCCGTGATCTTCAGGGAGAGAAGGACGTCTTCCAGTTGGGAGAACCGTGCCTGGCGCAGGATCATGCGGGAATCCTGCAGTGCTCGTCGGCCTGCGGCGATGGCAGCCGGGTCCCGATCCAGCGCCACGACCTGCCCTGTTGGGGCCATTTCCTGCAAAATGCGCTGACTATGCCCGCCGCGTCCAAAGGTACCATCCACATAAATGCCCCCCGGACGCAGGTTGAGTGCCTGCACCGCTTCCTGGAGCAGGACACTGTGATGACTGTCTGAATTGAATAACTGGACCATAAGAATCAGAAAGAAAGGGATTCCAGACCAGCGGGCACCAAGCCGGCACCCAGACGCTCGATTTCAGCAAATTGTTCTTCCCAGGCCGTCGGTGCCCACAACTTGAAGTGGCTGCCCTGTCCAAACATCATCACCTCCCGCTCGATGCGGGAAAAACGACGCAGGGCTGGGGACACCAATACCCGTCCGGCACTGTCCATTTCCACATCATCGGCATGTCCCACCAATAATCCCTGGAGCAAAGTGGTTTGACGGTCCAAACCGGAAGTCTTCATGATGGCATCCCGAATGGGTTCCCAAGCGGGACGAGGGTAGAGGAGAAGGCAACGATGGGGATGGGCTGTAATTACCAGTTGCCCTTCCGATTGGGCACGAAGAATCTCGCGGTAGCGAGTGGGAATCGCCAGCCGCCCTTTGGAATCCAGGCTGATTTCTGATGGCCCTTGGAACACACACCCCCCCAACCGGAAAAGACCCCCCCACAAATTCCCATTAATTCCTACTTTTCGCCACTATAGGCTAAGCCATGATGCCGGTCAAGGGAGAAACCTCTCAATAAACCGAAGGATGGGAACCATTTTTTACAGGGCAGACTCTGAACTTGCAAATAGGAAGCATTCTCGTTTAAAATCTTCCCAGAGGAGGCTTGTGCATTTCATGAAGAATAGAATCTTTCGCGTCACCCATATGGCTCCAGGAGAATCCGGCACCATCACCCAGGTCAGCCTGGACGAGGGAGCAGATGTCCGTCTGGGCGAGGATGGCGTGCGCCGCCTCGTGGAACTGGGCTTCATCCCTGGGGAGCATCTGCGCGTGATCCGACGCGGTTTCCCCAGCGGCGACCCCATTGCTGTACGGGTGGGGAATTCCACTTTCGCCTTGCGCAGAATCGAAGCGGCAGCAATCAAAGTCATTCGGGACGATGCATGAGTCATTCCACGGTTGCCGCACTGGTCGGAGCTCCCAATTGCGGGAAAACCGCCCTATTCAACCGACTCACGGGAAGCCATCAGAAAGTGGCCAACTACGCAGGCGTCACCGTGGAACGTAAGGAAGGCTTTCTCACTTCACCTCAAGGCAAACGAATTCAAATCGTGGACTTGCCAGGCACCTATAGCCTGACTCCCACTTCTCTCGATGAATCCATCACGCGCCGGGCCGTCCTAGGCCAGTTACAGGAGGAAATCCCGCCGGAATTGCTCGTCTGCGTGGTGGATGCCACCAACCTGCGCCTGCACCTGCGTCTGGTGCTGGAACTGAAGCGCCTGGGCCGTCCTCTGGTTCTGGCCCTCAACATGATGGATCTGGCGCGCAGCCATGGCATCCTCATCGATGTTCCCGCCTTGTCCCGCGAACTCGATCTGCCCGTGGTGGAAACCGTCGCGGTGGACAGTGGAGGAGCAGCGAATCTGGTGGCCTTTATCGACCAGAACACGCCTTTCGCCGTCCCTGCCGGACCCGTCGCCTGGAAAGATCCGAACCCTCAGGAACTACAGTCCCTTCAGTTGCGCGTACGCGCCATTCTGGCAGCGACCTGTGATGAATCGAAGCGCGATGACCACTGGAACGAGCGTATCGATCGGGTGATCATGCACCCCCTGTGGGGAATGCTCATTCTCGCCCTGATCCTGTTCCTGACTTTTCAGGCGGTTTTCACCTGGGCTACCATTCCCATGGACCTGATCAAGGGAATGGTCGGAATGGCCGTGAACTGGGTGCACCAGATCTTGCCCGCAGGCCTGTTGCGCAGCCTTCTGGCCGATGGAGTCCTGAATGGTGCCGGCAGCGTATTGATGTTCCTGCCCCAAATCCTGATCCTGTTTGCCTTCATCCTGGCCTTGGAGGACTCGGGCTACCTGCCTCGGGCAGCTTTCCTGCTGGACCGCGTCATGGGTACCGTCGGTTTGTCCGGACGCTCCTTCATCCCGCTTTTGTCAAGTTTTGCCTGTGCCATTCCCGGCATCATGGCCACGCGTACCATCCAAAATCCAAAGGATCGCCTGACTACCATCCTGATTGCGCCCCTGATGACATGTTCGGCCCGTCTTCCCGTCTACGCCCTGTTGATTTCAGCATTCATTCCCAATCGACCGGTGCTGGGCCTGTTCAACCTGCAAGGCATGGTTTTGTTCCTTCTTTACTGTGCGGGAATCCTTTCGGCCATGGGCATTGCCCTGATCATGAAACAACGTACCCGCCATCGTTACCAGGCCTTGATGATGGAACTCCCCGCCTACCGCTTGCCCAACCTGCGCAATCTGGTCATGGGACTGGTGGAACGGGGGGCTCTGTTCGTCATGCGCACGGGCACTATCATCCTGCCCATCACCGTCGTCATCTGGTTTTTAAGTGCTTTCCCTCCTCCTCCCGCAGGCTTGGTCGGTCCCGCCATCCGCCACAGTTTTGCAGGCATGATCGGCCAGGCCCTCGGGGGGATTTTTGCGCCCATCGGATTCAACTGGCAAATCTGTATTGCTCTGATTCCAGGAATGGTTGCCCGGGAAGTGGCGGTAGGAGCATTGGGTACGGTTTATTCCCTGTCGGGTGAAGGAGGCAACAGCGTCAGCGATGCGCTCGCCCCCGTGCTCGCTCATTCCTGGAGTTTGCCGACGGCCTTGGCCTTGCTGGCCTGGTACGTCTATGCCCCCCAATGTGTCGCCACCTTGAGTGCGGTACGGCGTGAAACCGGCTCCTGGCGAATCCCCTCTTTCATGCTCGCCTATCTCTTCGGACTGGCTTACGGAGGGGCGTTCATTACCTATCATGTCGCACTGGCCTTCACAGGAGAATAACCATGTGGGATACCCTGATCACCCTGGCCATCGTGGCCGCCGCCATCGTTTACTCGATACGCCGTGTTTTTTTCAGTTCCCATTGCGCAGGCAAGGACTGCAAAAGGTGCAGCCCCCCACGAAATCCAGTCACTGAACCCAAGGAAGGTGGGAAAGTCGATCTATAAGCCGGGTTCTGTCGAGGACAGTCATTCCTCTAGGCCGTCAGTTACCTGACGGCTCCAGCAACCTACCCGGAAGCAGCGCGAGCCACGCCAACGCTTCCCTATTTGGTCTTGCTCCGGATGGGGTTTAACTTGCCGTCAGCGTTGCCGCCTCCGCGGTGCGCTCTTACCGCACCTTTTCACCCTTGCCGTCATCCTTG
>JAJZDE010000046.1 GCA_021828745.1 Pseudomonadota bacterium
TCCCTTTATTGCCAAGGCCCCTCAAGGGCGTGTCGTTTCAAGATCCACCAGATGCAAGGTACGTTGACCACGCTGACGATCCTCCACAAAATGGGTCAGCGCCTGAGTCACCGTGCGAAAGGCCAGGTCGGCCCAGGGGATCTCCGCTTCTTCAAAAAAACGCACCTCGCTGCTTTCCGGCGTGACGCCATGTTCAGGGCTGTCCATCCGCGCCCGAAAAAGGACATGAACCTGATTATGGGCGGCGATATTGATCACCGACATCAGATCCTCGATGGTCACCCGGGCCAGGGATTCCTCGAAGGTTTCGCGCGCCGCGCCCATCTGCAAGGTTTCCCCGTTCTCCATGAAACCGGAAGGCATGGTCCAGTAGCCTTCACGCGGGGCAATGGCCCGCCGGCAAAGCAGAATTTTTCTTTCCCAGACCGGGATGGCCCCCACCAGAATTTTCGGGTTACTGTAGTGGATGGTATGGCAACTGGGACAGACCTGACGAGGCAGGTGATCTCCCTCCGGAATCTGGGTCAGGACCCGCATGCCACAACTGGAACAGTAATTCATGCCAAAGCCATCCTCTTTGAAAGTGATAGAATGGGAACATCGCGTGCAAGCCTGACCTGGATCAAACCGGAAAGCTTGAGGCTTTCATAGAATGGTCCTTTGCCGCATACCCAGCCCACGAGTGGATCCATGATTACCCCCGATTTTAACCTATGCGCCCCTTATTAATGACAGTGTTGACACTTTTTTCTCTGACGGCATTGGCCTGCCGCGCAGAGGCGGAAGTCGTCATCGTGCTCAATTCGGGAGAAGGCACCATCACCCGCATCGATCGTCAGACCTATCAGCCCATCGATCACTTCTACGTGGGTCGCGAGCCCCATCACCTCATGAGTTTGCCGGACAACAGCGCGCTCATCGTGGCTGATGCCGTGAGCAACGATCTGGTCTTTCTGGACCCAAAGACGGGCGATATCCTGCGCCGTCTGACCCGCATCAGTGATCCCTACCAGATCGGATTCAGCCCGGACAAGCATTGGTTTGTCGCCAATTCACTGCGCCTGGATCGAGTGGATGTTTACGATGCCCGCGATTTTCATCTGGTCAAGCGCTTTGAGTTGGCCTCCATGCCCAGTCACATGGCCTTCAGCCCCGACAGTTCCATGGTCTTCGTCACCCTGCAGGGCAGTGACCAGTTGGCGGCCATCGACCTCCGGTCCCTCACGGTCAAGTGGGTCATTCCTATTGGAAAAACGCCTGCCGGCGTCATTCTGACCCCCGATGGAAAGCATCTTCTGGTGGGCATCATGGGACAGAATGAAGTTGCGGTGGTGGATTATAAAACCGCTCAGATCATCAAACATATTCCCGCAGGCAAAGGCACACACAACTTCATGCCCGAAGGGGACGGACGCCACATCTTTGTCGGGAACCGTTCCGGAGATACCGTCTCCATCATCGATACGAAAACGCTCACCATCACCAAAACCTTTCCTGTCCCCGGCGGCCCCGATGACATGGAAGTCTCGGCAGATGGCAAGGAACTGTGGATCACCAATCGTTGGATTCGTCAGGTCAGCGTGGTGGATTTATCCACGGATAAAGTGGTACGCACCATTCCCGTGGGAAAATCGCCCCATGGCATCTTCTTTGAGCATCACGCCGCGCGTCTGTAGGGATGATGTTTCCATGAGCCGTTTGGCCCTGCAGTCCGGTCTTGCCTTGCTCCTGTTGGGCCTGTGGAGCACCGGGTCCACCGCACAGACGCCTTCCCCCTCCGCCTGTCGCGGCACCCTGTACCTGACCCTGGACACCGGATCCATGCAGGCCGCAGAGACCATTGCCGCGATCCTGCAGCGGCACCAGGTCAAGGCCACCTTTTTCGTGGCCAATGAACCCACCTGGCGCGGAGATCATGCCCTCGACGACAGTTGGCGCGATTTTTGGCGTGCACGGGTGCGGGAAGGCCACCATTTTGGCAACCACACCTGGTTTCATGCCACGTTGGTCAAAGACCTGCCTTCAGGCACCATCCTGACCCGGGGCGGTGACCATGCGCCCCGCGAATTCGACAAGGCAGGGTTCTGTCAAAATCTGCAACGCGTCGATGAGCGCTTCAAGACACTCACCGGGCAACCCCTGGAACCCCTTTGGCGGGCGCCCGGCGGGCATCTCACCCCCAATGCCTCGTCCTGGGCCGGAGACTGTGGTTTCCCTCAGCATGTGGGTTGGTCTGCCGCCGGCTTTCTGGGGGATGAGTTGCCCTCGGAAAAATATCCCAATCCGCGTTTGCTGAACCAGGCCCTGACTCACCTCAAGGATGGCGATATCTTGATGATGCATCTGGGCATTCGCTCTCGCCATGATCCTTTCGTACGGGTCTTCGAACCCCTGATCACTGGCTTGCAGGCGCGTGGCTTCTGTTTCGCCACCCTGCCCAAAACCGCCGAATGAGCGCGAGACCGTCCCCATGACCTGGTTTGAGACCTTCATGAATGGATTTACGCTGGCTCAGGCCTGGCTCTTCGAGCATTGCGTCAATCCGTTGCTTCCCCCTCTGGGCTTGCTGGCCTATCAGGAGGAGGCCTTCGATGCCACGGAATTCGCTCTGGTGGGCATGGGAGAAATCGCCTTTCTGGTCCTGTTTTTTCGCCCACTCGAAGCGCTTTTTCCTGCCGAACGCTGGTCCGGACGGCGTGGGGTGCGCGTGGACATTCTCTATACCCTTCTCCACCGCCTGGGTTTCATTCCCCTCGTGATGTTCGTCCTGATGTGGCCCCTCACCTTCAAACTGGATGCCTGGTTGCGGTTCCATGGATTCATCCCCTATACCCTGGAAGATCTCATCCCCGCTCTGGAAAATCGCCCGCTCACCACCTTTTTTGCCTACCTCGTCATCCTCGACTTCTTTTCCTACTGGCTGCACCGCTTCCAGCACCGGCTGGAATGGTGGTGGGCCCTGCATGGCGTCCATCACAGCCAGCAAACCATGAGTTACTGGTCTGACGACCGCACCCATCTTCTGGATGACGTCCTCACGGCCGCCTGTTTCTCCCTGCTCAGTCTGGCCATCGGCGTGGAACCCGGTCAGTTCATCCTGCTCATGATGATCCCCCGCATCCTGCAAAGTCTGGCCCATGCCAACATTGACTGGCGCTTTGGACCCTTTGAGCGTTGTCTGGTCAGTCCCCATTACCATCGCTATCACCACGGCATGGGCACGGGCAGCGAAAGCGGCCAGTTGAGCTGCAATTTTGCCGTGCTCTTCCCGATCTGGGACATCCTGTTCGGAACTGCCAATTTTTCAAGGGAAACGCCGCCCACCGGCATTGCCGATCAGCGGGAGGGACGGGACTATGGGAAGGGGTTCTGGGCCCAGCAACGACTGGGCTGCCAGAGACTCTGGTCCGCCCTGACCCTGGGGAAGGCCTGACCCTTACCCCAGGGAACGGGTACTCAGTTGAGAATCAACTGGTTGAGACGTTTGACGAATTGAGCGGGATCTTCCAGTTGTCCGCCTTCGGCCAGCAAGGACTGGTCAAAAAGCAGCTGGCTCCAGTCGGAAATGCGCTGTGGATCCGTTTCCAGTTTGAGACGCAGAATCAAACGGTGATCGGGGTTGATCTCGAGGATGGGCTTGGAAGTGGGCACGGACTGGCCCACGGATTTCAGGAAACGCGCCATGTTACCCGACAGGTCCCCCTCTTCCACCACCAGACAGGCGGGAGATTCGGTCAACCGATGGCTGACGCGAACGCTCTTGACCTGTTCCCCCAACGCCCCCTGCATGGCCTCCAGCAAGGGTTTCAGGGTTTCCGAATCCGGGGTTTCCACCTTGGGTTTTTCGATCCCCAATTTGGACAGATCCAGGTCTCCCTTGGCCACGGAGTGAAGTTTCTTCTCTTCGAAACTTTCCAGGTGGGACACGACCCACTCGTCCACGCGATCGGACAGGAGGAGAACCTCAATCCCACGGGACCGGAAAATCTCCAGGTGCGGACTGTTCCTGGCTGCGGCAAAACTTTCTGCGGTCACATAGTAAATGGTGTCCTGCCCTTCCTTCATGCGCCCAACATAGTCCTTGAGCGACTCGGTCTGGTCGGGTTTGTCCGTGTGGGTGGTGGAAAAGCGCAGCAGTCCCGCCCATTTCTCACGATTGGCATATTCCTCACCCGCCCCTTCCTTGAAGGCGCGTCCGAACTCATTCCAGAACTGCTGATATTTCTCTTTCTGGTTCTCTGCGAGATCTTCGAGCAAGCCCAGCACCTTGCGCGTGCAACCGGCCCGGATGGTATCGATGTCCTTGGATTCCTGCAGGATTTCACGCGACACATTGAGCGGCAGATCGGCCGAGTCGATCACCCCCCGCACAAAGCGCAGATACTGGGGCACCAGTTTCTTGGCATCTTCCATGATGAAAACGCGCCGCACATACAATTTGATCCCGTGACGAGGCTCTCGCTCCCACAGATCAAAAGGCGCACGGGCCGGAATGTAGAGCAGTTCCGTGTATTCCTGTTTGCCTTCCACCCGCGCATGACTCCAGGCCAGAGGAGACTCGAAGTCGTGGGAAACGTGCTTGTAAAACTCCTGATACTGCTCTTCCGTGATTTCGTTCTTGGGGCGTGCCCACAGCGCATTGGCCTGATTGAGGGTTTCTTCCTCCGGCTCGTTGACGACCTTTTCTTCCCCTTCCTGAGCCGGAATGGGGTCTTTTTTCATGCGAATCGGCAACTGGATATGATCGGAGTAGCGCCGCACGATACCGCGCAACTTCCAGGCATCGAGAAACCCCTCTTCCCCTTCCTTGAGGTGCAGCGTCACCGTCGTTCCGCGCGTTGGAACTTCCAGCGTTTCAATGGAGAAGGAACCATCCCCCGACGACTCCCACTGTACGCCCTCCGATGCAGTCGCCCCGGCCCGGCGGGTAGTCAGGGTCACCTTGTCCGCAACGATGAAGGAAGAATAGAAGCCAACCCCGAACTGCCCGATCAATGCAGAATCCTTGGCCTGGTCGCCGGACAGTTTACCCAGAAACTCCCTGGTTCCGGAGCGAGCGATGGTCCCGATGTTCCCGATCACTTCTTCCCGCGACATCCCCACCCCATTATCCCGGATGGTCAATGTGCGTGCTTCCTTATCGATCTCCAGATGGACCGCCAGATCGGGGTCACTTTCCAGCAGCGTCGGGTTCTGAATGGACTCGAAACGCAGTTTGTCACAGGCGTCGGAGGCGTTGGAAATCAATTCGCGTAAAAATATTTCCTTGTTGCTGTACAGGGAATGAATCATCAACTGCAGCAACTGCTTGACTTCGGTCTGAAAATTCAGGGATTCCTTATGGCTCATGGTGTCATCACATCCGTGGGTTTGAACGAAAAATACAGCGATGCCCCTGAGTTGGGGGCAATCAACCCAATTTCAAGTAGGGGAAAAGGTCCGGAGCCACAGCAGACCTGCCACTGTCTTGGCGTCACAGATACGCCCTGTCTCCACCCAGCGCCAGGCCTCTTCCAGAGGTACTGCCAGGGTTTCGAGAAATTCTTCCTCATCGCGCCGGATTTCTTCGAAAACAAGGTCCTGAGCCAGGAAATAGGTGATCTGTTCGGTGGAATAAGCGATACACAGATCCAGACACATGAGTTTTTTCCAGCGTCCCGCCCGGTACCCGGTTTCTTCCTGCAATTCCCGTTGTGCCGCTTTCAGCGGATCCTCGCCCGGATCCAGTTTGCCCGCCGGGATTTCAAAGTAATGGCGCCGTTGAGGATAGCGAAACTGATACTCGAGCAGTACTGTTTTCTCATCGATCAGCGGAACGATGGCCGCAGCACCATGGTGCCGGATATATTCCCGGGTGGCCTCCTGACCATCGGGCAGTTGAACCCGGTCTTCATGAACATCCAGCAACGCCCCCCGATAGCGCGGAACCGAATCGAGGGTCCGTTCCGTGAAGTCCGGCCATTGGTAATCTGGCAAGGTCCAGTCAAGGGACACGGATACGTTACCCGCGCAGCGACTGAGCAATGGATGCCGTACACAGATCGATGAGCGGCTGCGGAATGATTCCGAGCGCGAGCAACGTCAGCGCATTGATGCTGAGCAGTAACCGATGATCGCTTTCTCCCACGATCGGGGTATCGTTCTCGGGTTCGTCCATATACATCAACTTGATGATGCGCAGATAATAAAACGCGCCGATCAGGGACATGAGTACCGCCACGACCACCAGCCAGGTCAACCCGGCATCCAGGACGGCACTGAGCACGGCCAACTTGGCAAAGAAACCCGCTGAAACCGGAATCCCTGCCATGGAGATCATGATCAGCAGCATCAGAAAGGCATACCAGGGGCTGCGCTTGTTCAGTCCTTTCAGATCATTCAGTTGATCCGCCTCGAAACCCTCGCGACTCATGAGCAGAATCAGGCCAAAGGCGGCCAGACTCATGAGCACGTATGTCACCGCATAGAACATGGCCGCCGCGTACCCTCCCAGGGTCCCCGACAGGATGCCCAGCAACAGGAACCCCATGTGCGCAATGGTGGAATAGGCCAGCATACGCTTGAGGTTGGTTTGAGCGATCGCCGTCACGTTTCCGACCAGCATGGACAATACCGAAACAATGATGAGCATGGACTGCCAGTCCGCAACCATCGGTCCCATGGCGCCCGCCAACAGACGCATGAAGAACGCAAAACCGGCAAGTTTGGGTGCCGTGCTCACAAACAGGGTCACTGCGGTGGGCGCCCCTTCGTATACATCGGGTACCCACATGTGGAAGGGCACCACCCCCAACTTGAAGGACAGACCCGCCACCATGAATACCAGCCCCAGGACCAGAATGCCCGGATCGGCATTACCCTGGGCGATGGCATTGGCGACTTCGGCCATTTGCAGGGATCCGGTGGCGCCATAGATCATGGACAGGCCATACAGCAACATGCCGGAGGCCAGAGCCGCCAGGACGAAGTATTTCATGGCGGCTTCGGTGGCAACGGCCGAGTCCCGCTGCAACGCAATCAAGGCGGCGAGAGAAAGCGAAAGCAGTTCCAACCCAAGATAGAGCACCAGGAAGTGGTTGGCGGAGATCATGACCATGACCCCGAGCAGCGCAAAGAGGATCAGGACGAAAAACTCCCCCTTGAACAAACCACGGCTTTGGATGTAGTCCCGCGAATAGGCAAAAACGAAGGATACCGTCAGCACGGAGATCATCTTCAGGGTACGAGCCATGGGGTCATCCACAAAGGACCCATTGAAGGTCGTCACCACCTGTCCCAGGGAACCGATCAGAAGGAACCCGGCCGTCCCCACCAGGGCCAGTTGGGCATAGGCATAAGTCAGGAATCGTTTGGACTCGGAAATGAACAGGTCCGCGATCAGCAGGGCAGAAAGTGCCCCCAGAAGAAAAATTTCCGGGTAGGCTGGAACCAGATTGGGTGTGGCGAAGGTCATCGTCGCTCCATCAGAACTTGGGGGTCGAGGCCTGCTCGATCAATTGCAGGACCGAAGCGTGCATGGGTTCGGAGAACAGCTTGGGGTATAGCCCCATCCCCAGCACCAGCAGTGCCAGAATGATCAGAAACAGGAATTCTCGGCTGGAAATATCCTTGAGGGCCGCCACATGGTCATTGGCCACTTCCCCGAAGATAACCCGCTTCACCATCCATAACGTATAGGCGGCGCCCAGAACCAGGGTGGTGGCAGCCAGTGCGGCATACCAGAAATTGACCTGGATCGCGCCCAGGACGACGATGAATTCACCGATGAAACCACTGGTCCCGGGCAAACCCGCATTGGCCATGGAAAACAACATCATGAAGGCCGCAAACCTGGGCATGGTATTGGCCACCCCACCATAATCGGCAATTTGTCGCGTGTGCATGCGGTCATACAGTACGCCGATGCACAGGAACATGGCCCCCGAGATAAATCCGTGGGAGATCATCTGGAGCAGACCGCCCTCCATGCCCATGGGGTTGAACAGGAAGATCCCCAGCGTCACAAACCCCATGTGCGAAATGGACGAATAGGCCACCAGTTTCTTCATGTCCTGCTGGACCAGAGCCACCAGACCGATATACACCACAGCGATCAAGGACAGGGTGATCATCGTCCCGGCGAGGGCATGACTGGCATCCGGGGTAATCGGCAAGTTGAAACGCAGAAACCCGTAAGCCCCAATTTTCAGGGTGATGGCGGCCAGAATGACCGAACCTCCCGTGGGAGCCTCAACGTGCGCATCGGGCAACCACGTGTGAACCGGCCACATCGGCACCTTGACGGCGAAGGACATGAAGAAGGCGATGAAAAGCAGGATCTGGACCCCCAGAGGAAGGGCCACTGCCTGGAATTTCAGGATTTCGAAAGACTCTCCGGCCTCGAAGTAAAGGTAGATGAAGGCCGCCAGCATGAGCAGGGAACCCAGCAGGGTATACAGAAAGAACTTGATGGAGGCATAGACCCGGCGCGGCCCCCCCCAGACCCCGATGATCAGGTACATGGGGATCAGCATGGCTTCAAAGAAGACATAGAACAGGATGGCATCGAGTGAGGCAAACACGCCGTTGATCAACCCGGACATGATCAGGAAGGCCGCCATGTACTGGGCCTGCCGTTTCTCGATGACGATCCAGCCCGCAATCACCACCAGAACGGTCATGAAACTGTTGAGCAGGACAAACCACAGGGAAATCCCGTCGATTCCCAGGTGATAAGTGATGTTGAAAGCAGGAATCCAGCGGTAGGCTTCTTCGAACTGCATGGCCGCCGAGGCGTTGATGAATCCGGTATAAAGGGGAAGGGTGACCAGGAAGCCCAGTAGAGCCCCCACCAGTGCCACGCCACGGGTTAGTCCCGGATTGGAATCGCGCCCCAGAGCGAGGACGAGAATCCCTGCCAGAATGGGAACCCAGATACTCAAGGAAAGAAGATGGTGTGCAGTCATGGAATTCCGCTCAGATTACGCTTTGATGAACCACAGGCTCATCAGGAAGAACACCCCAAAAATCATGGCAAAGGCGTAGTGGTAGATGTAGCCCGTCTGGATCCGGCGAAGACGTGTAGACAGGGCCCCCACCAGTTGGGCAGAACCATTGACGATCCAGCCATCGATGAACTTCATGTCCCCCAGTTTCCACAACCCACGCCCGAAACAACGGGCGCCGCCGGCAATAAAAATTTCATTGAAACGGTCAAAGTAATATTTATTGTCCAGCAGGGTATAAATGGCGCCCGATTCACGGACAATCACCGCAGGAATATGGGTCCACTTGAGGTAGAAGGCGGCCGCCAGCGCAACCCCGGAAATAGCCAGCCAGAAAGGCAGGGACTGGACTCCCTCGACCACGAAAGGCCCGACCCCCTGCCAGGCTTCGCGCATTTCCGGCAGGGCGCCCGTCCCGGGCAACAGGGTAATGGAGGAACCGAAATAATCCCCCATGACCATGGGGCCGATGAAGATCCAACCGGCTATGACCGAGGGAATGGCCAGCATGATGAGCGGCAGGGTAATCACCCAGGGCGATTCATGAAGATGTTCACGGGTGTGATGGTCCATGCGCGGTTTTCCATGAAACGTCATGAAAAGCATGCGAAAACTGTAAAACGCCGTCACGAACACCCCGGCCAGCACGGCAAAGGAAGCAAATCCCGAGCCTGGCAAATGGCTGGCACGCACGGCCTCGATGATGGCATCCTTGGAAAAGAATCCGGCAAAGGGCGGAATACCTGCCAAAGCCAGGGAACCGATCAGCGCCGTCACATAGGTGATGGGCATGTACCGCCGGAGTCCCCCCATTTTGCGCATGTCCTGCTCATGATGCATGGCATGGATCACGGATCCCGCGCCCAGAAACAGGAG
>JAJZDE010000047.1 GCA_021828745.1 Pseudomonadota bacterium
CTCTCCGCATTCAGCATCAAGTCTTCCGTATCTAGTTTTTCCTCCTGATGACGAGCAGTTTCGTGGAGCGCCACGAAACTGGTGCTTGCATTATTCCGGAGGAATTCACCCTTGTTCAAGTCAAAACGTTTTCTGTTGAGGCATGTTGTATCCTCATTGTCCCTTCTTGCCTGGACCGCATCCTGTCATGCCCTGAGCTATCAGGAGGCCATCGATCAGGCGGAAATCCATGCCTCGGAACTCAAAGCCCGTCAAAATTCGTTGACGGCCGCCCAACAACGACAGATCTCGGCCGGGGAGTTACCCGACCCGAAACTGGTCACAGGCATAAACAACCTGCCTGTGCAGGGCGAGCAGGCCTGGAGTACAGGCCAGAGTTTCCTGACCATGGAGGTGGTCGGTGTGCGCCAGGAAATGACCAATGGAGAAAAGCGGGAGGCGGCCCGTCACATGGCTCAAGCCAATGTCAGCCGTGCCGACCTGGAGTTGGAAGTGGAACGCTTGACGATCCGACGCCAAACGCTCTTGGCCTGGCTAAAAGTCTATTACGCAGAACAAAGATATAAGGTGCTGGACCAACTGGAAGCAGAAAATCGTCTCCAGTCATTGGCATCGACGGCACAATTGGCCGCCGCCCAGAGCACCGCCGAGGAAAGCCTGCAAGCCCGAAGCGAAGCGGCTACCCTGGCCGACCGCAAGGATGAACTGGTACGCGACATTGCCACTGCCCGCATCGAGTTGTCCCGATGGATCGGCGTGGCGGCCGACCAACCTCTGACGGGCGGCCCGCCTCCCCAATTGGAGCCTATGGAGCATTTGCACCATACGCTGGACAAACATCCGGATATTGCCGTATTCGAGGCTCAGAAGGCTTCAGCCCAGGCGGCTGTGGACTTGGCGGAGGCCGCCAAACGACCGGATTGGGGCGTGGAACTGGACTATGAGCACCTGGGTCCCCCCTTTGGGGACATGGTAAACGTTCTGTTCACCATCGATTTGCCCATATTTACCCGAACCCGACAAAACCCCCAGATCGCGGCCCAGCGACAGGAATTGGAACAAGTCGCCGAGGAAAGGGAAACCATGTTGCGCCAACATACCATGGAACTGGAGACCCAACTGGCCGAGCAAACTTCCCTGTCGCATCAGATCGAGCGCGTCGATCAGGAATGGCTCCCCCTTTCCCAGGAAAAACTTAGCCTGGCAACGGCTGCCTATCGTTCCGGCAAAGGTTCGTTGACGGCCGTACTCGAAGCCCGCCGTTCGATACTGGGCATCAAAATGAAACGGATTGATCTGGAAGAGCGGCGGAGCAACGCGGAAACTGTCTTGCGCTACCTGTCCGAAGAGGTGCAACCATGAATCGAAAAAGCGTATGGGTCCTCATCGCAGCCATCGCGGGCTTGATGACGATGGGCGGTCTCGCAGGGTACAGACTGGGACAGCGTACTTCCAGCCGCCCACCGATGGAAATTCCTCCCGCCCGAACCCAGTCCAACCAGACGGGACAGCAAATCCTGTACTGGTATGACCCCATGAAACCAGACCAGCACTTTGACAAACCGGGCAAGTCGCCCTTCATGGACATGGACCTCGTCCCCATGGTAGGCACTGAGGATCCAAAGGATATCGATGAAGGCATAAGGATCGATCCCCGTCTGCTTCAAAATACGGGAGTCAAACTGGCCCTGGTGGAGCGAGGTCCTCTGGACCTTACGGTCGAAGCAGAAGGCACGCTGACTTTTGACGAACGTCAGGTAACGATCGTACAAGCTCGTTCTGCAGGGTTGGTGGAACGGGTCTATGCCCTTGCGCCCAACGATGTCATTGGCGCAGGTGCGCCCTTGGCAGATTTGCGTATTCCCGAATGGTATGGCGCACAGATGGAATTCATTGCCCTGCGCAAGGCCAATGAACCGGATTTGGCCGCTGCGGCACGAAACCGTTTGAAGCAATTGGGGATGACTGAAGAACAGGTGACCCGCCTGGATCACAGCGATACGCCCCAGGCGGTGGTGACGGTGACAGCCTCACAGGGAGGCGTCTTGAGCGAGTTGGGGGTACGCGCGGGAATGACGGTCAGCCCCGGCCAGACACTGGCGCGCATCAATAGTCTGGACACGATCTGGATGGATACGGAAATCCCGGAAGCACTGGGGAAGGGAATCGTGGTGGGGCAATCGGTATCCGCAGACTTCACGGGACTACCGGGACAGACCTTCACCGGAAGAATCATGACCGTGCTGCCCATTTTGAATGTGGATACCCGAACACTCCGGTTGCGGATCGAATGGGCCAATCCGAAGGGGCGATTACGCCCCGGGATGTACGCCAGGGTTCGGATTGAACAGCATACCCGGGACCACGTCCTCATGGTCCCTGCAGAGGCAGTCATCGTCACGGGAAAACGCGATGTAGTCATCACGATGAGGAAGGAGGGATATTTTTTGCCTGTGGAAGTGGTGCCGGGACGGGAGGGCAAGGGTAAAACCGAAATCCTCTCCGGACTGCAGGAGGGTCAAAAAATAGTGACTTCCGGACAATTCCTGATCGATTCGGAAGCCAGCCTCAAGGGTGTATTGACGCGCATGGAAAAAGCGGGGATGCCACAATGATCGCCCGGCTCATCCGCTGGTCGGTCAGCCATCGCTTTTTGGTTTTGCTGGCGACTTTGCTGCTGCTGTTGGGAGGGCTATGGGCAGTCCGCACCAATCCTGTGGATGCCTTGCCGGATCTGTCCGATGTTCAGGTCATCATCCGTACCTCATTTCCGGGGCAAGCCCCCCAGATTGTGGAGGATCAAGTCACCTACCCCCTGACCACCACCATGCTGTCCGTTCCTGGCGCAAAAACCGTACGGGGTTATTCCTTCTTCGGCGATTCCTTTGTCTATGTCCTGTTTGAGGATGGGACTGATCTTTACTGGGCCCGTTCCAGGGTTCTCGAATATCTCAACCAGATCCAGAATCGCCTGCCAGTCACGGCCAGATCCTCCATGGGTCCCGATGCCACGGGGATCGGCTGGATTTATGAATATGCGTTGGTGGATCACAGCGGTCGGCATGATCTGGGAGACCTGCGCGCCCTACAGGACTGGTTTCTCAAGTATGAACTCAAAAGTTTGCCGAATGTGGCCGAAGTGGCCTCCATCGGCGGCATGGTACGCGAGTACCAGGTGGTCCCAGACCCGGCCAAACTTGCGGCCTACCACATCACAGGGGATCAGATCGTGGCGGCCCTGCGTGGCGGCAATCAGGAAGCCGGTGGGGGCGTGGTGGAGCAGGGTGAGGCGGAGTACATGGTGCGTGCTACCGGTTATCTCAAAACACTGGAAGATTTCAGGACGATCCCTTTGACGACCCATGACGGTTTTTCTGTGCGTCTGGGAGATGTCGCGCGGGTTCAAACAGGTCCACAAATGCGCCGGGGAATAGCCGAACTCGATGGGCAGGGGGAAGTCGCGGGTGGGGTGGTGATTTTACGGTCAGGGAAAAATGCGCGCGACACCCTCAGCGCCGTGAAAGAGAAATTGATCTCCCTGCAAAAAAGCCTACCCGCCGTGGTGGAGATCGTCCCCACTTATGACCGCAGTCGGTTGATCGACCGTGCCATCGCCAACCTCGAACATAAACTGATCGAGGAATTTATCGTGGTGGCGCTGGTCTGCGGTCTATTTCTGCGCCATTTCCGATCCGCCCTGGTCGCCATCGTTTCTTTACCCCTGGGGGTGTTGGCGGCTTTTGTCATGATGCGTTACCAAGGCATCAACGGCAATATCCTGTCTTTGGGAGGAATCGCCATTGCGGTAGGAGCCATGGTGGACGCCGCCGTGGTCATGATCGAAAATGCCCATAAAAAAATCGAACATTGGCAGCACCAGCACCCAGGATTGCTTCTGGAAGGGGCTGCCCACTGGGCGGTGGTGACAGAAGCAGCCGTAGAGGTCGGGCCCGCACTGTTTTTCAGCTTGCTCATCATCACTCTGTCGTTCATACCCGTGTTCACACTGGAAGCCCAGGAAGGGCGCCTCTTTGCGCCGCTGGCCTTTACCAAAAGTTATGCCATGGCAGGGGCAGCGGGGCTGGCGGTGACTTTGATCCCCATCCTGATGGGGTACTGGATTCGTGGCAAGATCCCCAAGGAACGAGCCAACCCCCTGAATCGGTGGTTGATTGCGCTGTACCAACCTCTGCTGAGTAGAGCCTTGCAGCATCCTAAAGCGACTTTGGCCATTGCACTGGTGGTACTGCTGACGAGCATATGGCCCGTCTCCCAACTGGGGGGGGAATTTCTCCCGCCCCTGGACGAGGGAGACCTGCTCTATATGCCCTCTGCGCTGCCTGGCTTATCTGCGGCCAAGGCTGCCGAGTTGCTTCAACAAACCGATCGCCTGATCAAGACCGTACCCGAGGTGAAGCGTGTCTTTGGCAAGGCAGGACGAGCCGATACGGCGACAGATCCCGCTCCCCTGGAAATGTTTGAAACCACGGTCCAGTTCAAGCCTCGCGACCAGTGGCGTCCAGGCATGACTCCAGAGAAGTTGGTGGCGGAACTTGATCGCACGGTTCGTATTCCCGGACTGTCCAATTTCTGGGTTCCGCCCATTCGCAACCGCATCGACATGTTGGCCACAGGAATCAAGAGCCCCATCGGAGTGAAGGTTTCAGGACCGGATCTGGCCACGGTGGAATCCGTCGCCATGGCCGTGGAAAAGGTGGCGCAGGCGATCCCGGGCGTGACCTCCGCCTTTGCCGAGCGTCTGACCGGCGGGCGATACCTTACAGTGAATATCGATCGTGTGGCAGCCGCGCGTTACGGTCTCAACATCGATACCATTCAAGCCGCAGTGACCACTTTGGTCGGTGGTGACGCCATCGGAGAAACTGTCGAAGGAACGGCGCGTTTTCCCATCAACGTGCGCTATCCCCGTGCGGATCGGGATTCATTGCATGCTCTGCGCCAATTGCCCCTGTTCACGCCCGGCGGGCAGTGGATCACCCTGGGAACGGTGGCCCAGGTAAACTACGACCAGGGCCCCTCCATGCTGAAAAGTGAAAATGCGCGTCTGGCGAGTTGGGTCTATGTGGATGTGCGGGGGCGGGATCTGGCTTCGGTGGTGGGGGATTTACGCCGGGCGGTGACGCGGGAGATCCCCCTGCCTTCCGGAGTGAGTGTAGCTTACTCCGGTCAGTTCGAGTACATGGAACGCGCCAATCAACGACTGAAGATTGTGGTCCCGACCACCTTGCTGATCATTTTTGTGCTGCTCACCCTGACCTTCCAGCGCGTGGATGAAGCTTTGCTGATCATGGGCACATTACCGTTTGCACTGACCGGCGGGATCTGGTTGTTATACCTGCTGCATTACAATCTTTCCGTCGCCACCGCAGTGGGTTTCATCGCGCTGGCCGGGGTATCTGCGGAATTTGGCGTCATCATGCTGCTCTATCTGCGCCAGGCGCTGGAAGCGCGCTTGGCGGCAACCGACGCTCCCCTGACCCCTGCGGTTCTCGAGGACGCCATCCGTGTGGGTGCCGTGCTACGGGTACGCCCCAAGGCCATGACCGTGGCGGTCATCCTGGCGGGGCTCATGCCCATCCTTTGGGGAAGCGGGACGGGCTCCGAAATCATGAGCCGCATTGCGGCCCCCATGGCAGGGGGCATGCTGACCGCCCCCCTGCTTTCCATGTTCGTCATCCCGGCCGCTTACCGGTTACTGCGTTCACCGCGCAGTACAGGCCGACGATGGGCTTCATTCAACCGCACCACCACTTCAACCAAAAGGAAATGACACCATGAAAACGATGCGTTCAACCACGATGGCTCTGCTCACCTTGCTGTCCGTCACGCCTCTTTCTCATGCCGAGGGCATGAACATGAATGGAGTGAATATGAATAACATGCCAATGTCTGGCCCGATGGCCGAACCGATGAGCAAAAAAATTCATCACGGCATTGGAATCGTCCGGAAGGTGGATGTAGAAAATGGCCGAATCACCATTGCCCATGAACCCATCCCCAGTATTCAGTGGCCAGCCATGACAATGACCTTTGCCGTGCAGAACGGGAAACTGCTCGACCAAATCACCGTAGGCGAGAAGATCAAGTTCGATCTGGTTCAGTCAGCGAAGGATCAGTACCAAGTGACCCGCATGACACCGGTCCGATAACTTACTACCGGAGGGAAACTTTCGAAAAACAAAACAGGACACTGAGGCATGAGACCATGAAAAATAATCGCAATCTTGTCATCGGAATATTGCTGCGGATTATCAGCGTCATCGGGTTGTCCACCTTGTCCGGGATGCGACCAGCCATGGGGAGTATGATGGGTGGCGGCACCATGATGATGAATTGCACGATGATGGGTGCCCGGCTTCCGCCAGGCATCAATCCCGAAAACCTTCCTGACCCGCAGTCAACTGGCGCGCAATTGCTTGCACAGTATTGCACCCAGTGTCATGTCTTGCCCGACCCCAAGCAACACGCAGCCAATGAATGGCCAAGTGTCGTTGAACGCATGACGCAGAACATGAAGACGATGGGCAAACCGATTCCTGACAAGGAAACGCTCAAAACCGTCATTGAGTTCTTGCAAACCCATGCGAAACAGGTAAATGGAAAACGGGTCAGCAGTTTATCTGCTGACCCGTTGTTTTACTGGCGGAGTGGACGGGACTCGAACCCGCGACCCCCGGCGTGACAGGCCGGTATTCTAACCAACTGAACTACCACTCCTTAGACTTTCGACCGGCGAATGACCCGGTTCTGGTGGGTGCTGAGGGGCTCGAACCCCCGACATTCGCCTTGTAAGGGCGACGCTCTACCAACTGAGCTAAGCACCCAAAGACTGCTAGTTTACACTATCCTTGAGCACTTTGCCAGCCCTGAATTTAGGAACTTTGGCAGCTTCGATCTGGATGGTCTCTCCAGTGCTGGGGTTACGCCCAGTGCGAGCCGCCCGTTTTCCTACATGGAACGTCCCAAACCCGACCAGAGAAACCTGTCCTCCTTTCTTAAGCGTCGACTGAATGGCGCTGATAGCCCCTTCCAGAGCCCGCCCTGCAGCCGCTTTGGAAATATCAGCCGCATCAGCCATCTGTTCGATCAGTTCACTTTTGTTCACCTGGAATACCCCTTATTGTTAGTTAGGAACAACAACAGACCTCTTCACTCTTATCCTGCACGGGGGATGCTTCAGTTCAGGATGCATCGCCCTTTATAAGGGGCAATGCGTCCTCTGTCAACCGTTTTTCAGTGAGTTGTGACAAATTCAATGCGTGATGCCCGCAGGGGGGACCACCGCTTCCCCGTGGGGCTTCAAGGGAGTCGTTGCCGCAGGAACGGGCGGAAGAGATTCTCCTGTACCTGCCTCCGGTAAAGGCACCGGTTCGCGCTCCAATGCCAGGGCCAGAACCTGATCGATCCAACGGACCGGATGCAATTCCAGGCGCCCCTTGATGTTGTCCGGAATTTCCACCAGGTCCTTGCAGTTTTCCTGGGGAATCAAAACGGTCCGAATCCCCCCGCGATGCGCGGCCAGCAATTTTTCCTTGAGGCCGCCGATGGCCAGCACCTCACCACGCAATGTGATCTCACCGGTCATGGCCACGTCGGCCCGCACCGGTATGCCTGTGAGTACGGAAACCATGGCGGTGGTGATGGCCGTCCCCGCACTCGGTCCGTCCTTGGGCGTCGCTCCCTCGGGCAAGTGGATATGAATGTCGGATTTTTCATAGAAATCGGAAGGAATGCCCAGGCGCGTGGCGCGACTGCGCACCACGCTGAGCGCGGCCTGGATGGATTCCTGCATGACCTCCCCCAGTTTCCCGGTGGTGGTCATTTTTCCTTTTCCACTCACCCGA
This sequence comes from Pseudomonadota bacterium, assembly GCA_021828745.1. Next base: position 7,866 of record JAJZDE010000047.1, read on the forward strand.
GCCGCCTCGATGGTCAATAATTCCCCCCCCACTTCGGTCCAGGCCAAACCTGTCACCTGGCCCACCTGATTGGTTTTTTCCGCCACGCCAAAGGTATAGGGACGAACGCCCAGATATTTTTCCAGATTGCGTGAAGTCACCGCCACCTTCCCGGTTTTCTTTGACAGAAGCAGGTACTTGACCACTTTCCGGCAGATCTTCGCAATTTCTCGATCGAGCGCCCGCACGCCCGCCTCGCGGGTGTAGTATTGGACGATGTGGCGCAGGGCGCCCTCTGCCACCGAAATTTCATCTTCCTTCAACCCATTGGCCTTCAACTGTTTGGGTAGGAGATATTGGCGCGCAATATTGATCTTTTCATCCTCCGTATACCCCGACAGTCGAATCACCTCCATACGATCCAGCAAGGGAGACGGAATGTTCAGGGTATTGGCCGTCGCGACGAACATCACATCGGACAGGTCATACTCCACCTCCACATAGTGATCGGTAAAGGTATGATTCTGTTCAGGATCCAGAACCTCGAGCAAAGCCGAGGAAGGATCTCCCCGGTAATCCTGCCCCATCTTGTCCACTTCATCCAGAAGAAACAAAGGGTTGCGCACTGCCACCTTGGTCAGACTCTGCAGGATTTTCCCTGGCATGGCTCCGATATAGGTCCGTCGATGTCCACGGATCTCCGCTTCGTCCCGCACCCCTCCCAACGCCATGCGTACAAATTTGCGATTGGTGGCGCGTGCGATGGATTTTCCCAAAGAAGTTTTTCCGACCCCCGGAGGCCCCACCAAACACAGAATCGGCGCCTTGACCTTATCCACCCGTGCCTGGACGGCCAGATATTCGACGATCCGTTCCTTGACTTTATCCAACCCGAAATGATCCTGATCCAATACCTTTTCGCAGTTTCCCAGGTCGGAACTGACCCGGGTTTTCTTTTTCCAGGGCAGACCCACCAGGGTATCGATGTAGTTACGCACCACCGTGGCCTCTGCCGACATGGGCGACATCAAACGCAATTTCTTGAGTTCTGCCTCAGCCTTGGACTGAGCCTCCTTGGACATGTGTGCCGCACGGATCTTTTTTTCCAGATCCTCGATATCCGCACCCTCCTCGTTGTCTCCCAACTCCTTCTGGATGGCCTTGACCTGTTCGTTGAGGTAGTATTCGCGCTGGCTTTTTTCCATCTGGCGCTTGACACGCCCCCGGATGCGCTTTTCCACCTGCAGGATGTCGATTTCACTTTCCAGCAGTGAAAGCAATTGTTCGATACGTTTACGGACATCGAACAGGGCCAGGATTTCCTGTTTTTGTTCCAGTTTCAGAGGAACATGGGTAGCGACCGTATCTGCCAGTCGTCCCGCCTCTTCAATACTGGAAAAAGAACTCAATACCTCCTGAGGAATCTTCTTGTTCAGTTTGACGAATTGCTCAAACTGTCCCAGCAAAGTACGACGCAGGGCTTCCAGTTCCGGATGCTCACCGGAGGATTCCTGGATGGGCGTCGCCACTCCCAGAAAATGGGATTGATTGGGTTCAGTGACCTCGCTCACCGTCACCCGCTGGACCCCCTCCACCAGAACCTTGACCGTACCATCCGGCAGTTTCAGCAATTGCAGGATCGTGGCAATGCTCCCCACGTCATACAATTCGTCCACTCCCGGATCATCATTGGAGGCAGATTTCTGTGCCACCAGCAGGATGTTCTTGCCCGCTTCCATGGCCAGTTCCAAAGCGCGGATGGATTTGAGGCGGCCCACAAAGAGAGGAATGACCATATGGGGAAAAACAACCACATCCCGCAGGGGAAGCAGAGGTAATTGCACGGATTCCTGAGTGACTGTACTCATAAGAGATAACCTCTGAAAGTTGAACCTGACAACAGATGGGGGGAATCCTCAGAGGTTTCAAGAGGGACAGCCTT